>JAHRHE010000018.1 GCA_020027965.1 Nitrospirota bacterium | reverse complement strand
CATCGGAGATCGATATTTTTCCTCCCCATCGTGGCTTCAGATTGCACCGTCGTCAACGGGATTGCCGTCAAAAAGTTCAAATGAACGCGTCCGGTCGGGCATCGGGGGTGCGGGTAGTCGGAGTCGGCCGATGGAAGGCCGCCGGCGTGTGGGCCGTCTGCGGGCTGGTCGCGTGGCTTACCGCGGCTTGCGTGACCCCTGGAGCGATCGCTCCGTCCACCATGCCGGCGACCGGGAACTACATCGTGCTGGGGGGAGCAGAGGAAGCCTCCTCCTGTGGGTATATTGTGCTGTTTCTCCCCGTCAAGAACCCCATGTCGCTGGCCGACTTGATTTTCGACATGGTCAAAGGTAGGGGCGGAGAAGCCTTGATCGAAGTTACGTCGAGTTCTTCCGTCACCTCCTATTTGCTGCTGACGACCTATTGCATCGAGGTGCGCGGGAAGGTGGTCAATTTTACCAGATGACGGCAGGCTCCACCGGGAGGGTTGTATGTTCGCTCACGGCCGTCTCCGATTGATTCCGCTCGGATTCCTGTTGGTGGTCGGCGCGCTGCCCAGCGCCTGCGTGCCCGACATCGCTCCGCACGCGCTCAGCATTCCGGTCCAGGAGCAGGAAGTCCCCACGGTCCTCGCGATCGGACCGGTCGACACAGCTAAGGTCACCTACGACGGCGAGCCGCTCGACGAGAACCTGGAGGCCGCCATTCAGCACACCTTGCGGGACACGCTGCTCCGCACCCACACCTTGAAGGATGTGGTCCCTCTGAACGTGCCTCATCAGGCGGGCAAGCCGGCGGATTCGGAACAGATCCTGGCCGCCGCCCGAAAGCAGCAGGCCGATCTCCTGCTGGTTGGTGACGTGAAGGAATTCGAAGCCGACGTGCCGGTCGCGCTCTTCGGGTCCAGGTACGAGGTGACCATGCACCTCCAGCTCCAGCTCTACAACGTTTCCACCGGCGCTCAGGTCTGGAAGAAGACCCACAAGGTGACCGTGGCAAAGGATGGCTCAAGCGTCCGGCGGAAGGCGTCGCTGGACTCCATCGTCCGATACGTCGTCGTCCCATCAGCCACGGCCGGGCTCTTGCCCCCTCTCGTTGATCACCTCCAGACCGATTATCTCGCGAGCTTGCGGGGGCCAGGAATGGGCCGGATCGGTGGTATCACCTCGACCCTTTTCGGCGGAGCCGAACTCGCCAAGCTCGACGCCGAGCTGGCGCCCCCGGCCACGAAGGTCGCGCCGAAAGACCACGCGTACGCCGTGATCGTGGGGATCGAGGACTATCGCGACTTGCCCAAGGTGGACTATGCGAAGCGGGATGCGGAGATGGTCAAGCAGTACCTGACCAAGGCGCTGGGCTATCGTGAGCAGAACGTCGTGATGTTGCTCAACGAGCGCGCGACCCGCAGCCAGCTCGGCGCGCGATTTGAGAAATGGCTCCAGAAGCAGGTCGCAGATCACAAGGAGTCGGAAGTGTTCGTCTATTACGGCGGCCACGGCGCCCCTGATCCGAACACCAACCAGGCCTTCCTGGTCCCCTACGATGGCGACCCGGCCTTTCTCGAGGAAACCGGCTACCCACTGACGCAGCTCTACAAAGTGCTCGGCGATCTCCCCGCTGCCCAGGTGACGGTCGTGATGGACTCCTGCTTCTCCGGCACCGGGGGCCGGTCGGTCATTGCCAAGGGAACGCGGCCGATGCTGGTCACGATCGAGAACCCACTACTGGCCAGCCAAAATATGGTCGTGCTGTCAGCGGCAGCCGGGAATCAAATTAGCTCCGCGTTCCCAGAGAAGCGTCACGGGCTCTTCACCTATTATTTCCTGAAAGGGTTGCAGGGAGAGGCCGACGCCAACAAGGATGGCGCGGTGGACGTGGAGGAGTTGTACGACTACCTCAAGCCGCAGGTTGAGACCGCGGCCAGGCGGGCGAATGCCGAGCAATCGCCTCAGCTCCTCCCGGGCACCGATCTCCTGGGCGAGCGGGCAAAACTCCACCTGATCGATCTGAAGCGTTAACCTGAAGAAATTCGGTCAGCGGTCATCCGTCACTGGTCGCTGAGGAGAAGTGTCGGAAGCCGACCGAGTCGGTCCGGTGGAGTCCTCTCCTGACGCCGATTCCGGTTTTTCCTGCTCCCCTTGCTCTCCCTCTTCCGGTGCTTCAAACCAGGCGACCAGCATGTCCTCCCACCAGGCTTCGTCCACCTCGGGGCCCGGGTCGGCACCCAGGATCGCGACGTCCTCCTTCGTGATCGAGGGTCCGACCACGGTCGGATTGAACGTGGCTCGCTGGATGACCTCGGCGGTCGCGTACCCGCCTACGATCCAGGAATCTGGATCGGCGCGGCGGGATTTGTACGCTTTCAGCCCATGTTTGAGGTAGAGGAACAGGGCCCGGTGGACTTCGTCCCCGAGTCCGGTCGGCGGGAAGCTCAAGGTCTTCTCGATCTTCTTACGCCAATGCCGGTCGTTGTAGCGCGAAGTGAGCAGTTGCAGCATTTTCTTCCCGTCTTCCTGGTTCAGAGCCATCGCAATTTAGCTTTCCTGAAACCCGTCCAGCGGAATCGTGTTGAGTAAGCCTTGCTGCTCGAGGGCGGTCTTACAGAATTCATGACGAGCCGAAGGCACATACACATGCAGTCCCACATAGTGCGTAGCCATGACTATGATCGACGTACTCATAAACTCTTCCAACTCCAACACGTAATCAATTCGTAGACCCTTGAGCACTGCTTCCACTCGTTTCGCTTCGACCAAGTTTCCTGCGATATACACTAAGCTGAGAGGAATGCCGGCAATATTTGAGTCGAGGGCAAGCCGAGCCTCGGTCACATCTCATCCCAGATGCTTCTTGAAGAACGCCAACGCCCTGTTCCAGGCATCCTTCGCCTCAGCCGGCTTGTACACGTCCTTCCGGGTGTCATTGAAAAACGCGTGCGAGGCTCCCGGGTAGGCCTTGATCTCGCCGGCCTTCTTGTATTTCTTTAGCGCGTCTGCCAGCCGCTGCACTTCAGCCTTGGTAATGAATCCGTCGTCTTCACCATAAATGTAAAGGATAGGACAAGCTAGCTTTTGGAGAGGCGTATCAGGATTGGGGATCCACCCGTAGAACGGCGCCGCTGCCTTGATCGCCTGATTGACACATGGAAGCATCAGCGCATAGGACCCACCCATGCAGAACCCGGTCACCCCGAGGCGCGCGGCGTTCACACCGGGTGCCGTTTTCAAGTACGCCGCTGTGGCGTTCAAATCCTTGAGCCCGTCCTCCTGCTGCAGGGTGTTCATCAGCTTGCCAGCTTCATTAGGGTCCGCGGTCACCTTGTCGCCCAGGCGGGAATAGAGGTCCGGGGCGATGGCCACAAACCCCTCCTTCGCGTAGCGTCGGGCCACATCCTTGATATGATCGTTGAGCCCCCACCACTCCTGGACCACGATGATAGCCGGCCGTGGTACTTTGGCGGGCGGCGCCACCAGATAGGCACGTACCGTCACGCGTTCGCTCGGATACTGGACGAGACCGTCTTTGAGATCTCGATCGCTGAACGTCTCCGCCATGACGCACCTCCAACGAAGAGCATATGGCTTATGGCGAATGGCCTATGGTCCGGAGACCTGACTTCGCGCCTTCAGTCACATCGCATAGGCCACGAAAGCCGGTGGCCTTTCGACCCTCCGACCATCAGCCATCAGCCATACGCCATCGGCTCCTAGTTTCCGGCGATCGTCATCTCGCGGAGCTTGATCGTCGGGCTGGCGATGCGGCCTCGAAATTCCAGATCGTTCCCGATGACTTCGATGCCGGCGAACATCTCCTTGAGGTTACCCGCGATGGTGATCTCCTCCACAGGATAGGCCAGCTCGCCGTTCTCGATCCAGAGTCCGGCCGCTCCGCGAGAGTAGTCCCCCGTGACCATATTCACACCGAATCCGATCAGCTCAGTCACATACAGGCCTTCCTTGACCGACCTGATGATGTCAGCCGGCTCGGTGGAGCCGGGCATCAGGTAAAAGTTGGTCGGTCCCACCGACGGGCTGTCCCCCACCCCGCGCGAGGCATTCCCGGTCGAAGCCAGACCCAGCTTCCGACCGGAATAGGTGTCGAGCAGATAACTGGCCAGCACCCCGCGGTCCACCACGGTGGTCTTTCTGGAGGACAGACCCTCGCCATCGAAGGGTCTCGAGCCAAGTCCCCCTGGTCGCCGCCCATCGTCATAAATGGTCACGAAGTCCGGCGCCAGCCGTTTGCCCAGTTGTCCGATGAGGAAAGAGGCGCCTTTGTACAGGGCGTAGCCGGATGCGGCGCTGCAGAGATGGCCGAGCAGACTGCCGGCCGTCTCCTGGTCGAAAATCACGGGCGCACGCCGGGTGGAGACTTTGCGCGCCCCCAGACGGCGCACGGTTCGTCGCGCGGCTTCCCGGCCCACCGATTCCGGGCTGTCCAGCCGCGCGAACTTGCGCTGGACGGCATACCAGGAATCCCGTTGCATGCCGCCATTGCCCGGTTCAATCGCGATCGGCGACACCGACACCGAGAAACTGGAACTGCGCTGCTCCCCGACAAACCCCAGGCTGTTACACAGCACGAATCTCCCGGCAGAGGAGTCGAAGTCGGCCCCCTCGGAGTTGGTAATCCTGGGATCTGCCGCCATCGCCGCCGCCTCGGTCCGTCGAGCCAGCTCGATCTGGGTTTCGGTGTCCAGCTCCGTCGGATCATAGAGATCGAGATCCGGCAGATCTGTGGCCATCAGGTCTCCAGCCGGTAAGCCGGAGGTCGGGTCCTCGACCACCGCGCGCGCCAAGGTGCAGGTGTCGGACACCAGAGACTCGAGGGCCTCTTTCGTGAAATCCGACGTGGACGCGCTGGCGGACCGCTTTCCGAAGAACACGCGCAGGCCCAGCCGCTTCTCCCGAGCCTTGGTCAGTCGGTCCACCTCGCCCAGACGCACCTGCACCGAAAAGGTGTGCCCATCGGCGACTATGACTTCCGCCTCGGTCGCCCCTTTCCTTTTCACCTGAGCGAGCAGATCGCCCGCCAGCTCTTTGAAGTCGTTACTCGTCATTCGTCACCCGTCATTCGTCATTCGTGAGGAAAGAGAAGCTCATCTCCGTTTTGCTCGCCCTCTTGCCGCGAGTGACGAGTGACGGATGACGAATCACGCCCTGGCTTAGGCCGTACCGCCGACTGTGATCTCGTCGACGCGAATCGTGGGAAGACCGACGCCGACCGGCACCGACTGCCCGTCTTTTCCGCAGGTGCCGATTCCCTCATCCAGCTTGAGATCGTGGCCCACCATCGAAACGCGCGTGAGGATCTCCGGTCCGCTCCCGATCAAGGTGGCCCCCTTGACCGGACGCGTCACCTTGCCATCCTCGATCAGATAGGCTTCGCTGGCCGAAAACACGAATTTGCCGTTGGTGATGTCCACCTGCCCGCCTCCGAAAGAAACCGCGTACAACCCCCGTTTCACCGAGCGGATGATGTCCTCCGGATCCGATTCTCCGGCGAGCATGAACGTGTTCGTCATGCGCGGGAGCGGGATGCATTGGAAACTTTCGCGGCGGCCGTTGCCGGTCAGCGGAATCCCCATCAGCCGCGCATTGAGGCGGTCGGTGATGTATCCCTTCAGAATCCCGCGCTCGATCAGCACGGTCCGGCTGGTGGGCGTGCCTTCATCGTCCATGTTGAGCGAGCCGCGCCGGAACGGGATGGTCCCGTCATCCACGATCGTGCAGACCTCCGAGGCGACCAGTCGCCCCATCAGGCTGGTGAAGGCCGAGGTCTTGCGCCGGTTAAAGTCCGCCTCCAGACCGTGCCCGATGGCCTCGTGCAGGAGGATGCCTGGCCAGCCCGCGCCCAGCACCACCGGCATGACCCCCGCCGGAGCGTCCACGGCGCTCAGGTTCAGGATAGCTTGCCTAGCCGCCTCTCTGGCGTAACGCAGGTACCGGTCCTGGTCGCGATAGAACTCGAACCCGGCGCGGCCGCCGCCGCCGAAGGTGCCGATTTGGCGGTTGGCGCCTTCCTCCGCGATGCAGGTTACTTGCAAGCGGGAGAGGGGCTGAATATCGCCCACGAGCAGGCCCTCGGACGTGGCCACTGCGACGATCTTGTACTCGGTGTTGAAGGAGGCCATGACGTTCTTGATCCGAGGATCGTACCGCCGCGCCTCGGCATCGATCAGATTCAGCAGCTCGATCCTGTCCCTGGTCGCAACCTCCGCGATGGATGTCTCGGCCGGATAGAGATTTCGGCTCGGCTTCGTCCGATGGGTCGCCGGGACCGGATGATCGCCCTGCGGAGCATTGGCAATATAGCGGGCGGTCTCCGCTGCGATCTCGAGGTCCTGCCGGGTCACTTCATCCGAGTACGCAAAACCGGTTTTCTCGCCGGCCGTGGCCCGCACGCCGACCCCTTGCGAGACGCTCTTGGTGGCGCGCTTGACGAGGCCCTCTTCCATCGAGACCGATTCGGACGCCACGGATTCGAAGTAGAGATCCGCGTAGTCCACGCTGGGAACTTTGACTTTCCCCAACGTTCTGCGCACTTCGAGTTCGGTCACGCCGAATCGCGTGAGTTCCACTTCCTGATCAGTTTTCATGGTCGGCCCCACCTCCTAGAGAGAGCGGTAGAGTATAGCCCATTGTTTTCAAC
This sequence comes from Nitrospirota bacterium, assembly GCA_020027965.1. GTDB lineage: Bacteria > Nitrospirota > Nitrospiria > Nitrospirales > Nitrospiraceae > JAHRHE01. Next base: position 30,060 of record JAHRHE010000018.1, on the reverse strand, counting down.
ACGCGCAATGGGACGTGTGCAGGTGCTTGTCCCTCGATATCTCAGGGGATTCCGGTACATATCGTTTGACTTTTGGAGCCCTGCTGTTTAGACTGAGCAGACCTGCCATTGGGCCTTCCAGGAAGGCCTCAGCCGAAGGAAAGGATCATCACCAGCCGCATGACGAAGGGTACTGCGACCAGCGTCGAACACCTCTCGGAAGCCGAACTGATCTCCCTCCTGGACGTCGATCTGCTTCCCCGGCACGTGGCGATTATTATGGATGGCAACGGCCGCTGGGCGGAGCTGCGCGGTCTCCCCCGCATCGCCGGCCACGCCGAAGGGATCAAATCGGTCCGCGAGATCATCACCCTGTCCGGCGAACTGGGGATCGAGGCCTTAACCATCTACGCATTTTCTCAGGAGAATTGGAAGCGGCCCTCGGCCGAAATCAACGCGCTGATGGCCCTACTCGAGCAGTATTTACAGAGCGAGATGGAGGCCTTGATCGAAAAAGGAGCCCGCTTTCGAGCTATTGGTCAGATCGACTGGCTTCCGTCATCGGCGCGGGAGTGGGTGCGAAGGGTGGAACGGGAGACCGCCCACCTCGATAGATTGTTGTTGAACGTGGCGCTCAGCTACGGTGGCCGATCCGAGATTGTGGATGCCGTCCGCCGCCTCGCGCAGGATTGCAAGGATGGGAAGGTGCAACCGGATGAGATTGACGAAGCCGTCATGGAAGGCTACCTCTTCACCCACGGCCTGCCGGATCCTGATCTCCTGATCCGCACCAGCGGTGAGGCCCGCATCAGCAACTTTCTCCTCTGGCAACTGGCCTACACCGAAATGTACTTCACCCCGACCCTCTGGCCCGACTTCCGGCGCCGCGAGGGCCTCCTGGCCCTTCTTGAATATCAGAAGAGGGAACGCCGGTTCGGCCGGGTCCCAGGGCCGATCTATCCACCGAGCGGGCTGTGAATTCGGATTCTTTGGGCGCCGAGCAGGCGACGACCCGACCTTACGAGGCGCCACGTTCGCGGCGGACTCCCGATGCCCGACGGCTGTACGCAGCCCTCGTGTTCGTTCCGCTGTTCTACCTCCTGGTCCGTTACACACCCGCTAGCGCCTTCTTCGTCCTCGTGACCGCCGCGGCTCTGCTAGCCCTGCGGGAATTCTACCGCCTGTACTTTCGGGACCAGCGCGTTCCGGCCACGATGGCGCTGGGGTTGGGGGCTGCGGCTGCTACGCTGGTAAGTTTGCAGTGGCCGTGGATTGTCTCTGATCGGACCGTCCTCCTCTTGACGCTGATTGCAGTGTTATCCTACCGTCTCCTCTCCAGGCGCGATTTCAGACAGGGCCTGGAGGACTCCGCTGTGGTGATCTTCGGCGTGGTGTACGTGGCGCTCACGCTCGGGTGCCTGTTGTTGACTCGCGCACTTCCTGAAGGCGACTTCTTGGTTTTCTTTGTGTTTCTGGTGACCTGGGCCGCAGACACGGGCGCCTACTATGTCGGTACGAGCCTTGGTCGACACCAGCTGGCCCCGGTGGTCAGCCCCAACAAGACGGTTGAGGGGCTGATAGGCGGACTCGTGCTCGCGCTCGGGGCAGCCCTGCTGGCCCGGATCTGGTTCTTGCCGTCATTCGGCGTCACCGATTGCCTGGTGGTCGGGGTGTTGCTCACCCTCGCAGGCGTCATGGGAGATCTCGCTGAGTCCGCACTGAAGCGGAGCGCCGGAGTGAAGGACTCGGGGGTCGTGATTCCCGGGCACGGCGGAATGCTGGATCGGCTGGACAGCCTGCTGTTTACGGCTCCGGTGTTTTACTATTACGTGACGCTGGTGAAAGGGACGTAAGGCGTGAGTGGTGAGGCGTCAGGTGGACGGCTCAGGGGCGGAAATAGTCCTCTCACCTAACGCCTTACGCCTCACGAAATTCCTGGAGATACGATGAAGAAAATCGTGATTCTGGGCTCCACTGGCTCGATTGGCACGAACACGCTCGACATCGTGGCCAAGTTTCCCGGACAGTTCCAGGTCGTCGGCCTCACCGCCGGCACCAACGACGAGAGGCTGGAGGAGCAGCTCCGCGTATTTAAGCCGGCCGCGGTGGCACTGTCCGATCCGGCTGCGGCCGCCCGGCTGCGCGCCCGGTGTCAGGAGGCCGGGGTCGAGATCTTGCCCGGGCCTGATGGCGTTGCCCAAGTGGCTCGATGGCCGGGGACCGATCTGGTCATTTCGGCCATTGTCGGCGGGGCCGGCCTCGTGCCGACGCTGGCGGCCATCAAAGCCGGCACATGCGTGGCCTTGGCCAACAAAGAGCCGATGGTGATGGCAGGCGCGCTGATGCAAGAAGAAGCCCGCGCCCACGGTGTGACCATTCTGCCGGTGGACAGCGAGCACAGCGCGATCTTCCAATCCATGAAAGGCCACCGGCGGGAGGATGTTCGGCGCCTGATTCTGACTGCCTCCGGAGGCCCGCTCTGGGAACTTTCCCGGGATCAGATGCGGGACGTGAAACCTCAGCAGGCCCTCCAGCATCCGAACTGGAAAATGGGCGCGAAAATTACCATTGATTCCGCGACATTAATGAACAAGGGGCTTGAGGTGGTGGAGGCTCGATGGCTCTTCGACATCCCGCCCACGCAGATTGAGGTCTTGGTCCACCGGGAAAGCATTATTCATTCTTTGGTAGAATATGTGGATGGCTCGGTACTCGCTCAGCTCGGACTACCTGATATGCGCACCCCGATTTCATATGCGATGAACTATCCGGCACGGCTTCCGCTGGAGCCTCCGCCCCTGGACCTGGCGCGGATCGGCCATTTGAGCTTTTACGAGCCCGACCATGTCCGGTTTCCCTGTCTGGGGTTGGGCTACGAGGCCCTGAGGACCGGGGGAACGATGCCGGCCACCCTCAACGCGGCGAACGAGGTTGCGGTGGCGGCCTATCTAGAGGAAAAGATCGGCCTCCTGGATATCGCCGACGTGATCCGCGCCGCCATGAACGCGCACACGCCTCACGAAGTCAGAACGCTGGAGGACGCGTTGGAGGCGGATCGCTGGGCTCGTGAAAAGGCAGGCGCCCTGGTCCGCGCGGCGGCGCGGTCATGACTGAGTTCAGAATTACTCACTCGCGATTAATACTAAGGAGCATACCGTGGGTTCAATAATGGCATGGTCGCCGGATGTGATCTGGGTGTTGACCCAGAAGCTCTGGTGGTTTTTGATCGTCCTCGGTGTGCTGGTCTCGTTCCACGAGCTGGGCCATTTCCTGGCCGCGCGTTGGGTCGGCGTCAGAGTCCTGAAATTCTCCCTAGGTTTCGGACCGAAGCTGCTGGGCCGGCAGGTGGGCGAAACCGAGTATCTGGTTTCCGCTGTCCCGCTCGGCGGCTACGTCAAGTTGTTCGGGGAAGATGAAGCCGAAGCCCTCACGCCCGACGAGCAACGCCGGTCCTTCGCCCACCAGCCTCTGCTGCGCAAGATGTTGATTGTCGCCGCGGGTCCGGGGTTCAATTTTCTGCTGGCCTACCTAATCTTTGCGGGATGGCTCTCGACCGGGGCCCCGCTGTTTGTCCCGACGTTCAAGGACCTCACCCCTGACATCGAGGCCGTATTGCCGGGATCGCCCGCCGATCTGGCGGGCCTCAAGGTGGGCGACCGGGTCCTGCGTGTCGATGAGAAAGACATTTCGACCAGGAGCGAACTTCTGGATGCCGTGTCCAAGAGTGACGGAAAGGCCCTGACACTCGACATCCGCCGGGGCGATCAGGTCAAGACGATCGTCGTGACCCCGGGCGCTGCGCACGTCCAGGAGAACGGGAAAGACATGCTCAGCTACCACCTTGGGATCGAGGAGACCCCTCCGGTCATCACCGCCGTCATGAGCGGAACTCCGGCGATGGCGGCCGGGTTCAAGGATGGCGATCGAGTCGTGGCAATCGAGGGCCAGGCCATTCACACTTGGTCGCAGATGACCGGCATGGTCAAGGAGAGCCCCAACCGCCCACTCCACTTCCAGGTGGACCGGGACGGACGAATCCTGACCTTGACCGTCACGCCGAGTGCGGAGAAGGCCATCGTGGATGGCAAGCCGGTCGAAGTGGGAAAGATCGGGATCTCGGGACCCGGACGCTCTGTGCTCCGGACTTCCACGCCGCTCTTGGCCGCCGTGGATGGCCTGCGAGCCACCTGGGGATGGACCGAACTCACGATCGTCGGGATTTACAAAATGATTGCGGGTGAGATCTCCAGCAAGAATATCGGAGGCCCGCTCACGATCGCCAACATCTCGGGGGAAGCGGCTGCGCAAGGGATGTCGAACGTGGTCTTCTTGATCGCGATCTTGAGCATCAACCTCGGCGTGCTCAACCTGCTCCCGATCCCCATTCTCGACGGCGGCCATCTCCTCTTCTTCGGGATCGAAGCGATCCAACGCAAGCCGCTCGGAGAGCGTCAACGCGAGATCGCCCAGCAGGTCGGTCTCCTCTTGCTGGTCGGCATCATGGTGTTCGCCTTCTGGAATGACATCGAGCGGCTAATTTCCCGGTAAAGGAGCTCTCAGCGTTCAGTCGTCAACCTTCAGCTCGGGAGGGATCCATTCCTGTGAGCTGAGGGCTGAGCGCTGACGGCTGGTAGCGTCTATACGATGCGCGTTTCGCAGCTGCTGATCCCCACCCTGCGCGAAGATCCCGGCGAGGCCGAGGTCGTCAGCCATCGGCTGATGATGAGAGCCGGGATGATCCGCAGGGTGGCAGCCGGGATCTACACCTACCTCCCCCTCGGGCTCCGCGTCATCCGGAAGATTGAGTGCATCATCCGCGAGGAGATGGACCGAGCCGGTGCCCAGGAGGTGCTGATGCCCATCGCCTCTCCCGCTGAGCTCTGGCGGGAGACCGGTCGGTGGGACTTTTATGGGAAGGAGCTCCTGCGGTTCAAAGACCGCCACGAGCGGGAGTTTTGCCTGGGCCCGACGCACGAAGAAGTGATCACCGACCTGATCCGCCGGGAAGTCCGTTCGTACCGGCAACTCCCGCTCAACTGTTACCAGATCCAGACGAAGTTTCGAGACGAGATCCGTCCTCGATTCGGTCTGATGCGGGGGCGCGAGTTCATCATGAAAGACGCGTACAGCTTCGATCAGGACGAAGAGGCCGCAAAGCTCAGCTACCGCAAGATGTACGACGCCTATGTCCGCATCTTCACTCGATGCGGCCTCACCTTCCGCCCCGTCGAGGCGGATACCGGTCTGATCGGCGGAATCTCCTCGCATGAGTTTATGGTCTTGGCCGAGACCGGAGAGGAAACGATTGTCTATGCGGAAGGAGGCACGTATGCCGCGAATATAGAGCGCGCTGAATTGCGCCTGCCCACGGAGACCTCCGACGAACCGTTCCGGCCCCTTCGGAAAGTCCCCACGCCAGGCCTCCGCACCGTCGAGGAAGTCTGCGCATTTCTCAAGACCACGCCACGGCGACTGGCGAAGACCCTCCTCTTCACGACGCCGAAAGAAACCGTCGCGGTCCTGATTCGCGGGGACCACGAAGCGAACGTAGTCAAGATCAAGAAACTCCTGGGCTGCCAGGATCTCGAACTGGCCTCCCCGGAGACCGTGTCGGCCGTGACGGGGGCTCCGGTCGGGTTTGCTGGCCCCATCGGCCTTCGTCGGACGCGCCTCGTCGCCGACCACGCGGTCAGGGTGATGCGGAACATCGTCGTGGGCGGAAACGAGGGCGACACGCACTATGTGGATGCGAACTGTGACCGTGACTTCAAGGTCGAGACATTCGGGGACCTGAGGAGCGCGATGGCCGGCGACCCCTCCCCGCATGGGGACGGCACACTCAGTGTCGCCCGCGGGATCGAAGTGGGCCATGTGTTCATGCTGGGAACCAAATACAGTCAGGCAATGAAGGCCACCTACCTCGATCCTCAAGGCAATGAGCAGTTCGCCGTGATGGGGTGTTACGGGATCGGGGTCGGCCGTACCGCAGCCGCGGCCATCGAGCAGAACCACGATGCCAAGGGCATCATCTGGCCAGTCCCCATCGCCCCCTTCCTGCTTCACCTGTTGCCGCTGAGCCCGTCCAGCCAGGTGTCTCAAGCGGCCCGGAACGTATACGAGGCTCTCGTCGCCGCTGGGGTCGAGGTGCTGTGGGACGATCGCGACGAGCGGGCCGGCGTCAAATTTAATGACGCCGATCTCATCGGCGTGCCCTACCAGCTCATCATCGGCGAGAAAGGGTTGGCACAAGGGGCGGTTGAACTCAAGGAGCGAAAGACCGGCGCCGTCACTCGGCTGCCTCCCGCCGAAGTACTGGAGCGCGTGAAGGAGCGTGTGGAACAGGCCCAGACCTGAGGCCATACTGAGGACCTGCAAGGATAGGCCGTCGCATCGCGCGTGGGCGAGGCTTCCCGCGGGGGCACAGGGGGCTTGCAACAGGGGCTCTGTTCTCGTTCCTGGCGACGGGGCCAGGTTGTGGTCTGAATCCGGCCTTGGGCCAATCCGCACGACTTGAGGCTAATAAGGTTCTCGCTTTTTCCTTGCCTTGGAAGTGAAGTCGGCCTACGCTTGTATGCGATCAGACTCGGCAGCGGCGCAGGACCCATTTTCTGGCGCCGGAGGACCTGGGAACTCCAAGAGGACGCGCGATGGCATCAGAGACAAAAGTCCATCCTGAGAACCTGCAGGAATTACAGCAGAAGGTCGCGTATGCGGAGCAGGTCCGACGCATCACCAACCAGATCCATGCGGCCAAGGATCTGGACCAAATCCTCCTAGACCTCCACAAGGATATCCTGAGTCTCTTCGACGCCGAGGGGCTGACCCTCTACGCGGTCGATCCCGAGAAGAAGGAGATCTTTTCGAAGGTTCCCCACATCGATTCGGTCGAAGAAATCCGTGTCCCCATCAGCGAGCAGAGCCTCGCAGGCTTCACGGCCAAGTACCTCCGCCCCGTCAACATCAGCGACGCCTACAACCGGACCGAGTTGGGCAGCATCCATCCGTCCCTCCTGCACGACAACTCCTGGGACAAGAAGTCCGGTTTCCGCACGAAGCAGGTCCTGACCTATCCGATCGTCGCCGAAAATAAGTATCTCATGGGCGTCATCCAGCTTCTCAACAAGAAGGGCGGAACCCGCTTCACGAAAAAGGACGAGGAGTCGGTCGCTGAGATCGCGAAGGGCCTGGGCATTGCGTTCTATAACCTGCGCAAACTCTCCAAGAAAGCGGTGACGAAGTTCGATCACCTGGTGGCTAACAACCTGATCACACAGGCGGAATTGGACTCCGCCATTGCCGAAGCCAGGAAGGGCACCACGGACATCGAGGCCCTTCTAATCGACCGGTACAAGGTCCCGAAAGCCGAAATCGGCAAATCTCTCAGCCAGTTCTTTAAGTGCCCGCATGTCGAATATGATGATCGAATCCTCGTCGACCCCGCCTTGATGAGGACGCTCAACGTCGACTATCTGAAGAAGAACTATTGGACTCCCCTCAAGCGCGACAAGAACTCCATCGAGATCCTGATCGATGATCCCAGTAATTTGGACAAGATCCAGGACATCAAGCGGATCTTCCCGGGCCAGAGCATCCGGTTCTCCGTCGCGCTGCGGCGCGACATCCTCCAATTCCTGAAGACGGCGACCGGCCAGTCGGACAGCATGTCCGGTACGGCGGGAGGCAACATCTCGGACATCCTTGGCGAGCTGGTCAGCGAAGCCATGGAGCAGCAGGAGGAACAGCTTGGGACCGGCGTTGTCGACGAGAACGACAACGCCATCGTCCGGCTGGCCAACCAGGTGATCGCAGACGCGTTCCGGATGGGCAGCTCCGATATTCATATCGAGCCCTACGGTGAGAAACGGGAGACCGTCGTTCGCTTCCGTGTTGACGGAACCTGCTTCGAGTACATGAAGATCCCGCAGAGCTACCGGCGCGCCATTGTCTCCCGGCTCAAGATCATGTCCAACCTGGACATTGCCGAGCGGCGCAAACCTCAAGACGGGAAGATCAAGTACAAGCTCGCAGACAATAAAGAGATTGAGCTTCGCGTGGCCACCATTCCGACCGCCGGGTACAACGAAGACGTGGTCATGCGGATCCTCTCGGCCAGTGAGCCGCTCCCCCTGGAGAAAATGGGGTTCTCTGACCGAAACCTGCGTGAGCTGAGAATTCTGGCCGAGAAGCCGTATGGCATCATCCTCTGTGTGGGTCCGACAGGCTCCGGGAAAACGACCACGTTGCATTCCGTCCTCGGGTTCATCAACACACCTGCACGTAAGATCTGGACCGCCGAGGATCCCGTCGAAATTACGCAGTATGGCCTTCGCCAGGTACAGGTCCAGCCGAAGATCGGATTTACCTTCGCGATGGCGATGCGCGCCTTCCTCCGAGCTGACCCGGATGTGATCATGGTCGGTGAGATGCGGGACAAAGAGACGGCCGATACGGGGATCGAGGCCTCTCTCACGGGGCACCTGGTCTTGACCACCCTGCACACCAACAGCTCGGTGGAAACCTTGACCCGCTTGCTTGACATGGGGTGCGACCCATTTAGCTTTGCGGACGCCATGCTGGGCGTCTTGGCCCAACGGTTGTGTAAGCAGATCTGCAAGGACTGCAAGACCACCTACCATCCGCCCGTCGAAGAGTTCAACGAACTGATGGCCGGCTATGGGGCGGAATATTGGGCCAAGCTGGGACTCAAATACGATAACAACTTCCAGCTCTCGAAGGGCAAGGGTTGCGAGGCCTGTAATAAGAGCGGGTTTAGGGGCAGGATAGCCATTCACGAAATGCTACTCGGCACCGACCGCATGAAACGACTGATCCAGAACAAAGCCAAGACCGAGGAGATGCTCAGGCTCGCCCTTGAGGAGGGGATGACCACCTTGGTCCAAGACGGCATTCACAAAGTGCTCCAGGGCGTCACCACGTACAAGCAGGTCAAGGCGGTGGCCATCAAGTAGCCCCGCTAAGCCGCTACCTCGTTACCCCGCATCCCGTCTGCTGATCACTCGGTAGACAGTAATGGGCTCGCTCTTCCCCTTGACCTGGATCGGCTCCAGCCGTTCCGCCTCGACTGTGTCCTTGACTTCATCGTACGTGGCCTGCGCGATGAGGATCTCTCCGGCCTTCGCATGCTCTTGCAGACGGCAGGCCAGATTGACGGGATCCCCGATGACCGTGTAATCCAGAAACTGCTCGGAGCCCAGGTTACCCACCGTCACCTCGCCGGTATTGATGCCCATTCCCACCCCGATTGTCGGACGTGCGACCGCTGACCATGCCCGATTGAGGCGGGCCACAACCTCCTGCATCTCGATGGCCATCCGGACGGCTCGGCGGGCATGGTCGGGCTGTGGTTCCGGATTCCCGAAAAAGGCCATGATCGCATCACCCATGAACTTATCCAGCGTGCCACTATGCTTGAAGAGAATGCGGGTCATCTCGGTGAAATACTCGTTCAAGAACCGTTGCACCTCCTGTGGCTCCATGGACTCGGACAGGCCAGTAAATCCGCGTAAGTCAGAGAAAAATACGGTCAGGCGCTCCTTTCGGCCGCTGGGGTTGGCCGTGTCTGGATTTCGGATCAGATGCTCGACCACTTGGGGTGAGACGTAGCGGCCGAACATCTGCTGCACGACCCTTCGCTTCTGGCCTTCCAGGTAGCGCTGGTATGCCACCGCGGCCGAGGCTTGCGCCACGACCAGCATGGTTAGGGGAACCACATCGAGCCAATACCAGCGCCAGCGGAAGAACCCGTACCCTGCCGCCGGGATTCCAACGAGAAGGACCCCCCAGAGCACCGCGACCGCCCTCGGCCTAGTCCGACTCCAGAGCAACAGCGCAGTGCCCAGCGCACCCAACCCGACCAGAAGACCTGGGACTAGCCACCACCAATCCCGACTTCCGTGGATGAAGCTTCGGTCCAGAATGGTCTGGATGGCGTTGGCATGGATTTCCATTCCGTCCATCCGAACGGTCTGTTTCTCCGCCGAGGGTCCCGCGAGGGTCTGCACCCATTTTTCTGTGAAGGGAGTGAGGTACGTGTCGTGCAGCGTGGGAGCAGCCCCTCCGATCAAGACGATTTTCCCCCGCACTTCGTCCGGCGCCAGATCGCCTCGCACGGCCCGCCAAAAAGAAAGATGGGGGAACGTCCCAGGGGGGCCATAGTAATGCACTCGCATGCGCCCATCCGGAGAAGGGACCCGCAGCGTGCCAAGCCCGAGCTCGGAGGGATCATCCAGATCTAATTCCTGTCCCCCGCTGGGGTCCAAAAAGAGTCGCGCCACCTCCAGACCGAGCGTGAGCACCGGCTCGGGTTCCTGCGCGCTTCCGGACAAGTCCATCGAGACGAGGTGAACATCCCGAAGCAGGTTATCGCGATCCAACCGAAAGTTGATCAAGGCCTCTCCCAACTCTCCCTTCCGGAACATCGGCAGCGGTTTCTCGTGCCTCTCCACCCCGATATAGCGGGAGAGGATCACGTTTCCGGCCTCGGCAATGGCTTGCGCCAAATCCGCATCCTGCACAGGGTCCTCTGAGCGAGCAAAGACCACATCGAACGCAACAATCCTCGCGCCGGCATCAGCCAAGCGCCTCACTGCAGCCGCATACATGCGTCGGGGAATGGCGGTGGGACGCAACTGCAGCCGCGCCGCACTCTCGTCGTCAATTCTGACGAGGAGCACCCTGGTGTCGAGAGCCTGCCTGGGGAGCAGCGCATGCCACAGCACATAGGATCGAAGCTCCAGCCACTCGAAGGCACCGAGCTGAAACAAGCCCAGAACGAGCAGCGTGAGCCCGATTCCAATGGTGATCCCGATCCGTCCCGCACGCACGCTGGCCAGATTGTTCACCGATGCCGTCGTCATCTCTTCATCTCCACAAGAATCGAACCCGACCCGCCTCGAGCCCGACGAGCCCGGTCGGGTTCAGCGCCTCATCCGGCATTGGGCGCTGGCGGGGGGACGTGCCCCCACCGGCACAATGGATCCCGCCGAGAATCGAAAGGAACAAGGAAGGAGAATGGGGGGTGGCCGGCTTGAGACTCGGTGCGACCGGGCGTCGCAGGGACCCTTCTTCCCGGACGCTCAGGGAACCGGGGCGGCCAGACCGGCGGCCAGGAGGCCGTCTTCCTGGGAACGCCCCTGTATGCCTCCAACCAACGGATCGGTCACCACGACGACTTTCGAGTTCCGTAAGGCCGCCATCAGGCTGGGATTTTCCCGAATCTTCTTTGCATCCTCGCTGCTGATCAAGATGTTGGTTTTGAGGGAACCGGCTCTTTTGAACCCCTTGATCTTCAGAGGCCGGGGTCCTTGCCGGGGAGGTGCGGTGATCCGGACAGGGCGGATCACCGACAGGTGCTCGCCGAACAGGGAGCTCAGGTTAGCGTCCTTTGGCAGGGTGTGATACTCGACCAACCCCTCCTTTTCCGTGATGGATTGATCGACCGTCTCAGGACCATAGACCACCGTTCCTTGTTCATCCAGCAAGAGCGGAAAAAAAGCCGGCTTGGCGCCCAAGCCCCTCGCGTCGATCACGAGTCCGGTCGACCCGCCCTGAGTCGGCGGCTCCGCAGGGAGCTTCTGAGAGCGCACCGACCTCTCGTGGGTGAAGGCCGTAATCAGCGCATCGGATCCCCAGAGCGGCATCCGGACGAGCATGCGCACGCTGCCGTCCGGCTCCAGATCGCTCTTGACCTTCTGGGCTCCGCGAATGAAGCCGCTGACCTGGGTCTTGATCGTGTCGCTTGTCACGAGATAATTCTCCACCACGGTTTCCGCATCCACGCGCACACCGTTGACGATTTCCGCGAGGTTGCGGAGCGCCACGATGTAGGCCGCGCGCTCGGCCATCTCTTTGGCCTGGCTCGGTGTCGCTTGCGGCGGCGGCACTCCCAGCCCACCGGCCTTGATCCAGCCGGTCGTCCAATTGATCTCTCCGGAACCGACGGCTTCGATGACCTCACCGGGCCCAGCGGTCTGCGCCACGGCACGGGGCGCCGCCCCGACCAAACAGAGGGCTCCGATCATGCCCGCGATGATCCAGTCCGCGCGAGCCCGAGTATGCACAGGCCCTCCCTTCATTGCCTCACCTCGTAGGGCAAGGTGGTTTCAGTCCAGTCCTCATCCTCCAGCAGGGCCAGGTTCTTGACTACATGCTGGATCAACCCCGCCTCACGACTTGCGAAGGTGCGAAACACGCTACCTGAGGACTCTTCCTTGGCGAGTGTGATGGGCTTCCTGGTTGCGATGACCTTGATGTGTTCCACAACCCGCTTGCTGCCCGGGGGGAGCATCACGCGGAGGCGAATGCCAAGTGCCTTCTGGGAATCGCTGGGGAACACCAGGTCCTGATCGGCGCCCAGAAGATTCTTCGCTACCAGGCGATTCGGGAAGAGCAGCGTGACATTGCCATCCTGGGTCACGCTGAACAGGTGCACATAAGCCGGCTGGCTCGACCGCACTGTGATCAGCGCTTCCTCCCCATCCTGAAACACGTGCTTGTTCAGGGAGGCGCGCAGCTCAAATGCACCGCGCCGTTCAACTCTGACGGGACGGATCAGGGCCTTGAGCCTGGTGTGGTAGACGGACACCAGCGTACCGGCGCGCTTGCCGCCCTTGACCTCTTCAATCCTCTCGTCCGTCCACTGCTCTTCCTCGATCACGCCGCGCGCGACGGACGAGATCAGCTCATCGGCAATCTGAGAATTGTGGACCACGGACGTGGCCCGCACGAAGACCCCGACCGCCTGCTCGAGGGCATTGCGCCGGGCTTCGTCACGGGCCCGTCCACGGGCTTCATCCAGCGACATGTCCGGCAAGAACGGCGTGTTCCCTTCCGCGACGACCGTGACCTTGGCCGGAGGCTCCACGGCGGAAGGCTCCGCCAGCACGGGTCCGCCGGCCCCTGACAGCAGCCAGAGGGCCCCCAGTGCCGTGGCAGAGAGGAGTTCCCAGCAACCCTTCTGTGGCCGGCAGCGCATCAGGACTTTCCCGAAAGCAGAATGATGGGCGGGTCAGATATAGAGTGAAACGGGTTAAAAGTCAACGCTGCGCGCCACTTCAGGCGGGTGAACGACTGGTCAGTGGTGATATCCTTTGGGCACTCACAGGGAAGCCCCGGCTGTGTCACCCGCTTTGTCCAGCCTCGCAACGTTGACCCTGTCGAACAGGAAAGACATGGCGACTGAGGGGACTCCTACAGGGGCAGAAGCTGTAGCTGAGCTCGATAAGGATCCATAGAGCCAGTCAGACGATGGCCAACCACGAAGGAGCTCCTAACATCGTTCGTCCCTTCCGTGCACGGTACACAAGGGGCCAAAGAGTAAATCCGGAGAACTTCGGGCCGTGCACACCATGCTGACGAACACGCCATGTGTCTCAACGTCGTTCTTGAGCAGCCTGCAGATAGTCGCGTGAGACCTGCCAGCGCTGTTGGACCCTGGCATATAGTCCATCCAACTTCGCCTGCTGGTCTGCGGACAACTTGGCCTTGAGGTCCGCGATGCCGTGCGCGAGTATCCGTTCGACTTCCGGTTGATGCTGGAAGCGCAACTGCAAGACCTCCACATATATCCGGCTGACAATCGGTTCAATGTCGGCTTGCTGGGCCGACGAGAGCGACAATTCCTGTGTCAGGCGTTTCATGATCCGTTCGTGCCTCGCAGCTGGCCCCCGCTCCCATCGGTGTTGCTGCTCAAACCGGTTATAGAGGGAGGTCCCGACGATGCCCGTCAGCGTTCCGGCGAGGAACAGGACGATGAGTCCGCTCCACAGTTTTCCTCTTGTCATGACCGGTCCCTCCTGCATACGTCCCCTCACTCGACGAGCGGAGCCCCGGCCTCGAGCTCATCCGACAACAGCGCGGTGAGCTCAACCGGGTCCCGGCTGGTGTCAATCAAGGCAGTGGCGCATAGGATCAGAGCCAGCGCGGCCGCGGCCGCGGCGCCCTGCCACACGATGCGAGCGATCCCCGTGGTGGGCATTGCATGACCACGGCCTGCGGTTTCCTGGCGGATGTCCCGCATGACGTCGCAGGCCCAGTCCGCGCTGAGAACGGGCTCCTGGCGGGAGCGATGGGCTTCCGCCAATGCGCACTCGACTTTGTTGAGATCCTCGTCACTGAGTCGTGTCATGCTCCTGTGCCTCCCTTTCGAGGAACAGCTTGCGGAGCGCCTGCCGGGCCCGATATGCCCGTACTTTGACGGTGGCGACGCTCCACCCCAGCAGGCTGGCCGCTTCGCGAACGGAATAGCCCTCGAGAGAGACCAGGGTGAGCACGAGGCGGTTGTCGGCCGAGAGATGGCCCAACGCCCACTGCAGCAGCTCCGTCGCCTCCTGTCGTCTGGCCTGCTCACGAAATCGGTCCTCCGATTCCGCCGCCAGGATACGCTCGATCCACTGCTGATGCTCGGTGGTCAGGGCACTCACCGGCAGTTCCTCCCGCCGATTTGCCCGCCAGAACTCATAGCAGGTCCGGACGGCGATGCCGGACAGCCAATGCTCGAATGGTACGTGACCGGAAAAGCGCGGCAAGCTCCCGTACGCCCGGATAAAGACGTCATGGCCGACCTCCGCCACGCGATCGGATGGCACATGCCGGTTGACGATTCTTGCCACGTGCTGCTGATACCGGGTGATCAACGCCGCAAACAGGTCGATCTCCCCGTGCAACACCCGGTGGATAATCTCGAGATCATCCGCCACCTGTGTCTGCACCCCAATGAGACTGGGCCCCTGGCCACTGCGTGCCCAGCCCCCGCATCATACCTCACCCAGGAACGGCACCGCACGACATCCAGACCGGACTCTCACCGTACCGTCGCGCCACCCTAGGGCTCAGCTGGCCGGCAGAGTCCCCCCTGCCGCACGTGGCTCGGCCTCCAGCGTGGGGGGCACCCCTTCGGCGATCTCCTCCTGGTCCACCTGTTCGAACCATTGGCTCAGCATCCGGGCCCGATGGGATTCCCGCATCTGTTCACGAACGGCCTTCAGTTTGTCGCGCTGCTCGGGAGTCAGCACCGCGAGGAGGGCGCGTTTCCCTTTGATCCCCGAGAAGCGCAGCTTGGCTTCGAGCGCTTCGGCCTCTTTGACCTTGGCTTCGATAACGGACAGGTCCGTCTTCTCGTCCCAGACGAGCGCCCTGAGCTCCCGCTCCGCCACCAGGACGTCCGCGTGAGCCCGAATCTGCGCGCGGTCCTGGTCCAGCGCCAGGGCCTTCAGCTTGGCGACCTGGTCGTCCGTCAAACCGACCTCCTTCTGATGCCTGAGCAGATGACGGAGCGCACCATGGTGCCCCCCGCCGTGGCCTGGCATACCGTGCAAGGCCATCCCGAACGCATGGCCTTCTCCGCCCCCGCAACCGGACCGCCCGTCTGCCCACGTGGATGAGGATGCCACCCCGAACAGTACTGTGCCCATTGCAATCCCAAGGACGATTTTAAGTCCGCCGTTCATACCGACCTCCTTTGTTGTGTCACCGAGGGGACCTTGGCGACCGGCTCGACGCCGGTCTCAGTTCACCCCCCTCTTGTATGAAGTCGTTCTGACTGGGGAAAAGGTTACACGCGTTCGCCAGGTTTGGGGAGGTGTCCAGGAGTAGCTGGTGAGGGATGGGGAGCCCATGGGATTGACCAGGACGCCCTATCTGCTCTCTGCGCTCAAACAAAAAGCCTGCCGACCCTTCGATCAGCAGGCTTTTGTATACCCGGGAAGCGATTTACTTTCCCAGAGTCCATTCAGAATTGGGGCGAGCGAATCCGCTCAAGTACGCCCGCGTTTCTCGAAGTACTCGTCATACCGATGGACGAAATCCTTCTGAGCGAGCGGGACATGACAGGCCCGGCATTTCGTGAAATCTTCCGCGAGCGGCTTGCCATCGGGACCAGCGGCTGAGAAGACCCACGCTCCGGTCTTCAGATTGTCCGGCGCCGCCTGGCCCCAGCCGTCGCCCTTGCCCATGATGAACACTTTGGCAAGATCACCCTTGACCAGCTTTCCATCGGGGGCTTTCTCCAGTGTGCCATCCATATTTTCTTTGGCCTTATAGATCTCCATGACCATCACGGTGCCGTTGGGAAATTCCTTGCCGGCCATGGTTTGTGCGCCGACCGGATTGATGTAAATGTCGCGCACCTGCTTGACCTGTTCCTTGTCGATTCCGGTAAGAAACTTTGGCCACGTCTTGTAATCCCCGGCCAGTGGCAGTTCGCCATCCTTCGGCACCGCCCCCTTCTGCGTCATGCTGGAGGCCGTTCCCGGCGTCGTAGACGTAGTCTCACATCCGGCGAGCGCGACCGCCACCACCGCCCCAAGTCCAGCCAGTGCAACCCATACCCTCCGGTCACTCCCGTGCATCATACGCCCCTCCCTCCTGTTTGATGGGACACCCTGAGGACCCTCTTTCTCACAGATACGAAGCATCCCCTGAATTGGATGTGCCACGATAGAGAAGTCTCCCTGGAAACGCAAGGGCAAAAGCACGGAACCTCGACGTTAACCTGGCTGGGCAGGATGAGGAGATAGTCCCAAGGCTTCAATGACTTGCGCGGTGGACGATCCCCCCCGCGGACCCCGCGGCACCTCCTGCTTGGCCCACTACATTGAACCCCATCACCATCACAAACAGAGAGGTCGATTGGCTTGAATACAGGCGTCATTCACCGAAAGTACTGAGCAAAAGGCGATGCGGCCGGAGCAGGGCATGGCCGCGGTGCCACGCGGCTGCCACTCTCCAATGTTCGCATCGCTTCGCGTTTGAACTCGGATGTGAAGCGTTTCCGTAGACCCATGCGACACCTCCCGGGGACTTGCTGCCCCCGTGTCGAGGTGTCTGTCAAATCAGGGCCATCTCAGATTACCCTGGCGTAACAACTTCGGGCAGGGCGGGATTAAACATTGACAAGACCTCCACAATGTGGCACTCCTCGTCTCCCTAGTAGAGGGTTCTCGGCCTGGCCCTCGCCAACCATCCTTCCTGGAGGTGCGCGATGCCGCAAGATTGGTG
This sequence comes from Nitrospirota bacterium, assembly GCA_020027965.1. Taxonomy (GTDB): domain Bacteria; phylum Nitrospirota; class Nitrospiria; order Nitrospirales; family Nitrospiraceae; genus JAHRHE01. The sequence continues at coordinate 13,065 of JAHRHE010000018.1, read as the reverse complement.
GAACCTGATCGTGGGTTCGTTTCAACAGGTGTTAAGCGGAATCTTGAGCAAGGTTCCGGGCGTCCTGGTGGCGATTCTCTTACTGTTTGTTGGCATGCTGGTGGCCAGGGGACTGCGGACGGCTGTGGAGAAACTTCTCAAGCTCGCCCATGTCGATGAGTATACCGACAAAATCAAGCTGAATGATCTTCTGGCTCGCTTGGGCTTTGGTCGCTCTCCGGGATATATCCTGGGGTTCTTGGTGTACTGGCTGGTCATCCTGGTGTTCCTCCTGAGTGCGGCCAATGCGGTCGAGCTGGCTGCGGTCTCCCAGCTCCTGGAGCGATTTGTCCTCTTCATCCCCAAATTGATTGGGGCGGTCCTCGTCGTGGCCGGAGGCCTTCTGCTTGGCCACTTTGTGGGGGAAGTCGTGCGCAACGCTGCCACCGCCAACAAGCTCCAAGGGGCCGTGGCCCTCTCCAAGGCGGCGCGGTTTGTGGTGGTCGTGTTTGCAGCCACCATGGCTCTCGAGCAGATCGGGATTGACACGACCATCCTGACGTCGTCGGTCCAAATTGTATTTGCCACTATCGGACTGGGGTTGGCGATCGCCTTTGGCTTGGGTGGAAAAGACGCGGCTGCAGAGATCATCAAAAGCCTGGCTGAGAAGCGCCGGCGAGGCAGCGAGTCCTCCTAAATTCCTCGGGTACCTCGACGCGTAGGCTGAGCACCATGGCGAAGGTCCTTCTCTCGCAGTGGTGCTCCCTACGCGCCTCGGGGAGTTGGAAGCTCCAGCCCTGCGTCTCCCCCCTCGCTCCCCAACCACCAGAGCTCTCCTGGTGAGACATGTGTGATTGTAAGACCTGGGGCAATCCCGAACCTGCCTTTCAGGCAAGGCTCTGGCTGACAAGTCGCTCGGGGTTCTCGCGCCGTCGGGCTCGCCTACTCCTTCAGTTCCTCCCGCAGGAGCATCTCCCGGACAAGGAGTTCGAGTTCCTCGTGCATGAGATCGATGGCCGCCGCGAGCATTTCCAGCATGGCCCCGCGCGAGCGAAGATCCTCGATGGTATAGGTGCCGCCCGTTCCGAACAGCAGGCTGAAGCGCTGCCGCTGTTCCTCATCCGTCTGCCCCTCGATGTGGCTCAGCTCCTTCCAGCTCGCCACGAGCTGTTCGCGCAGGCTCTTGCCGACCTCAGTGGGTTCGCCTAAGAACCGCCAGACCGGCCCCGGGAAGTACTGGGCCTGCTGGGGATTCTCCCAGATCTCTTTGAGGAGATTCGTAGGGTGCTGAAAGTCATGCCGCCCCGGCTGATAGAGGCTGACTCCTGCGATGGTCGCGGCCAAACTGCCGCCGACCAGCGCCACGATCCCTTCGGTAATCTCGTGGCCGGCCAGAATCAAGCCACCGGTCGCGATCATCGTCGCGCTCTCGATGATGAGCGAGACCACGGTGGCGAGCTGCCTGCTCTTTGACTGCTTTTCAGCGAGGCTGTCAGCCAGTAAGTCGGCGCGTGCCTGTTCGCAACGGACCACAGCCGCAAGGCTGGTGGCCTCCAGCGTGGCCAGAACTGTCCGAGCCAGGATTTGCTGACGGACTCGGATCAGCCCGACCTCGGCCCCTTCCTTCTTTGCAGCCCGCTCCCTTTCCAGAGCAACGCTCTTAGTGAGCAGCGGGAGAAGGCCGAGCGCAGCGGCGATTCGGTGAAATCGAGGGGAAAAGGGCTCAATCTGCTGGCTCTCGCGCGTCTCTGTGCCTGATGGGGTTGAAGGCAGTGGGGCGGAAGCGGGTGGTGGGGCGCATTCCCGCGCAAAGTGGGCCCCTGGGTCTGGAGTGAACGACCGTTGCAGCGCGCAACCGGGCAGCAGCAGCGCGAGAGCGCCGAGCAGCAGCCGGCCGCACACGGCCGATGAGAACAGCGAGCTGCGTGAGTAGAAACGCCTTGGCACAGAAGCACGATTGGAGTGAGAGACGTAATGGTACCTAGAGCCTGCATCCAGGTTGCTGCACTGAGGTGGCCCTTCGCTTTTGACACAACACTTTGCCGGTACTCTCCTTCAATTGCCTTCCGAACGCGCCGCTAGGGTAACCCACCTGCGAAGAGCGGTCAATGCCCTGTTCTGCATAAGGTCAACAAGAGATCCGCTTATGATGCAATTCTTCCAGCAACCCATTCCCCGACCCTCTTTGTGCAGCGAGGCATGGTCATCCGAGTAGGCAAGGATGCCCAAGGCCATTTCCGAGGAATAATCGTCAGGAAAACGGTTCAGACGCGTCGCGCGCGCATCGCAAGTATTCGGCCGGGAGCCGCGCTCGTGTCCGCTTCTGTGAGGAAGCAGAAAACGCAGGAAAAGCTTCCCTCCATGAGGTAACTCAGTTACTATGATGGCTCGGTGATGAGCGTTCCATTTGCAGTTCAACTTTCCACAAGACGCGGCCGGCTGTGGCCGGCCTCGCGTGGGGAGGAGCAGAGCCCATGAGTCCGGAACAAGGCGGGATCCTGGACCGGTATCGAACCCTATGGCGGCAAGCCCAGTCCCAGCGGGCCAAGGCGGAGGAGCTGAAAAGCCGCAGCCGCGAGCTGTCAGCACGAGTGAGCCAGCTCGAGTCGGCTGTGAGGCTGGCGAGAGGCCACTACCAACAGGTCCTGCCGAGGCACGTGGCGGGCCACGTGGATGAGCACACCGTCAACAAGGCCAAGGAGGACTTGGCGCACGCCGAAGCCGACCTCGCTGAGGCAAAAGGCATGTTTCAGGCTCTGCAGGCTGAACTGCCAAAAGTCACGGCGCAAATCCCCTCCGTCGGCGAGATCGAGTTGGCGCGGCGAGCGGCGTGGGAAGTGATCTACCGTGATCTCCTTGCGCAGGTTCCTAAGGAGGTGCCGCAACTCATGGCCAAGATCTATGCGGCGTTGTTGGAGCATCACCCCGATGCAACCTTTTCGGTCGCGCTCCTTGCGATGTGCCCCGAGGCTCCGAGCAGGCGGCAGTGCACAGAGCTGACCGAGCAACTGGCTGCCGCCTATGACATTTCACCTTAGCCGATCGGAGACGTGAGTCCGAGGACGGCTCCTTACACCGTTGCTGCGTTTCCGCTCCCAGAAACCGGCCGCCCCGCTACGCGCGCCCCGCCTCGCTCCACACTCTTTGCCAATCCCAGCCAAGCATACTTGAAAAGACCTGACGTTTCCCTTCACAATGAGGCTCCGTCTCTCGCTGCGAAAGGAAGCTTCTCGATTCCCAATTTCACGCTCCTGTCTGCCAGAAGACAAGGAGACCGACCATGCGTGACCACACGGCCCTCAACACCGCCGACCTCGGGGCAGTCTTCGATGCCCACGTGAAGTATGAGTTTGTTGACCACGACGTGGACGCGACCATGCGCACAATGGTCGCAGAGCCGTATCTCCTCAACCTGCCAACAGTAGCAGGCGGGGTCGGCGCCGTCGAGGTCCGCCGCTTCTACGAGCGCTATTTCGTCGGCAAGATGCCGGCGGACACCACGATCACGCGAATCTCGCGCACGGTGGGACAGGATCAGGTCATCGATGAGTTGGTGCTCAGCTTCACCCACAACGTTCCCCTGGACTATATGCTCCCAGGGGTCCCGCCGACAGGCAAGCACGTCGAGCTACCGCATGTCGTGGTGATGAAGTTTGAGCATGGCAGGATCGCGCATGAGCACATCTACTGGGATCAAGCGTCGCTCCTTGTCCAGGTCGGCCTGTTGGACCCTAAGCGGCTCCCTGTCGTCGGCGTGGAGCAAGCACGAAAGCTCCTCGATAAATCCCTGCCCTCTAACATTTTGCTGAAAGCGGAGCGAGGATAACGCCAGGCGCCCCGCTCCACGCCGCTTCTCCCCCACTGCACGACAGGGTGTCAGCGTCAACAAGCGTTCCCGAAAAAGACTCCCGACCATGTTGTTTTCCGCGGAGGGTCAGGTCCCGCACCCGTTCCAGACCTTGGTCAGCCGAGGAGCCCATCCAGTGATCCTCTTGAGCGCCGGGCTATAAATAAACACGCCTGCTGGCTTATGACCAGCAGGCGTGCACAGACCCGACGATCCCGTTCGGATGTGCCCGCTGGGGGGATTACCGAGCGGGGATTCGTTGCCAAGCTCTTCGTTCCGAATGCTGCCGGTCGCCCGACCGCCCGTGACTCCGCCGAAGGTGCGCCGGCTGTTCAGAGCCGCGCATGGGAAGCCCTGGAGCAGGACTCCCCGCTGCAAGGGGCACCGGCTGGCCGAGCAGCTTTTCAATCGCCCGCAGTTGATCGTGGTCCTCGGCGGTCACGAAACTGGTCGCCCGCCCCGTCGCATTCATGCGCGCCGTTCGCCCGATCCGGTGTACATAGTCCTCCGGGCACTTCGGCAGGTCGAAGTTGACCACGTGGCCGATGTTCGCCACGTCGATGCCGCGGGCCGCGATGTCCGTCGCGACCAGCACGCGAAACGTGCCGCGCTTGAATCCTTCCAGCGCCCGTCGTCGCTGCGAGAGGCTCCGGTTCCCATGCAGGACGGCGACCTTGTGCCCGGCGCTCCCCAGTACGCGGCCCAGCCGGTCCGCGCGATGCTTCGTCCGTGTAAAGACGAGCACCGTGCCGTGTTCCGTCCCCAGCAGCGAGACTAAGAGATTGGCCTTGGTGTCGTGGGTGGTATGGTGTACCGCCTGCGTGATGCCGTCGGCCGTCGTCGCCGGAGGCGCGATCATGACGCGCACCGGATTCTTCACGCTCGCGCGGGCCAGGCTGGCCAGATCAGCCGGCAGGGTGGCGGAGAAGAGGAGGGTTTGCCGTTCCTCCGGCATAGCGTCCAGGATTTGATTGATCTGGGGAGCAAACCCCATATCGAGCATGCGGTCGGCCTCATCCAGCACCAGCATCTTCATCGGTGCCAAATTGACCGTCCCGTTCCACATATGGTCCAGGAGCCGCCCCGGCGTGGCGACGAGGATATCCGGATGCTGGCGAAGTCCTCGGACCTGGGCCTGCATGTCGGCTCCCCCGATCAGCGTCGTCGCAACGATGTGCTTGCTTCGACCGAACTTATCGATCGTTTCTTGAATCTGGAGAGCCAGTTCTCTGGTCGGGGCCAGAATCAGGCCGCGCGGGTGCCCGTTCGGCATCGCCGCCAACCGTTCGATCATGGGGATCACGAACGCAGCGGTCTTGCCGGTGCCGGTCTGCGCACATCCCAGCACGTCTCGTCCTGCCAGGGCAGGCGGAATGGCCTGCGCCTGAATGGACGTGGGTTGAGTAAAACCTGCCTTGGTCAGGTCATGGACCAGGGCTTCGGACAAACCAAGGGTGTGAAAATGAGCATGAGCAGTCGTCTGCACAGCACTATCCTTCCGTTATGATCGCATTGTCACGGGATCAGGGAACCGAGGGGAGACAGAATCAGGAGGGAGTCCGCTCCAAACAGGACCTGGTCGCGATGCGATCGCGAAGTCCGTTATGGTTGAGCCTCACCCACGCCGGACCATCACGATGGTGAGATGGTCTCACTCTACACCATGAACCGTCTGCCGTCAACCTGTTATTTCGTCCTGAGCGCCTCGATGCGAGTCTTGATGACCTCCGGATCGCGGACCTCTCGCAGCGAGATGACCCGGTCCCCGCTGAGGGATCGGATGACAAGAGTCCCGATGTCGAAGAACTGCGCGATGGGGCCCTGACTGACCGTCACATCAGCAATATCCTCGAGCGGAAGCACCTGGATGTCTCGGCCCGTATACCCGTTTGTCACGATCACTCGACGCGACGTGAGGGCATACCGTGCCCACCGGCGTAGCGCGACGGCGCACAGCAGCAATACCATCGCGCCGCCCAGCCAGACCTCCCATCCGCTCATCCCCCACCGCAGACCGAGCAAGCTGCGAACACCGGCCATCGCGCTGAAGCAGTACAACCAGGTAAAGTGCGCCCACGAGGGATACGTGCTCCAGCGTACCATCTCATCAGTCTTCGCTGTCTCGGTCACGGGAACCAGCGCGACCCTCGTTCATGTTCTCCGAGTCCCAGGACCTCCGCCGCGCGCGCCCCACCCCGCTCCGCGCAACGGTGCCTGAGATCGTTTGTCACTTCGTGTGTCACCTGCCACGTCGGCACAACGCAAATCATTAGGCCGTTGTACATCCAGCTGGTATAGTAATTACTAATCAGTTACGAGCAGCGACGCCGGGGTCTCAGCACACAGTAACTTCTTCCCCTAGCTATCTTGAACCATCTACAGAGGATGACAAATGAAGACGTCTTGGCGAGTCCTTCTCGCGTTGACAATGATAGTTCTGGCGTGCCCGCCGACCTGGGCCAATCAGTTTGGCACCCGTACGCATGCCTAACCCCAACTCTTTGCGCAAATATTTTGAGATGACCCCAACTCTTTGAGAGAGAGGCGTGTATGTCGGCACCTTCGACGCTCTTTGCCCCGACGGTCACCGTACGGACATTCCGCCCGGCGAATGTCCGGCGCATCCTTTGCATCTTTCCCGCCTACACGAAGGCCTTCGCCACCTTCGACCACGCCTTTCCCCTGATGGGGCCCGTCAAGGCCTTCATGCCGCCCCAGGGGATTCTCCTCATCGCGGCGCTCGTGCCCCGGGAATGGCAGGTCCGGTTCGTCGACGAGAACATCCGGCCGGTGATGGAAAGCGAGCTCGCCTGGGCCGACGCCGTCCTCGTGTCGGGCATGCACATCCAGCGCGGGCAGATTCTCGACCTCGCGCGCCGCGCGCACCGCGAAGGCAAGGTGATCGCCCTCGGCGGGCCCTCGGTCTCCGCAGCGCCCGAGCACTACGCGGAGATCGACCTCCTCCACTGCGGCGAGGTTGGCGACGGGACGCTCGAGCTGTTCCGCCGGCTCGACGAGACCGCGGCGCGCCCCGAGAGGCAGATCGTCTACCGCACGATCGACCGCCTTCCGATGACCGAGTTCCCGACGCCCGCCTATCGCCTGATCGACATCCGCCAGTACCTGCTCGGGTGCGTCCAGTATTCCAGCGGCTGCCCCTTCACCTGCGAGTTCTGCGACATCCCCGCGCTCTACGGGAGAAACCCAAGGCTCAAGAGACCGCCGCAGATCTTGGCCTACTTCGTGGACGACAACTTCATCGCGAATCCCCGGGCCGCGCTGGACCTTCTGCCGCACCTCGTCGAGTGGCAGCAGCGCCGAGACTATTCGGTTCGCCTCTCCTGCGAGCTCACGCTGAACGTCGCCGGGTACCCGGAGATCCTGGAGCTCATGCGCGAGGCGTTCATGACGAATGTCTTCTGCGGCGTCGAGACGCCGGAGCCGGACGCCCTGCGAGCCATGAGGAAGACGCAGAACCTCCGCACACCGATCCTCCAGGCCCTGGACACGATCAACAGCTACGGGATCGAGGTCGCCGCCGGGATCATCCTCGGGCTGGACACCGACACCCCGGAGACGCCGGACGCGATCCTGGAGTTCATCGAGGCTTCCCAGATCCCGATCGTGACGTCGAACCTGCTCGTCGCCCTGCCGCAGACGCCGCTCTACGAGCGGCTCCAGAAGGCGAGCCGCCTGAACTCGGGCGAGGGGCGCGACTCGAACATCGAGTACCTGCAGCCCTACGAGGACGTGGTGGCGAGGTGGAAGCGGGTGATCCGCGAGGCGTACGAGCCGCGAAAGATCTACGCGCGCTATGCTACGCAGGCGAAGAAGACCTACCCTAACCGCAAGCGGCCGGCGCGTCCGCTAGACCAGCTCACCTGGGCCAACGTCCGGCGCGCGGTCGAGGTCTTCTCGCGCACAGCCTGGCGCGTCGGGATCTGCAGCGATTACCGCGGACAATTCTGGAAGATGGCCTGGCGGGAGCTGCGCCAGGGTAATATCGAGTCGGTGTTCCAGATCGCCATGGTCGCGCACCACCTGATCACCTTCGGGCGCGAGTGCCTCACCCGCGACGTGCAGGCCTCTGCCTATTCCGCCCGCCGGCGCGAGGAACACGCTCCGATGGCCCGGTGATAAGACTTTGCATTTGAGGGGGGCGGCTCGAACACCCTCAGGAAACCCCAAAACACGCCTTTCCCTTGCTCATTCCCCTGTCTCTGTCAAGACGCTCATGGCCGACTCATGCGAGTGGAAAACCAGGGGGCAGGCTACTTTTTTTTAAGGATCAGAGCTGACCAGCGGATTTTCTCCCTCCAACTCTCGCCCGTGCGCCAAATCGGCCGTGTAGCTTTTACCAGGCTCAGTGTGTAATTGCTTCCTTCTTTATCGTTCACCTTGAACGCTTTTCACCTTGCCACATCTCAGAAGCCTTGGAATTCTAAGTCCTTTGATGGTTACCAACCTTACTGCCAGTTGGAATGGTTCCTGCACATCTCCAATCAGTCGGTATGTCCCGCTCTCGGTATGAGAGATGCCAGATCTGTAGAACCTGTAGGGACTTTTCGTCGTCGGGTTCGACCACATACCGAGTAGAAGAGTGACAAGGAAAAAGACAATCTAGGAGGTGTCGCATGATACGCGAACTGGCTGACTTCCGCAGAGTGACTGTTCCGAGCCCGTGGACCAAGATATTATCGGTCGTGGTCCTTGTGTCGTTCTTGAGCCTGCTGATCGTGCCGCCGGGACTGGCCAGGACGACCGGTGGGGATCCCCCGGATAGAACACCGGCAGGCGCTAGCTTACAGGCTGCGAGTTGGCTGCTCACAATTCCCTATGGGGCGTTTAAGGTCGGCATTGCGCTTGTCGGCGGTGTGGTTGGTGGGATGACGTACGCGGTAACTGGTGGAAACCTGCACGCCGCTCAGTCGGTTTGGGAAGCGACTATGTACGGGACGTATGTCATTACGCCCGACCATCTCAAAGGCCGTGAGCCGGTTCGCTTAATCGGGCTACCGCAGGATCATGCGAAAGCCTAAGTGACCCTGTTTCTTTTTAACACTCCACCGTCAGCTCCCTGAGCAACCGGGACTACAGGTGGTGAGTCTGCCCAGGGTTGGGGGTCACGGAACACCCCCAGCCATGGGGGACCCGCCAGGCGCCCCCGAACGGAGGACCCCGATTCGTGTCGCCACCTCCCGCTCGAGCTGTGCTGCCACCTCCCCCACCCGAAATCCCTCGGTGTCACCAGGAGACTGTCAGGACGCCAAAGCCCGACCCCCCGACCTGACGACCCTCGGCAGGGTGACGACCGATTTCGCAGGATTCCGGGATGCGGCTTTCGCCATGGCGGTGCAGCCGAATGGCGATATCGTCGCGGCGGGGCTGAGACTGACCAGTAACAGCCTTGACAGGTCGGATTTCGCGCAGGCGCGGTACCTGGGCCGCTAGGGGGGGGTTGTGCGCCGCCGCGCCGCACGCAACCCGCCTCGCTCCGCAATACGTCATTCCGTATGGCAGACCCCACCTCCTCGTCATTATTTTTCAACGATGGCGGCTCGCGTGCTTTCGATAAAAGCCAGGACTTCGCGCCGTTCTTGTTCGGGAACCCGAAATTTATCCAGAGTCGCACGCAAATGGCCGAGGAATAGGTCCCAATCCCTGGCACTAATTCCCATCCCCTTGTGCGAGGCCGCCATATCTCGGCCGGTATAATACAAGGGCCCCCCCGCACTCGCGCAGAGAAAATCAATGAGCAACTGTTTCTCCCGACGGATACTATCCGCTGCCCTGTTTGCCCAAAAGCGGCCCAGCTGAGGGTCCGACATCAGGCGCGGCAGCAGATCATCAGCAACGGCTGCAATGGCAGCATACCCGCCGAGGCGTGCATACAAGGTCGCAGTGGTTGGTTGGGCCATGAGTCTCTCCTTGGATTGTCAGTGGGAATGGAACACCGGAGACAGGCTACTTTTTCAATAGAGCGGTGTCAACAGGAGTGGTATAGAAATACCTCCATTTTCAGCCAAGCCGTCGCGCGCGCCCCGCCTCGCTCCCCAAGGACTGAATGTTCCAACGAGATCGGATCGTAGGAGCTGGCCCTCAGTCAGACTTGGTCCGGGGTCTCTCGTCCGGGACGAGGGTCAGATGTAAGTCGTCAAAGGCATACAACCCGCCGAGCGTTTCATTGATCACCATCAGATCCAAGAGTACGGGAATGACATCAAGATAGGCCCACCAGGAATACCTGTGCTCCACTCGCACTTCCTGTTGCAGGTAGCCCTCCTTCTGAACGAGCAATTGATACGAATCTACTCGTGTCAGGCGAAGCGTGCCCGGCGTTGTGACTGAGATGCGGTCGGAGGGCTCTACCCTCTGCCCGTAGCGATCCAACCGGGCCACTGCCCAGACAGTCGCTCCGGGCGGATCAGACGTGATGCTGATCTCTTGCGTCCTGCCGTTGATGACGGACGCGCAGTCGGTGAGCACCAGCATGAGGGCTGCAAGCAACGATCCTCGCATGACCTTGCGCGGTCCTCCCTGGGCGATGTCATGAACCGGACAGATGAATGGGGAAAGGCTACTGATTCAGCAGACTCCTGTCAACGCTGTACCTGCAGGACTGAGGAAGCTTGCTTGGCCAGGAGCACGCTTCGCCGTACTCAAGCGGAGGGGCGAGACCACTCCATTTTAGGAAACGAAATCGGCCCCGCCGTGCGCGCCCCGCCTCGTTCCGCTTGTCAGGGCATCACGCGTGCGACTTTCTTCCCAATGAGTGCGCCAAGCCAGGCGGTCATCACCGAAGGAATGGCGAGCACACCGAACACCACCAAGCCAAGCGGCAAGAGGTTGCCAGCCCCTTGGGTCACGATCATCCACACCGCCTGCGCCAAGAGCGGAGCCACGCCCCATCTCCATGGCCGGCTCGGCTCAACAAAGCCAAGCCCAGCAGACACCACACAGACCACCGGGATTCCAATAAGGAAATACCACTCGGAATCCCACGCTTCCCTCCTGCCGGAGACCGTGGACACAACCACCCACACCAAGATCCCCGACACGACTGCCATCCCGTAGAGCCACAAGCCCTTCTTCATCAGCTATGTCTTCTCCAATCTGACGTCGCCTCCAAACTTCCTCGTCCGCGCGCCCCGCCTCGCTCCGCGATCCTTTAGAAATGACTCCCGACCCCGTTTCTGCGACACTCGCCTTGCCCACTATTGTTCGATGAAGAGCCTCTCGGCGCCTTAAGCCCGATCTCCCAACTTTCGGACTGCCGGCTTCCTTGCCGGTAAGCGGGGTTTGTGAGGTTTGTGGGGTTTGAAAGCATGGTAGTATCGCAGGACCGTTCGGACGTAGGCGCGCGTCTCCTTGATCGGCGGAACCCCACCGTGATACCGAACCCTCGCTTCACCGGCATGGTAGGCAGCCAACGCCAGCCTGAGGTTGCCCTTAAATCTGGTCAAGAGGTGCCGGAGCTGTTTCGCACCTGCGCGGACATTCTCGATCGGGTTGAGGGGGTCGTGTAGGTTCAATGCCGCCGCTGTGCGAGGCATCAGTTGCATGAGCCCGGCCGCCCCCCTATGTGAAACTGCTGCCGGATTGAAACTCGATTCTGTTACGATGACAGCCCGTAGCAGAGCGGGATCGATCCTATAACGCTTGGCATACCACGTGATGGTACGGGCGAACTCTTGCCTCGTGACTCGGGGACTGCTGAGAACGACATCGGGATCTGTCGAGGATGGGAAACCAAGGACGACCGAGCCGAGGACCAGCACACCACAGATTCCAGATAGCATCTGTGTGCAGCTGGACTGGTCCTCGGTGTTTCGTAACTCCATGGCTTGCCTACCAGTTGGTCTAGAGCCGGTACCAAGTCTGGGAGATCGAATTCAAGATCTGGGCCAACCCGCCTTGGCTCTCAACTCTTAGAGAAGTAATAACTTATAGCAGGCGAGGTATGTTCGCGTGAGAACGCCAGTGTCCACTGCCGACCCTACAGGGACATTGTGGTGGCATCGATCGCACTCCGGATAGATTCAGGTCAGTGCGATGGGGTCAGGCTTTTATATCTGAACAGTCTTGACTGCCTGCTCCAGGGTTTCCCGTGCGGCCGGCTCCTGCCGCAGCCGGTCCACAAAGCAAGAGTGTGCCATCGTCGAGAACAACTAAGTCAATACACATGCATCACATCAGAATCGTGACGCGCGCCTCGCTCGGCAGTGGCCTAAAAATGACTCCCGATCCCTTTGTTTCCGACGACCCCTTTGTCTCCGACCCCGCGGTGATCAGAAGATACCCTGGCTACGGCTGGACTGCAATGCTAAAATGGCACTGCTCACGCAAGCAGACCCAGGAGGCATCCCCTGCTCGCACAACCGCGACCCAATTACCGACACTGACATGCTTCGTCCCCCACGTCCGCCAGCGGGAGCCTTTCACATTCAGCGGCGTCCTGGCTTGTTTCAGGAGAAGGCCGCTCTCCTCCTTGTACCACTCAAGGAACACGATCACCTGGCCTTTCGCAGCGAGTCGCTGATAACAGAGCCCAGTGCAGGCGAGTTCCATCCAGAATGATAGGTCGCTGCCTTCGCTCGTCGGCATGGAAAGGGATGAGGAGACTCGCGCCGGCTGGCGATCGTGAATCTGGGTCGCGAAGGAGGCATCGACCAGGCGGAGACCTCCTGGGACATTGAGTGGAGCGTGACTTACTGGCAGGAATGGTGGATCAACAGGGGGGCTGGCGCCACAACCGACCAACGTGAGTAGGCTCAGGGCCGTACAGAGTCGACGCATATGCGTCCCTCGCAAGGAGGGAATTTTAGTCGTCAAAACCTACGAGTGTCAAAGCCGTCATGAGCGTTCAAAGACCAAGGTGCAGCAGGAAGTTCTTGAGTGCTGACAAGCCCTTCCTCGCACATGGCGGAGAAATGGTTGCTGACACGCGCGCGGGACCGATTTGCTCTCCTTTATTCAGCAGTGATTTAGTTAGCGCTGCCGGATTAAAACACAAAAGGCCGAGCGGACAACCAGGGACAGGCTACTTTTTCAAGGGAGCGGTGTCAACAGGAAGATCCTAGAAATACTTGCCTTCTCAGCCAAGCCGCCGTGCGCGTCCCGCTCCGCAGTGGCCTAGAAATGACTCCTGAGCTACCCCGGGTTTCGTGGACACCGGGTTAAGGGTCACGGATCCGTCGTTCGAACTCCAGCGGACTGAGATAGCCGAGGCTCTGATGGAG
>JAHRHE010000001.1 GCA_020027965.1 Nitrospirota bacterium | reverse complement strand
TCAGCACACCCTGCCCGCGCAGGCGTTTCAAGACCTGTTCGAACTTCTGAGTCAACGCATCCAGCATCGGAAACGCTCCTACATCCTCAAAAAGACTGACAAAAAAGACTATCTTCCAGTCTAATCAATGGGCGGTGGACAAGTCAAGGAGATCCGGGCCAATTCGGCTTCCAGGCGGTTCCGTCCAGCGGGCACACTGGTGGCGTGACGCGTCAGTGGGCCGGGGCGACCTCGGGCGCGACCGCGCCGCTCGTGTTCGCGGAACCGCCGGTCACGTCCCTTGACTTCTCCCGACCGTTCCGTTATCGTGCGTCGCGATTTGCCCTAGCCCGGATTGTCCAGGAATTCCCACTGCTGAGAAGAGCTGATGCGGAAATCGCCCTGGGTCCTGCTCATCTTCATTGCACTGGGAGGGCTGCTCGGCGGGATTCTCGGAGAAGTTCTGCGGGCCATCGCGCCACAAGGCAGCACGATTCAGAACATCTTCGTCGCCGCGTTCACCCCCGGGATCAATCCTCCGCTCACCCTCGATCTGGTTCTGGTGAAGATCACCTTCGGATTGTCGATCAAGGTGAACCTGCTGACGATTTTAGGGATATTCCTCGGCATCTACCTGTACAAGCAAGTCTAATCCGCTTTCTTCATCCCGAGTGCCGTGGCGACCTCTTGGCCCTCAATCGGACCAACGAGATGGCAAGCCGGTTCGTCAGGTAGTCCTCTCCCGATTCCGGCGAGAACAGTTCGAACGGCGCTAGCCCGTCGTCCCTACTTCGAGGTCTTTCAGCCTGAGCGCACGAATCCGATCCCGCAACTCGGCGGCCCGCTCAAACTCCAGGTTTTTGGCCGCCTCCCTCATCTCCTGCTCCAGCCGCTGGATGGTCTGATCGAGGGACCCGCCGCCCCGCTCATAGCGCGGCTCTGCCTCCGCGGCCAGGTCAGGAGTGGCATAGTCCGCCTCGGCCATCCGGTATTCCAGGGTCGGAATCCCTTTTCTCACGCTTTCGGGCGTGATCCCGTGCGCCGCGTTGTAGGCCGCCTGGATCTGCCTCCGGCGCCGAGTCTCCTCGATCGCCAGCCGCATTGAGTCGGTCACCTGGTCTCCATACAGAATCACCCGTCCCTCGCTGTGGCGGGCTGCCCGGCCGGCGGTCTGAATCAGCGACCGGTGAGACCGGAGGTACCCCTCCTTGTCGGCATCCAGGATCGCCACGAGACTGACCTCGGGAATGTCCAGTCCTTCACGCAACAGATTGATGCCGACCAGCACATCAAACGCTCCCAGGCGGAGATCCCTGACAATCTCGGCCCGCTCCAGAGTCTTGATGTCCGAGTGCAGATACCGGACCTTCACGCCCAGATCGTGATAGTACTCCGTCAGATCTTCCGCCATGCGCTTGGTGAGGGTGGTCACCAGGACTCGGCTGCCCCTTGCCACCGTGGCGCGGACCTCTGCCAGCAGGTGATCCACCTGCCCTCGCGCCGGACGAACCTCGATCTCGGGATCCATCAGGCCGGTCGGACGGATGATCTGTTCCACCACCTCGGCGCCGGCGCGATCGAGTTCATAGGGACCAGGCGTAGCCGACACGTACACGACCAGGTTTATGCAGCCCTCGAACTCCTTGAACGTCAACGGCCGATTATCGAACGCGGACGGCAGGCGAAAGCCGTATTCCACCAGACTCTTCTTGCGCGATCGGTCCCCCTCGTGCATCCCCTGCACCTGCGGGATCGTGGCATGGGATTCGTCAATGATCAGGAGGAAGTCCTCCGGAAAATAGTCCAGGAGCGTCGGCGGAGGCTCGCCCGGAGCTCGACCGCTGAGATGGCGCGAGTAGTTCTCGATCCCATGGCAGTATCCCATCGCCCGGATCATTTCCAGGTCGAATCGGGTGCGCTGCTCGATGCGCTGGGCCTCCAGCAACTGGTTGCGCTCTCGGAAATACGTCATCCGTTCCTCTAACTCGGACTCGATGCCGGCCAGGGCTCGCTCGTATCGGTCCGGCGCGATCAGGTAATGCGTGTTTGGATAGACCGGTACTTTGGGCAGCCGGTTCAGCGATTTCCCAGTGAGTGGATCGATCTCGTGGATCGCCTCCACCGTGTCGCCGAACAACTCGATGCGCACCGAGATGGCGTCGGAGGAGGCCGGAAAGATCTCGATGACGTCCCCGCGAGCCCGGAAGGTGCCCCGGTGGAAGTCGGTATCGTTGCGCGCGTACTGGATCTCCACGAGCTTGGAGAGGATCTGCTCCCGCCGGATTTCCATGCCCTCCTCCAGATACAGCAACATCCCGTGGTACACCTCCGGCGACCCCAGACCGTAGATACAGGAGACCGAACTGACAATCACCACATCATTCCGCTCCAGTAACGACCGTGTGGCCGAGTGCCGCATCTGATCGATCGCATCATTGATGGAGGCGTCCTTGGCGATGTAGGTATCCGTGTGGGGAATGTAGGCCTCCGGCTGGTAGTAGTCGTAGTAGCTGACGAAATACTCGACCGCGTTCCTCGGGAAGAACTGCCTGAATTCCTGGTAGAGCTGCCCGGCGAGCGTCTTGTTGTGGACCAGCACCAGCGTCGGCTTCTGGACGCGCTCGATCACGTTGGCCATCGAAAATGTCTTTCCCGATCCGGTCACGCCCAGCAACACCTGATGCCGCCTGCCGGCGTGCACGCCGGCGGCCAGCTTCTGGATCGCCTGAGCTTGATCGCCACAGGGCATGAAGGGCGCTTCGAGCTTGAAGGCCGGCATGGCCGACATCTTACCATACGGGTAACCAGGCAGCCCACGGCCAGAACCTCGCCGTGGGGGTTGCGCTCGTGAGCGACGGAATACGACGGGTCCTCTCCCGGCAGGGATGGGGTCGCGAGGGGACGCAGGTTGGGCCTGCGTGTGAGGCCGGCCAACTGATGAGGGCAACTGAGGGTGACTGCGGAGGCTGGGGTGGCCTCAGCGGGTCAGGGTGTCTTGGGCGCAGAGGGCTGCGGTGCCTGTTTTTCGACCTTGACGACCTTGACATCGAAGACCAGATTCTTGCCCGCCAGGGGATGGTTGAGATCCAGGATGACGTCCTTCTCGGAGACCTCCAGCACCGTCACGGATCGGCCATCGGGCGAACGGAGCAATGCCCCGGCTTTGACCTCGGCCGGCACTTGGGCTTTCTTCACCGTTATCCGCGCATCCTTGTCGTACACTCCGTACCCCCCCTCGGGGGAGACGTTCACCCGCTTCTTCTGGCCGGCTTTCAGGCCTACCATGGCCTTTTCAAGGCCCGGCACGATCTGATGCGCCCCCTGTACGTACGAGAAGGGAGCCTGTCCGACATTGGAATCGGCCACGGTCTTGTCCGGGAGCGTGAGCGTGTACTCAATGGTGACCTTCAACCCGTCGGCGATTGCGAGATCGGCCTCCGCGCGCGTATCCCCCGTCCAGAATTGACCCACCGCCAGCAAGAATGCCACACTGGCCAACCATAACTGTGAGCGTCTCATGGGCTCCTCCTCTCATGGCGAGGGAACACTCACGGAACGTGCCGGTTGCAGAAGACTCGCCTAAATGTTGAGGGCTCAAAAAACGGGGCCACCATCCCTGAGATGGCAGCCCCGTCATCTGTGCGGCGCCGGCAGTTACCAGCGATCCCGTTTGCCGCCGCGGCCGCCTCCGAAGCCTCCCCCACCGGAGCGTGGCTCCTGTGGCTTTGCCTCGTTGACGGTCAGAGTCCGGCCATCCATCTGGGTGCCGTTCAGCGCTGCGATCGCCTTCTTGGCCTCTTCAGTGGTGGACATTTCCACAAAGCCGAAGCCGCGCGACTGCCCCGTAAACTTGTCCGTGATCACGCGGACCGACTCTACGGTACCGTGCGCTGCGAACAGCTCGTTCAACTGTGGCTCGGTTGCGGAAAACGGTAAGCCCCCCACATAAATCTTCGAAGCCATCGGGTTACTCCTTTCGGATAGTGATATTGTCTTGGACTCGAGAACGAAGAGAAAGGAAGAAACGGACCGAAGGCGCGACGAGTGCAGCGACTTGGGGTTGGCTTCCGATCAGATTCCCGGGGCAAAACAACATCGGTTCAGGGCCTAGCTGTTTCCTACTTCACCACGAGGCCCTCCGCGATGAAGTAGGCAGACCGTATCACACCTCGTGCCGGAAAGCAAAGTGGAGCTCGATTGATTGGGCTGCGATACCCGATCCCTTACTGGGTGCCTCCTCGACGACCCCGCCGACCTGCCTCGGGTTGTTGGCTAGAGTTCGTGTGCGGGCGACCCTTGGTCGGGGGCAGAGATCGCGCATCTTGTCCAAGCCCTCGGCCGGCCAGCATCATCCCTTGCCGACGGATCTCGTCAATCGCGACTGCCGGTCTGTCCTTCGCTGGCGTGACCAGCCCCAAGGCTTCCCATTTTTTGAATGTACGATGCTCTCTGACCCTCTTCGCTTTATGCAATGACTTACCAACAGCCCAAGCCATTCATGCCTCCTTCCGTGCGCCCATGCACCGCCGGGCCGCACACACGACGACGCGAGCCCCTTCGCCCGCCGCAACCGTGGTCTTCCTGCTTCTTCCCTCTTCCACTCTGGCTCAGCCAGAGTGCCGCAGGGACCTGCCCGTGTCCCCGTCGCACTTCGACCACCGCGTACCCACCGAAACAGACGAAAGCGCCCCTGGCCGGCTCACCTCACGCACATCGAGTTGACCGCTCGGCCGTAAGAGCAGGGTGTGAGAGGGAATCGATCGCGCAGGGATCACTTCGGAAGGTGCGGAAGCGCGAAGGATCAGGTGGTCACCGGAGCTCGCACGGTGACGTATCCTACCGCATCCCGCGGTCCTGCGTCAAACTCGGGCGAGCCGGAAGAGCTCAGGACCTCCTACGAACCGATTCGATCCTATTGAAAAGATTGGTCATCTCGCTGCATCGAGGCGGTGGTCGCGCCCTCCCCTGTGCGCCACTCCCTGACTTGCTCCTACCGCTCCGGCGCCCCTTCGGCCTTGACCGAGCCCCCGCGTAAAATCCGCCGGCAATAGCTGCTTGACGATCTCGGTGCTGGAGGCTATGATCGCGCCCTACCTCCGGACCTTCCCACTGGTGTGAGCCAATGGATCAGGAGACACTCGCGATCTGGAATGCGATGCAGGACGGGCTGTCCTCCCTCACAGGCTTGTCCCTGCTGAGTTTCGACCACACTCGTGCCCCCGCCTGTGAGCCCAGTCAGGACAACCCCATCTGCACCCTCATCCGCCTGAGTCGAACCGGCCAGGCCCACTGTACCGCCCATTGCGGGAAAGCGTTGGCCGACGCGCAGCGGACCGGCCAGACCCAGGTTCTGAAGTGCGACGCGAACCTGCACGTCTTCACCGTTCCGATCATGGTGGGGGACAAGGTCAGCTTGCTCGTGCAGGGAGGGAAACGCTTCATGACCGAGGAAGAACGGGTCCCGACCGACCGGATCACCGATCGGACGGGTCTGCCCCTGGAGACCTTCCGCGCCCTGACGAGCCATCAGTCTCTGGTCGCGCAGGACCGGCTGGCGGCGGCGGCCACGTACCTGGAGCAGGCCGGCCGGTTCCTCTTCGAAAGCGAGCGCATTCGCTCGAGCGTCGGGACCAGATTCTCAACCCTGCTCGCGCTCTTCAATCTTGTCGGCGAGCTCCAGCACGAAGTCGACCTGGAGCACGTGTACGTCACCATGCTCAGCTCCATTGGCGTCCTATTCGGTGTCAACACGGTCGCGTTCTTGGCCGTAGACGCGGCCGACGACATCGCGGCGCTGAAACAGGTGTTTGGCTACCACACGGAGGCTCTGCAGGGTTATCGCCACAGCATCCGCGATGGCCTGCTCGCACGAGTGATCCGGGAACGCCGGCACCATCGGACCGCAGAGCCCCTGGAGATCGCGAAGCTGGGACTCCCAGGGTCGGTGCGTTCCGTGGACCTGGTGCCCATGGTGATTCCCGACGGCCAGGTGGCCAGCCTGATCCTGATCCTCGACTCCGAGCTGGCCCCGGAAGACGTGCAGGCCTTGGAAGGCTTCGGGGCCCTGGCCGCGGTCATCTTGCACAACCGGCTTCTCCGCCATCGCCTGGAGGAAGGGGCGAAGCACTTCGCGGCGCTGGCCCGCTTCGCTCACGATCTGGGCTCCACCCTCGATACCGATCGCCTCCTCGACTTGATCCTGGACCGATCGGTCTCTCTGGTCGACGCCGAGAAGGGATCGCTGATGCTGGTGGATGATGATGAGGGCAGCCTGGCTATCAAGGCCGCCAAGGGGCTGAACAAGAGGCTGGTGGAAACCGTGCGCGTCGCGCCCTACCAAGGCATCTCGGGCAAGGTGCTGGCCACCGGGGACTCGCTGCTGGTCTCCGACCTCGAGCGAGACGAGCGGGTCGCCCAGAAGCAGAACCCCAGGTATCGGACCAAGTCCTTCATCAGCATCCCACTGAAACCGAGCCATCGCACGATCGGCGTGCTCAACATCTCGGATAAGATGAATGGCGATGAGTTCTCGCACGAGGACTTCGAACGCCTGGCCTCCATCGCGGATTACGCCTCCGTTGCGATCGAGCGCAGCGCGTTTTACCACAAATCGGAGCAGCTCAAGCGCACTACGACCGTGGATGAGTTGACCGGCCTCGTCAACCGGCGGCACTTCGAGGTGCGGCTCATCGAGGAAGTGAACCGGTCGCGGCGGTACCACTTGCTGCTGGCCTTGCTCCTGGTGGACCTGGATAACTTCGTCCAGATCAACCAGGGAATCGGACGCGCGGGGGGAGACCAGGTGCTGCGCGCCGCCGCCCGCGTGATTCGGCAGACCATCCGGACCATTGACCTGGCTTCACGGTACAGCGGGAAAGAATTCGCGGTCTTGCTGCCGCTCACCGCAAAGCCCGGCGCGGCCGTCATCGCGGAACGCCTGTGTTCCGAGCTTCGGCGGCTGGACTTTCCGGTGCAACTAGCGGATAAGCCACTGGCCATCACGGCGAGCGTGGGCGTCGCCTGTTACCCCGATGATGCCGACAGCATGGACGTCTTGATCCAGCAAGCGGAGACCGCCCTCCACGCTGCCAAACAGCGTGGGAAGGACCAGGTGATCGTGTTTCGGCATCCCTGACCTGGTCCCATCCCCCCCATAGATGCGCCAAGCCAGCATCCCCGACCCGACACGCTCACCCGGTGCATTGCTGTTCACCGTGTCGCATGGTAACATGGGCTGCTCGCGGCCATCATACTGACCGCACGCGCATGCTCACCGGGCCAATCTTGCCAAAGCAGGGAGGCTGCCATGGATCCACTCAAACCAGCAGTCGCGTTGGCCGCCCTGGCCTTCGTCTCGACCTATGGGCTGATCCAGTTTCTTCCCCAAGAACTCCGAGCGCAAAGTCACCATGTCCAGATCGTCGGCGATTACCGGTATGCGTACCATTCTGGCGAAAGCCTTGCCGAAGCCAAAAACATCGCCTACGCCGAGGCGATCCGGCTCGCCATCAGCTCCTCCCCGGTGTTCAAGGAGAGCACCGCCAGCCTGGTGGATTCGCAGCTTCTCCGGGAGCTTGTGCAGCAGATTGCGGCGGGGTACTTGAAAGACGTCAGGATTTTGGAACAGTCTGAAAAGGGCCATACGGTTTACTGCAAGGTGCGGGCAAGCGTCATGCCCGATGAGATCGAGACCCTGATCGATCGAGAAGTCAACCGCGGCTCAGGCCTGGAGCCGACGGGCCTCGATTGGAACCGGGCCCTCCAGATTCTGCGCGTGCAGGAAGATCAGGAAGGGAACATCGAGGTGGTCTACAAAGCGCTGACGCGACTGGACTGGCTCCACACCGCGTACGATGGGAGCCTGCAGGATAGCGCGAATGTGATGATCGACTTCTATGACGACAAGGGCGTTCTGACCGGAAGCGACCGCTACCCTGCTCGCAAGACTTCCTCGGGGGAAGATATCATGACGGCGGGACGAATGGGCATCATCAAGTTCAAGAAGCCGCTGAACGCGCGATCCTACCGAGTCTGGCTGGTAAAGTGAGCCGAATCGGCCGTGCCGTGGGCGGCTCCTGCGTCCGCTGAGAAGGCGGAGTCTGGTTCTGCCGCTCTGGCGCCCCGAACCACCAGGCCCACCGAAGAGACAGCCCGCCGGCTCACGTGCTCGCCCTTGCTACTGTGGCCCGCTAACAGGAGGGAGATTGATGCCCACGCGTTCCATCCCCATGATGATGGTCAACGCCGAGGGCGCGTGCTGCACAATTTCCTTCTGCACCTCGATTCGCCGGAGGTCCACAAACTCCGGCGCCGTCAATCCGAGTGTCTCGCGGTAGGCTCGATCTGCGGTACCACGCTGCCGCTCCGCCTTCTCACGAGCCTCCTCCGCCTTTTGGAACTCAATCATCGTAATTCGTCGCTGCTCCTGGATGATCGTCTGGGCGGTCTGCTCCAGCACGCCTTTCGGGGGCAGGATGCTTCCGATCACGACCCGGTTCAGTCGGACCGGGATGTTCGTTTTGTCGAACAGTTTGGTTCTTACTTCCTGTGCGATCGCATCCTGCAGCTTGGCCCGGGTCGTCGGATCCGTCGTCAGTTGGAACAACTGGTATTTCTGCACCTCCTCGCGCACGAACGTCCGGAACGCCTCCTTCACGTTATTGGTATACCAGTTGGGGCCGAAGCGCTTGATCAGCTCGGGCGACTTTCCCTCCATGACGTTGCCGATCAGGAACGCATCGAATGATACCGGCGCATTCTCGGCGGAGATGATGTCAAAATGCTCCGAATACTGGATCGGCCGGATATCGACATCGATGACCTCGGTTGTCGGGGCGACCGCCACGCGCCCGGTCGTGGCCGGAACCGGGTCCACCCCGCCATGCCCAAAGAAGAACGGCTTCTGAACCAGCACGCCTTCGTGGCCGGCGTCGATCGCCGCCAGGACGCAGCCCGAGCTCGCCAGCATGAGAGAGACTGTGCCAAGAACCGCGGTGAATCTCCTGCCCAAGCCAGTCATGATTTCCTCCCGGTTACGGGCGAGTCCGCCGCGGACCGCCTCGGATTCGACTTGAACCAGCTTCCTCAACCTTGCACGACGGGGTGGGTTCGACTGAGACGTCCTATATCACCCTACCCTGTGCAAGGCCATTGGAGCAACCCCCCTGGCATGCACGCTGCGCGACGTCGGGGGACGGGAGTCAGACAACACATGAAACAGCGGTTTCCTCGCTCACGACACGAAGGATAGGGCGCTCTGACAAACCATCCGGCCAAAACTAAAACACAAGTCATTGACACTACTGATCAATTCTTGTCTTGCGGCTGGAGGTGCGAGGAGCACGGTAGGGTGCGGTCTGTCGAGACCGGAGCAGGTGGGGAGGGGAAACAGGCTCCCACGCGCCGGGCAAAGACCGAGACCGGGATGGACTGTTCCCTCGAGCCTCCAGGCCTATTGGATACCGGCCTGGCGCTGCAGATAGCGGACATACTTGATGATCTGCTCGACGTCTTCCGTCGTCACCCCGGGGAGCTTCGGCATGTCACCGAATTTCCAGTGATGGGCGCGCACCCCATTGGCCGCCGCAAACTGGAACGCGGCATCGCCATGATGATTCGGTTCATAGATCTTGTGCACCAACGGCGGTCCCTGGGCCGTTCCCCTGGCCTGCTGGCCATGGCAGACCGCACAGTGAGCATTGAACTTGGCGTCGCCCTGCGAGAACTCTTCCGGGACCCGCTGGCCCTCCAGCTTGGCCCCTGCCTCTCCGCACGCGGACCAGCCCAGCAGCAGACTGCACAGCCCCAGCATCACGATCCACCGCCGACGATCGTGGGTCAGTCGAGTGCTCCGTGGGGTCGGCATCGCGTTCACCTCCTGTCGGATGGCGCAGGGGTCTTCGGCTCCTCCTGGCGACCGAACTGCTCATGCAACATCCGCTTGACCCGATTCCGCGTGAGGTAGCGATACATCCTGGCCGAGATCGGAATTGTGACCACCAGCGCAATGATGAGATACATGAAGAACTCTTCAGGAGACATGGGTCTGCTCTCGCTTATCCGTTGGCATACTGGATCGGGTCCGTAAGCCCCGCGGCTCGGAACCCCTCGAGCCTGATTCGACAACTGTCACAGCGGCCACAGGCCGAGCCGTCCGCGACCGGATCATAGCAACTATGGGTCAGTTCGAAGGGAACGCCCAAGGTGGCACCCAACTGAATGATCTCGGCCTTGGTCAGCATCAGGAGCGGGGCCCGGATTTGGATGGCCTTGCCCGAGACTCCCGCCCTGGTCCCCATGCGCGCCACCTGCTCGAACGCTCGGAGGAATTCGGGTCGGCAATCCGGGTATCCCGAATAATCCAGGACATTCACCCCCAGATAGATCAGCGACGCCTCAAGGGTCTCGGCGTAGGCCAGCGCCAGCGCCAGAAGGATCGTGTTGCGCGCCGGCACGTACGTCGCGGGAATTCCCTCCCGGCGTTCCGCCTCGCTCCGGTCCCTGGGAACCGTCTGCTCAGTCGTCAGCGCCGACCCCCCGATCGGTCGCAGATCCACTTCGAGGACGAGGTGGCTGGCCGCACCCAGGGCCCGGGCTACTCGCCCGGCCCGCTCCACCTCGACCCCGTGACGCTGGCCGTAGGCGATCGTGAGCAGATGGATCGCACAGCCGTCACGCTTCGCGACGGCCGCCGTAACCGTGGAATCGAGTCCGCCGCTGGCCAGGATCACGGCCTTCATCGGATGCTCCGTCGGTCAGGCCTCCCGGGGCCGCCGACGGCCAGACGGGGCTCGCGCGACCGAGTCCCTCGGCGCGACACCGGACAGTGGATGATCGCCGGGGAAGACGAGGGGGGTGGCTCGCGCGGCATGCCGGCTGTGGGAAACGGGGCCGCTGGTGCCGAGGAGACGTCAGGTTCCGAGGCAGGCGACACGGCGTCTGGAACGAGGCGGTCAGTCGCGCTCCTCTCCCTTCTCGATCTTTTCCAGTAGCTCCTCTCGCGTCTGGCATTCCACGCAAAGCTTGGCGAACGGCACCGCCTGAAGCCGCTTCTCACTGATCTCGATTCCACACTCGGCGCAGACACCGTAGGTGCCCTCCGCCAGCCTGGCCAGCGCTTCGTCGATCTGTTGCCGCCTGCGGTTGCGCATCTCCAAGAGCGAGATCCCGAGTTCCCGCTCCAGGTCCATCAGGGCCTGATCGCCGACATCCATCGCGGATTCCAACCTGCGTTGTTGATCCTCGGTCAAGGACTGCCCCAGACTCGCTCCGATCTCATCCAACGTTTCCTGACGTTTGGTCATCAGCATCCGGTGCAGAGCCTCGCGGCGCCTGGCATCAGCCGGTCTCAACACTGCACCAGCTCCGGGCGCCCCCTCCGGAGAACGCGCTCCGTAGGCCTGCTTTTTTCCGTCGACCGGCTGCGCCTTCGTGGCGGTCCTCAAGGGCTTAGCCACGGTGCCCGTCTTCTTCTTCTTCACTTTGTCTCGCATGCTGGATGACTCCCCCTGTGAAGAAATGCCGGTATTCATAACACGGCACCCGCGCTTTGACAAGTCCTGGGCCCAAGGTGGCGCCGGGTACCTCACTGTCTTCGAAGAGGAAACACGATCGAGGGGGGGACTAGTGCCGTTCCAATTTGTCTCGCCAAAAGGGACGACAGAGCGTATCCCGCGCCTTCATCGATATCGAAGTTGTGCACTAGTCAGGAATAGTTGGAACGGCACTAGGAGGAGTAGGTGATCATGGAGTAGATGTCGCAGCCGTTCAGCTTCTCGCGTCCCTTGAGGCCGACCAGCTCTACCAGAAAGACCAGCCCGACCAGGTCACCGCCCAGTTGACGCACCAGATTGACCGTCGCGGCGGCGGTGCCACCGGTGGCTAACAGATCATCCACGATGAGGATGCGTTCACCCACCGCGATGGCATCGCGGTGGATCGCGAGGGAGTTGGAACCATATTCCAGATTGTACTTAACCTCATAGATGTCGGCCGGGAGCTTGCCGGGCTTGCGCACCGGCACGAATCCGCTCCCGAGTTGGTACGCCAGAGGACTGCCGAGAATGAACCCGCGGGATTCGATGCCGACGATCTTCGAGATCTTCTGGTTCTTGTACCGGTTCGTCAGCTCGTCCAGGATCTGCCGGAAGGCTTGGGCGTTCTTGAGCAGCGTGGTGATGTCATAGAACAGGATGCCCGGTTTGGGAAAATCCGGCACTTCACGAATCAGCGCTTTGTAATCCATCAGGCCTCGTCCCTCCCCCTACAACAGATCCTCCTGCTTGATGGTTTTTTTCTCAATGATACCTCGGAGCTTGCCGAGTGCGACCGTCTCGATCTGCCGAACGCGCTCGCGCGTCAGCGCCAGCGTTCGCCCGATCTCTTCCAAGGTTTGGGCCTCGCCGCCATCCAGCCCGAACCGGAGCATGATCACAGTTCTCTCCTTCTCCTGAAGGGCCTTGACCCAGTCCAGAATACCCTCGCGCCGCTGGACGCCTTCCGCCGTCTTGTCCGGCGAATCGCCCATGGGGTCTTCGATCACGTCGCGGAGGAACGTGTCCGTGTGCTCGCTGATTGGGCTATCCAGCGAGTAGGTGGTCCGGATCAACTGTTTCAGGTCGGTGACGTCTTCCTCCGCGATCTTCAGGCGTTCGGCGATCTCATACACTCTCGGCTCCCGGCCCAACTCCTGGACGAACTGTTCGACCTCAGAGAGATACTTGTTCAGACGTTCCACCACATGCACCGGCAGCCGGATGAGCTTCCCTTGATTAATGATGGCTCGCTCGATGAACTGCCGGATCCACCAGGAGGCGTAGGTGCTGAAGCGAAATCCGCGCGCATAGTTGAACTTTTCCACCGCCTTGATCAGCCCGAGATTCCCTTCCTCGATGATATCCGAGAACGGCAGTCCCCGGTTCATATACCGTTTGCCGATGCTGACCACGAGACGCAGGTTTGACTCGATCATCTGCGTACGGGCGCTCATGTCGCCCTCTTGGACCCGTTTCCCCAGCTCCTGTTCCTGTTCGAACGTGAGCAACGTCGAGTGACGGATCTCCTTGAGGTAGCTCTTCACCGCATCGAGCCCCTCGGAGGGCTCGCCCTTTCGGCCCCACTTTTCCTCCGGGCTGGGTTCGGCCTCAAGAGACTCGGAGACCGGCTGAGCCCCCTCGTCCTCCTCGTCGCCCGGCTCAGCCGGCGGGGTCCAGTCCTCGTCATCGTGAACACGGCCCATCATGTATCCTTAGGTCTGGTCACGCCGCATGCCCACTCCGTCGAGGTGCCCGAGCGTGACTCACGCGTACCAGATGCGAAAGCCCGATTGCTGACCGGTAGGCGACTCCCAACAAAGCTCGAGGCCATCCACCCGTGACATGCGTGGACCGGCTCTCAGCACCTCGATGAAGGCCTCCACCGTCTGCTTCTCGCCCTCAACCTCCACTTCCACCCGCCCGTCTGTCAGATTGCGCACCCCCCCGGAGAGCCCACGATCACACGCGACATCGTGAGCAAAGGCGCGGTACCCGACACCCTGAACCCGGCCACTGACCCAGATCCGCGCTCGGACCAAGGCACCGCCCAAATCTTATCTCCCCCGCCCACCGGATGCATGACCCGCCGAAACGCGCCACGGAGCGCCGGACCACGCCACGACCCCGGCATGATGTGAGCTACAGGGGGCGAACTTCGCACGCGCTTGTGAAGGAGACGAGGACGAGAAGGGGAACCGGCTCGCCCGCGCAGTACCGGGGGGCGTTCTGGCAGAGCGCGCGGGGGCTGGGATCGGCGCTGGGTGTCGCCGTAGGCCCAACGAATTCGACAGTCCCGCTCCAGGCAGCGGTTCCATGTCCAACCGCCTCCCATCCTGCCCATGTCGCTTTGCGGCATGATCCTCGGAGAAGCAGTGTATCAAATTTCCTGGACTTCCCAAAGCGGAAAGGCTGTCTTCATCCTGCGGTCGGCAGGACAGAGGTGGGCTGGCATTGCCGGGTTTGGATCCTCTGGCCCCGAGCACGAGAGGTCTTCTCGCGTCGCCGTCGATCGTATGGCTCCGCGTAGAGCGAGCTTGGGGTGGCACACGTCGGCTTCAAATCCGCTCGCCGCGGGCCAAACCAAAGGAAACGGATAAAACCACCGAAGGTTGCATCTCGTCGCCGTGAATCGTATGGCTCCGGGTAGAGCGAGCTTGGTGCGGCACACGCCGGCTTAAAATCCTTCGCCCCGGACCCTCGATCCTATCTTTCGATGGTCGGGGCGAGAGGATTTGGTCTCTGGGGCCAGGCTGCGCCTGCCCCGCCGACCGGCCGGCTCGCTGCCGGGCCGCCCTGGCCTCATCCTCGCTGATCGCTCAGCGCTCGCCGGCTTCAAATCCTCCCGCCCCGGACCCTCGATCCTATCTTTCGATGGTCGGGGCGAGAGGATTTGAACCTCCGACTCCCGCGTCCCGAACGCGGTGCGCTACCGGGCTGCGCTACGCCCCGATCAAGGTGCTCTCAACTCGCCGTCAGGCCAGCGGCTCATATCGCAGGCCGTGCGCGTCGGCGACAGCTTTGCAGGTCACCTTCCCATCCGCCACGTTGACACCCGAGCGAAGCCCTGGATCGGAGCGGATGGCCTTCTCTGCGCCCGCAGAAGCCATCCGGACTATAAAGGGTAGCGTGGCATTGGTCAAGGCCAAAGTGGACGTGCGAGGCACGATCCCGGGCATATTCGCAACACAATAGTGCAGCACGCCGTTCACCTGATACACGGGGTCCGAATGAGTCGTCGGCCGTGTGGTCTCGAAGCACCCCCCTTGATCCACCGAGACATCCACGATGACCGATCCCCGCTTCATCCTGGACACGACGGACTGTGAGACCAGCTTGGGCGCCCGTGCACCGCGCACCAACACGGCCCCGATGACCAGATCCCCGTTCTCAACGGCCCGGTCGATCCAGGACTGGTTTGCCGCCAGCGTCACGATTCGCCCCCGATAGAGGTCGTCCAAATAGTGCAGGCGCGAAAGATCCTGATTGATCACGGTGACCTGGGCGCCCATGCCGACCGCGATCCTGGTGGCTGCGCTCCCGACCACACCGGCCCCCAGGATCACCACCGTCGCCGACTCGACACCCGGCACGGCGCCTAGGAGCACCCCTCGGCCGCCTTGAGACCGTTCCAAGTAGCGCGCCCCGACCTGGACCGCCATGCGGCCGGCGATCTCACTCATCGGCCTGAGCATGGGAAGCGCGCCATTCTGCTCCGTCGTCTCGTAGGCGATCGCCGTCACCCGCGCCTCCACCAGAGCGCGGGTGAGCTCTGCGGAGGCTGCCAGATGAAGATAGGTGAACAAGATCTGCCGTGGTCGGAACAACCCATACTCGGAGGGCAGCGGCTCTTTGACCTTGAGGATCAGTTCGGCTTCCTGGAAGAGTTGCGCTTTGGATCCGGCCAGTCGCGCGCCGGCCTTCTGATACTCCTCGTCCGCGAACCCGCTCCCTTCGCCGGCTGAAGGCTCAACCCACACCGTGTGACCACTAGCGCATAGCATCCGCACCCCATCGGGGGTCAGGCTCACCCGAAACTCGTGGTCCTTGATCTCCTTCGGCACACCGATGATCATGGTTTCTCCTTGCGTCCGTCCCGAATGCCCGGTCCGTCGGCTAACATTATCATAGCGCGAGATCGGTTTGCCGCCGAACAGAACCTTGATTGTTGCAGCCGGACCCGCGGCGCTCAACTGGACAGTCACCGAAACCCTGGTGTAAGATGGGGCCGTTTTCCAACTGGGGTGAGGCAGCGGACGTGCTGACGGACGACAAACCCGGCTTTTCAGCGGGCCGGTGCGACGCCTGCGGTTCTGACTGCGGCCCGCTCATGAAGCTGTCGCTCGGCAAAGACTTCTTCGGTCGACCCTATGACCGTCTCTCGCCGTCCTCGGATCAGAGCCCCAAATGGTACTGCGAGCCCTGTTCCATGCAGAAGAATCTCCAACGAGATTTCCGGGATATCAAGGCGGAGTTTGACAAGCTGAGCACGGGGCAGCCGTCCGAGCTCGCCGGGGCTGAGCCCTTGCAGCGCGCGCACCTGCGTCTCCGGGAGATCACCGCCCTTCTGGAAGGGTATCAAACCGGCTCGCGGTTGATCGATCCGACCGATGTCAGCGCCCTTCTGCATCGCATGCAGACCCGAGCGCTATCCCAGTCCGTATCCGGATAACGTCCTCGCGACCTAACCGGTGACGACCTTCAAGCATCATATTTTCTGCTGCGTGAACCAGCGGCCCAAAAACGACCCGCGGGGCTGCTGCGCGGATCGTGGTTCCGAGCGCCTGCAGGCATTTTTCAAGAAGGAGGTCGAACGCTTAGGCCTCAAGGGCACCGTGCGCGCCAACAAGTCCGGGTGCCTCGACCACTGCGATCTCGGCCCCAGCGTGGTCATCTATCCGGAAGGGGTCTGGTACTGGGTCGGCACGGAAGCCGACGTCACCGAGATCATGGAACGCCACATCCTGAGAGGCGAGATCGTCGAGCGACTGCTGATGCCAGGCCACGAAAAGGAAAAGAAAGGCTCAGGTTGAGGCAAAAGGCCGGATGAGTAAGGCATTCGACTACCCTCGACCTTAACCTGAACCTCAACCTTTCTGAAAGAGAGTCGCTATGCCGGTTGAAGAGAAGTGGAAAGCCAACCAAGAGAAGGTGGCTTTCATGAAACAATTCCCGGGATTGGCCATGGCCTGGGAGCAGGCACAAGGAAAGACGATCGAGGCCGTCGCGCCTTTGCCGTCGAAACCCGGGGCGGCAGTGCTCGTGTTCTCCGACGGATCGTTCGCGGTGGCTCCTCCCCTGGCGCCCGAGCCTTGGGAACTGACCGAGGCTCTGGGAGCTGCCCGCACGGTCCTGGAACCCAAGCACCCGAAGGCCTACACCGAATACGATCGATTAGTCCGCCAGGACAAAGAAGCGCTGCGCGCGGCGCGTCTGGAGAAGATTCTCGGAGCGATCCAAAACAATCTGGAGCAGATTCCTGAGCTCAAGGATCGCCTGCGCCGACTGGTGGACGAGTGGAAGTGAGCGAGTAGAAGCAAGGATGTCCCGTTGTGAACATGCTGGAAATGTTCTCGCGAGCCCTGTTTGAGGGAATCAAGCCCATGATGGTCACACGCGATCACCTCGTCCGTCATCCCGACCGCTGCACGCATAATGCCGTCTGCATCCCGGTCTGCCCGACCGGCGCGTGGCTATCCACGCCGCCGTTCAAGTTCGACTCGTCGCGTTGCCTGGAATCCTGTCGCCTCTGCCTCGACGCCTGTCCTTCCCAAGCCATCTACGCCGTCTTCCGCAAGGGAGATAAATTGCTGGTGCCGCAGAAGAAGTAAGGGCGTCTCAGCCGACGAGCGGCGCACGGCTCAAGGATGGGCCAGTCGGCCAGGCTCCCTCCTGTGTTCGCGCGTCGCGCACACAAGAACGGGGGGAGCCGGGTGGCCTGGCTGACCCGCCTGCTCGCGGAGCGCGCACTCATGACTTATTGGGTCCGGGCCTAGGTAGATAGAGTGCTCGCTCGACGCGCGCAATTGGGGTCAGCCAAGCCACCGGGTCTTGTGAGAAGGTGGATGGAGTGCCGGGGGACCCGTTGCACTTCGTTGCAACGGGTCGCGACGCGCGAACACAGGAGGCAGCCTGGCCGCGGTCCCCCGCGCATCCGTTTCATCCGAGACCTAAGGGAGAGGGGCGCGGACGCACAGCTGAGAAAAAGACGAGAGTGGATCAGACAACCGACTTCCGGAGCCGGCCCCAGTAGGCGGTCCAGAGAGAGCCGCAGGCGCCGGTGAGGGTCGTGAGCGTCATTAGAAGGCGCACCTGGCTTTTCGGCATCTTCACGTTCACCGAGGCGTCAAGAAGATCGGTCGAGGCCGCTACACGGCGAAGGGTGTGGCCAGCGAAGAGGATCGGCCACATGCAAGCCAGGCGCAATCGAATCTCCCGCCGCGGGATCGCCATGGTGTAGAGCCACCCTTGGTCCAGATGCTCCAGGGCGATCCGTATTAATTCGACAAGTACAGGTCGCAAGGCGGGAAGGGTTTCTTTTCGGAGCAGGTCCCTCGGGACCAGACCTGCCTTCCGTAAGAGCGGTTCCGGAAGGTAGCAGCGACCTCGCTGCAGATCGCGGCCCACGTCTTTGAGCACGTTCGTGAGCTGGAGCCCCTTGCCGAACCGCACGCCGATTGCTCCCATCGCGGCTGTATCCCAACGTGCCAACGATGGCACATGCGCGCAGATCATGTGCGTCCAGAACTCGCCCACACAGCCCGCCACGTAGAAGGTATAGCGATCCAATTCATCCATGGACCGAAGCGCCATGAGATCGCGCGGCGAATCACCCGCGAACACCGTCAGGTCCATCTCCATCCCCTTGGTAAGCGTCCCCATGAGCTGTTCTATTCGATTGCGGTCTTCTGTTGAAAGGTTCAAGTACACGTTGAAGCAATCATCCAGACGTTCCAACAGGGTGCGCTCGGCCGACTCCCTTTGATGAGGCACCAGCGCGGCTTGAATGCCGCGCACCTCCTCCCACCCGACGCGATCCCCGGCAAACTGAGCCTTGAACTGTTTCAGGAACCCGAGCCGCTGGTGTCGGTCGATCAGGTCTGTGTCGGCGATCGTGTCGGCCGCGCGCGCGAAGAGATAGGCGAGTCCAAGCTGAGCACGAACTCGACGAGGAACGACGATCAAGGTGAGATAAAACGAACGGGAGACTCTCTTGAGGAGATCCGTCAGCAACCCGCGCTTCGGAAGCCCTGTATGCGATAGCGAAGACACTTCCTGCTAGACTACCGGACTTCCAGTCGCCCTTCCATGCCCTTTTCCCGGTGGCTCTTGAAAAAGAGCAGCTTCTTGTCGCAGTAGAAAGCAAAGGTGCCGGGCTGAGAGGGCGTGAACCGAACCGTAAGGCTCTTACCAGCGCCCACGTCCTTTTCGATGTCCAGGCCGGTCGCGGGCTCTTTCAGGACGAAGTTATGGGGTGTGAGCGTCGTGACGCTGGTCAACGTCAGCTCGACCGGTTTCCCCGATTGGACCACCAGGTGGTTTGGGCTGTAGGAGTAGCTGTCGAGCACAATCGTCGCCCGCTGCACACCGTCCGGATCGGCCTGGACCACGACCGGAGCAGCGGACTGGGCGGAAGCCCGCTCCGGAGTACCGGAGATCAGTCCGGCTGCGGCACAGCACAGCATCAGGACGAAGATTGAAATGCGGCGCGTCACGACGCCCCTTCTAACAGAACTGGTGAGGTCGGGTCAACTCCCGGGCGCCTCGGGTCTGCAGACGCAAGGCTTGACTGCCGGCGAAGCAGGATTATCACCCTCTTAGCTGTGCCGACCATAGCCATGGAGGTATGGGTCTGGCGAGAACAGGTTTTCCGGTTGTATAATGGTGGGACTTCGTCGGCCGGATAGCCGGCCTCGCTCCTGCGCAAAGGCGCGAGGAGCTGAAACTCGCTGAAGGAGGACATCAATGAAATGGCTGAAGGGTATCGGGCTACTGCTCGTCGCCAATGTGCTGATCTTTGTGACCCTCTCCCTCACGTTCACTGTCTTACTGGATATCGTTCTCCCCGCGTTTGGAATCGACCTGCGTGGGGCAGTCACTCAGCAGGATCTCCTGTGGGCGTTGGTGATCGGCTTCGGTGGCGCATTCATCAGCTTGGCATTTTCTAAGCAGATCGCTAGATCCATGCTGAGCTGCGTTCAGATCACTCAGCCTCGGACACATGCTGAGCACGTCATGTACGGAGCGGTGCAAGAGATCGCCCAGCGGATGCGCATCCAGATGCCGGAGGTGTGGGTGTACGAATCCCCCGATCCCAACGCCTTCGCGACGGGGCCGAGCAAGAACAACTCCATGGTCGCGGTCTCCACCGGCCTGCTCAGCAATATGAACGAGCAGGAAGTCCGGGCCGTGCTGGCGCACGAGATGGGGCATGTCTATAATGGCGACATGTTCACGACAACCGTGCTGGCCGGCTTGATGAACACGTTCGTCTACTTCATCAGCCAGTGGGTATACCGCCACCTGGCGGAGCGCAACCAGGCCCTGGCCTTGGGGGTGTATTTCTTCCTCCAGACCGTCCTGTCTTTCCTGGCCATGATCCCGATCGCCTGGTTCTCCCGCCGGCGCGAGTTCGGAGCCGATGCATTCGCCGCCAAGATCTATGGCAAGGACGCGATGATCGGAGCGCTGCGGGCCATCGACTCCTGGGTCAAGCGCGCCCAGGTCGAGTACAGCACTCAGGACGCGCTGGCGACGATGAAGATCTCCGGGAACACCGGAGGCATCATGCACCTGTTCGCGACGCACCCTCCGATTGAGAATCGGATCGCAGCCATTCAACGGCTACCGTTCTAACGATCAGCCTGGGAGGCCCGGCGATGCAACGAGCACTGTTTTTCGTCTTCGGATGGTCCCTGGGTCTCCTCGCCTCTTGCGGCTCGGGCTACTTCCTCTGGCCCGGTCCCGTGCAGGCCGCAGACCCATCGGCTCCCCGGAGCCAGCCTTCAGAGGTTCTCATGGCGAGCCAAACTTCCAGCGTCTACGATTTCACCCTCAATGACATTGATGGCAAACCCTTGCCCCTCAGCTCCTTCCGCGGCAAGGTGCTCTTGCTGGTCAATACGGCCAGCCTCTGCGGGAATACCCCGCAATACTCAGAGCTGGAGACCATGTACGAGCGGTACCAGGCTCGCGGGCTGGAGATTCTGGCCTTCCCGGCCAACAATTTCGGCCGGCAGGAGCCGGGCACCAACGAAGAGATCAAGAGTTTCTGCTACACCAAGTACAGCCTGACGTTCCCCCTGTTCAGCAAGATCAGCGTCAAGGGCGACGACAAGCACCCGCTCTACCAGTACCTGACCGAGCGGAGTCCCTTCCCGGGTGAGGTCGAGTGGAATTTTCAGAAATACCTGGTGGATCGGAAGGGGAACGTCATCGCACGATTCCATCACCGCACGAAGCCGCTCTCGGATGAGATTGTGCGTGACGTGGAGAGCGCACTGGCCACGAACTGAGGCCAAGACGCGTCATTCGTTATTCGTCATCCGTCATTCGTGAACCGTGATTCGCGGAGTCTTCCTTCGCATGACGAGTGACGCATTCCGGTTACGTCTTCTTGATGAAGCTTATGGCGGCGCGGTATTGCTCGATCGCGGCCGCCAAGGCTTTTCCACCAAGCGGGATGTTAGCCTCGAGCGTGTCTTCGACCTCCCGGTCGTCAATGACGACTTCATAACGCTCCTGCACCCTCGTCAAAACAGGGCCCTTGTCGGCAGCGCGCGGCATGAAGATTTCCCGCCAGACTTCCTTTTCTACCAGGCAGACATCCTTGAAGCGCTCATAGAGCAGCGCCAGCTTCTCAGGATCGGTCTCCTTCATCACGATCCCCAACACAATGTGCGACGGAAGATTGAATGATTGTGAGATATGTTCATGGTCGGGTCGAACCAATCAACAAATGACCAATTCAACCAATCCACAAATCACTCGGCTTACTTCTGGGCAGCGGGGACCGTCGCAGGAAGCTGGCTCACGATCTTAAAGCGCATCGTGCCGACTTGATTCACCGCGTGGAAAGACTGCTGTCCCAGCGGGGTGATAAACACCTTCACGAGGTAGTTTCCCAGGGGCCACCCTCCGGCCGGCTTTTTCAGCTCCAGAAAGCCATAGCGCTCATGTCCGGGGACTTCCAGCGTGTCGCGGCCCACCGGCGTCTCGGAGACCTTGCCGTTCTCATCCTCCAGAAACCATTGCCCGCTGAACTGGGCGGGGTCCTCTAGGGGCGCCACCTCGAAGACGACATAAAACACCTCGGTCTCCGGGGTGAACGCGTTGGTCCCGGGGTCAATCGGACGGATCCTGGGATCTTGGGTGTACCATCCTTTCCGTCCGAAGCTGTCCCACTCGACCTCATAGCCACGCGCCATCTTGATCCAGACGAACATGGCCTGCGGAACGCCTCGTTTTTGATCGTCCAACGACGGCGCCTGAGTCTTCTCGAACTCTGTGACACTCTGCTCTTTAGGGGCAAGCAGGTCCCTTGCCTGCGCATCCCATCCAAGGCTCAGCCCGCCGGCCACGAGCAGAATGAACAGACCAGCCATCACTGGACCACCGCCCCAACGCCCTCTATGGGTGCAGCCAGTCATGTGAGCACCTCCAGATTCGGAACGCCGCTCAACTACACTTCGTCACTGCTCGGTCGTTGAATAGCCTACTGCAACACCTGCGACATTGCAACTCGGTGCAAGCCGCGGTCGGTGCTCGGGTGCCCGAAAGGTGGATCCCGGCACCTGGCATGGTGGGAGGGAGGGCGCAGGAGGAGCTTCAGCCTCTGGTATAATATGCCGATAGAATGACTGTTGATCGGCAAATGGTGAAGGCTTCCCGACCCTGCCGGACTCCTGCGAGACCCAGGAGTGAACGGATCTCCTGCCTGCTGAGGGCTCTACCGATCAGCGTAACCCAAACGGAACCTGCGCGGGAGCGCAGGAGGCAACCGGGTTGAGCGTTTCAATGGCACCTCGTGAGCAAGCCAGCGAGCTGAGCCGCCGCAGCGGGATCCGCGACGGAGCCTTCCAGGCGGTGATGCAGGGAGGCGGCGAGAACTTCCTCTCCGCATTCGCGCTCCTGCTGCACGCCACGCCGTTTCAGATCGGGCTCTTGTCAGCGCTTCCCCAGTTAGTCGGCACCTGGGCTCAGTTGCTCTCCGCCAAGGCTCTCAATCGGTTTCCTCACCGCAAGACCCTGATCGTGGCGGGCGCCCTCGGCCAGACCGCCTTGTGGTTTCCCCTCCTCGCGCTCCCCCTTCTCTTCCCGTCGCAAGGCCCGTGGCTGCTGATCGCCTGCGCCGTGGCCTATTTTGCAATGGGCCACTTCGCCATTCCACCCTGGAACAGCCTGATCACCGACCTCGTCGATCCCACCGCGCGAGGCAGCTACTTTGCCCGCCGCGCCAAGGTCATGGCGGTCATCAGCTTCTCGGCGCTGTGCGGAGCCGGCCTGCTGCTGCATTCTGCCCAGCAATGGCAGGCACCGTGGGCGGGGTTCGCGGTCATCTTCGTCACGGCGGCCGCCGCGCGGGCCATCTCGGCCCGGTATCTGTTTCAGCTCGATGAATCCGCGGCGCCGGCGACACGAGAGGCCCAGTTCCGCCTGCTGGAGTTCTTACGGCGTGAGCACAGCTCGAACTTTCTGCGGTTCCTCCTGTTCTCCGGGCTAATGCATGCCTGCGTCCTGATCGCCGGGCCGTACTTCGTCATCTACATGCTGCACGATCTGCAACTCTCCTACTTGCAGTACGCCACCTGGCTCGCGGCCGGCGTTCTCGGACAATACCTGAGCTTGAGGCCCTGGGGCCGAATCAGCGACCGATACGGCAATAAGAAAGTGCTGGTGGCAACCGGGCTGCTCGTGCCGTTCCTCCCGATGTGCTACCTTCTCAGCACGAATCTGGCGTTTCTCGTCGTCGTCAATCTGGGCGGCGGGGTGATCTGGGCGGGACTCGCACTCGGCCTGCAGAACTACGTCTTTGACGCGGTTCCACCGGAGGACCGAGCCAAGGGGGTGGCTGTCTGGAACACAGTCAACGCGATGGGCTGGTTCGCCGGCGCGTTGCTCGGCGGCTGGTTGGCCACGGTGGTTCCTGCTGAGGTTGCTCTGCCCTGGCCCGATCTCCGCCTGGTGTCCAACCTGCCGGCCGTCTTCTTCATCTCGGGTGCGCTTCGGCTCATTGTCTCCTTGAGTCTCCTCAGATCATTCAAGGAGACGCGGCCCGTCGAGCCGATCTCACACCGAGAATTGTTCACGGAATTGCCCCTGATCAAACCGTTGACGGCGGCCTTTGGAGGGCGGGAGAGCCGGCAGGAGCAGTAGTGACCCCAGAATGGTTAAAGGACCCATTAGCCATTAACCATAAGCCATTTGCCATTTGCTTACGGGTTGGTGGTGCCCCGCTCCCTCTCTTCCTGTTTCAGTTTCTCGAAGTGCACGTCTGAGTCGCTGCGGATCTGTTGCAGGGTCGGCTCGACCGGAGCCGGCCCCGGATCGCCTGCGCAACCCCAGAACCCGGCCCACCCAAGCACAACCGCGACGGCCATCACCTGCGTCCGTGACCAGACCCTTCGTACCCGGCGACCCTGCTGCTGCCGCATCAGCTCCTCCTTTCGAAACAACGCTCCATGCAGAATGATGAAGGCTAAGCTTGCCTCAACGTTCCTCGATGTGTAACCGAAAGGCGTGCCGAAGGTCCGCGATGGTTTGGGCCACGCCCCGATCCACGGCCGCACGCACCACCGGCGGCATGTGGGACTCGCTGAACACTGGCGGCATCCAGCCGCCGAATGCCTCGACCCGGCTGGTGACGACGTTATGGAACACCACTTCCGCGCTCTCGACCCGAATGATCTTACTCGTGAGCGTAAACGGCGGCAGGTCCCCTGTAAATCTGGCGATGGTATGGTCCCTGACCGTCGGACCCTCGATGCTGAACAGCAGCACGCTGTCCACACCGAGCAGGCGGCCCAGGCTGATCGCAGTCTGCTCGGAGACGGACCCGCCAAGTTGGAACCGCTGCTCGTCCAAGATAGTCGGCAGATGGAACCGGTCCACAATCCGCAGGCGGGGCCGTTGCTCTTTGAGCTGAAAGGCCGCGCCCTCGAGACGGGCGTACGCATCCATTAACAGCCGGTTATACGACTTGGGGTAGAGAATCGCGAGACGCTCAATGGTGATCGGAACCTGGATCGAGGCGGGAACAGTCTTCCACACACCGAGAAGCGGCCTGGTTTGAGGCGCAGCGATTTCGCACCCGATTAATAGCGGCAGGAAAAGGAGCCCGATCGAGTTACCGGAGAAGCAGACTCGCCGAGCCATCGTGTGACCCCCGAGGCATCCCCGATCCGGTGCACTGGCCTGCGCGTCTTCTAACACTATCATCATACCCCAGCCAAACCGGGAAATACCACCAATGGGGGGGGCTACCCACCATGGGGTCGGAGGATCGTCGCTTGACTGCCTCTCTCTGCAGGAATATTCTGTGGTTGCGTGCTGTTCCCAGCCCCGGGCGAGTGGGGAGATGAGGCCCTATGTCACTCCATGACCGGTTGTCCGAAGACCTCAAGCTAGCCATGAAGGCCAAGGACCAGCTCCGCATGGATGTCATCCGCATGGTCAAGGCCGCGATCTTCAACAGACAATTGGAGCTGAAAAAGGACCTGGATGATGCTGAGATGAGCCGAGTCATGACCACGCTCGTCAAGCAGCGCCGGGAAGCCGCCGAGCAGTATCAGAAGGCCAACCGTCAGGACTTGGCTGGAAAGGAGCTCCGGGAGATCTCGATCATCGAGAGCTACCTTCCGAAGGCCCTCTCACAGGACGAGATCGGACAGCTCATCGAGGCGGTGATCCGGGAGACCGGCGCCAAGACTCTCAAAGAGATGGGTGCCGTGATGAAGACCGTGATGGCCCGGCTCGCCGGCCAGACGGTGGACGGCAAGCAGATCAGCGACCTGGTGCGAGCCAAACTCCAGTAGCCGTGGTGATCCTGCGCGCATGAACCGTCGAAAGTATCATGATCTCCACCGGGACAGCGTGTCGCGCATCGGCAGGTTGGCTCGGCTCTTGCTGTGCCTGGCATGGGTCTTCGGCTTCGACAGCATTCCTGCGACCGCGTATTCCGCTGGCGAGGCGCAGGACATCACTGGCGCGGTCATCCCGATCCTGTCTCAGTCCGATCCCTTCGGCAGTATCGGTGAGTGGGATCCTGACAGTCGCTTGAGCTCGCGGGGTGAGTTCCGCTTTCGTGTCCGTGTGAAGAATCAGTCAGGGGATCCGATTGAGGGTGACTCATTGGTCGTCGTGGTGCAAAGAGTCGCGAGCGCCAATTATCTCCATGACGTGACTGACGAGTTAGAATATGTTGGTGCCAGCGGCCAGATGCGGGACGGAAAGCCATTCTACCGCGTTCCGCTGGGAGGCAAATCCGAACTCGGCCCCTATGCAGAGAGTGAGGAATTTCAGCTCGAGATTCGCAACCCGAATCTGTACATTATTTACCCTCCGGTCCTCCGCGTGTATGGGGTGCGCCGTCTCGATCCCGAGCGGCTCGAGGAAACCTTGCAGACGTTGAGGGAGAAGGACAGGCTGAGCCCGGAAGAGAGGCAAGGCCTGCGCCCGCCATCCTCAGCTGGTGCCCCATAGAAGTCTCTCCCCTGAAAAACGCCTGCGAGCAGCCTGAAACGACTTCGGTTACTGGGCCAGCATCCGCCGAACCCTTTGCCCACGTCATCAGAGTCCCTCAGCGCGCTCACCGAGCCGCCAGCCCTCACCTGGCGATGGCCTTTCAAGAATTAACCTCGCGCTCATGCAGACAAAACTCCTTCGTAACGCTCTCAAGGGCAAGATCTGGCCTGTGCGACAAGAACCTGTGAAAGACCGCCAGAAGCCATGGCACGACCATTTGACCAGAAAGAAAGGCAGATGCCTCCACAGACTTCAATGCGCGAAGGGGCCATAAAGACCGGCGTGCGTGAGTCGTGGCGTACGGCATTACATAAACAACCTTGGTAGATCAATACGTTGTGAGTTATTAGTGATCGTCATAGGATGGCCATGGGGCACGCCGGAAAGACCTGGCTTACCCCCTCCTTTTGAAGTATTTCCTTTCTTGCGTCCTTGGCATAGAATATCCGGCTCCAAGTGGCCACGCGCCCGTCGCGCGTGGAGGCCATTAACGTTCCCGCTCTTCTCACGTCGAACGAGAGGCCTTCTATGAAAAGCACGCACCGCTTTCCACATCCTCTGAGCCTCCTGTTCCTGTTCAGCACGCTGGTGGCCATCGTTTCCCTGGGCGGGTGCACCATGCCTGAAGTCCGGACCGCTGAGAAGCTGGCCGCCGAGGGAAATTGGGACGGTGCCGTCGCGGCCTACCGCGCCGCCTTGAAGAAAGACCCGATTGACCTGAGCCTGCAGGAGCGTCTGAGCCAGGCCAAGGCGCGGGCGGCCGAGCAACATTACGCCCAAGGCCGGAAGTACCTGAAGGCCAACCAGATCATGGAAGCGCTGAACGAATTCAAATTCGCGCTCGGACTGGATCCTTCGCGGAGCGAGCACCACGTGGCGATGGGCGACGCCTTGCGGCTGAAGGAGGCTCGCGACCAGGCCCAGGCCGGCGAGAAACTCCAGAGCCTCGGCCGGTACGAGGATGCCCTGGGGGCGTACGAACGCGCGGTTGAGTTGGATCCTGGGCTCACCCAGGCGGTGGAAGCCATCACCACCATCACGCAACAGCAGCGAGCTGCCGAAGCGGTGAGCGGTTCTACCCAGCCCGTCACCCTGAGGTTCCAGAATGCCAAGCTGAAGGAGGTGTTCGAGATCCTGGCCAGGGCCGGCGGCCTCAACGTCGTCTTCGACAAGGATATCCGCGACGAACCGATCACGATCTTTATCAAGGACATGCCCTTCGACGAGGCGCTGAACCTGATCGTGCGCACCAACGGTCTGTTCTCCCGCCGGGTCAGCGCCGACACGCTGCTGCTGACGCCCAACACGAAGCAGAAACAGGATCAGTTTCAGGACCTCATGATCCGCACGTTCTACCTGTCCAATGCCAAGGCCAAGGACATGGTGAACCTGCTCCGGACCATGTTGGAGACCAAACGGGTGTACGTGAACGAGCCGATCAACGCTCTGGTCGTCCGGGACCAACCGGCGAAGCTGCAACTGGCCGAACGGATTATCACCGCGAACGATCGCCGTGAGGGGGAGGTTGAGCTGGACCTCGAGGTGCTGGAGATCAACCGTACCAAGAGCCTGAAATACGGGCTGAACTACGCCAAGTCGGCCGGATTCGGGATCGTGCCGCCCGGGTTCACAGGAGGAACCACAGCGAACACGACCACGTTCACGTGGCAACAATTGACCGACCTGGGGCCGGAGAGCTTCATCCTCACGCTCCCGGCCAGCGTCATTCTGGATTTCTTCAAGCAAGAGTCGGATGCCAAGACCCTGGCCTCTCCGAAGCTGCGGGTCCTGAATGGCAAGCAGGCCTCGATCAACATC
The DNA here is from genome assembly GCA_020027965.1 of Nitrospirota bacterium. Taxonomy (GTDB): domain Bacteria; phylum Nitrospirota; class Nitrospiria; order Nitrospirales; family Nitrospiraceae; genus JAHRHE01. The sequence goes on along the minus strand of JAHRHE010000001.1, from coordinate 47,544 downwards.
GGCGACAAGCAGCCCATTCTGCTCTCCACCACGAATGTCCTGCCAGGGCAGGCCGCGACCGGCGCGGTTCCGACGACCTCCACCGTCACCTCGATCGAGTTCAAGGATACAGGAATCAAGCTGAGCGTGGAGCCCACGATCCACCTCATGGACGAATTGACACTCAAGCTCAAGATCGAAGTCACCCGACTCGGTGACCTGGTCACCTTGCAGTCCAATCCCCTGATCCAGCAGTTCAGATTCGGGACCAGGACCGCGGAGACGGTCCTGAACATGAAAAACGACGAGAGCATCATCCTGGCCGGGCTGATCCAGGACGAAGAACGAAAGACCCTCCAGACAGTGCCGGGCCTCGGCGATATCCCGATCCTCGGCAAGCTCTTCACCTCGACGCAGACGGACGTCATCACGACTGAAGTCGTGCTGACGATCACGCCTCGCCTTGTCCGAAACGTCACGATGCCGGGGCCGGAAACGCAGGCCTTCTGGTCCGGCACCGAAGGCCAGTACGGGACGACCCCCATGTTCTCGGCTGTCTCGCGGAATGGCAACGGAAAGCTCGCCGCGACGCCGATCCCACCCGCGCCGGTCGCTCTGCCCAAGCCATCGCCTGGCACCAGCGGAAGGGGCACGCCGGCCGCCTCCCCCACTCTACCTTCAGTCTCCCCCACGTCACCGACTCTGCCCGGCAGCGGACCGGCGGGGACCCTAGGGGGGCCGCCACCGACAGCCAAGGGTACACCCGGGCCGTCACCATCGTCCCCGCTCGTGGCGCGCGGCGCGGCCGTGCTCGCGCTAGGCCCATCAGAGCTCGCCACGACGGTCGGCCAGGAATTCCAGGTGGAGGTGACGGCGGAACAGATCGCCGGTCTGTCCGAATCCGTACTGACGCTGGCGTACGACTCGAACGCGTTAGAGTTTCGCCGAGCGCTGGAGGGCGAGTTCCTCACGCAGGGGGGCACCCCTGCCGCGCTAACCGTCTCCGCCAACCCGAGCGCAGGCCAGGTCGCGCTCCACCTGCGCCGGCAGGGCCCGCCGTCTTCCGGCGGGGGAGTCGTGGCCAAATTCTTCTTTCAGGCCAAGGCTCCCGGCAGCTTCCCTATCACGATCCAACAGGCGACCGTGTCCGGGGCTGACGGCAAGGCGATTCCAGTAACCGTGTCGACGCCGGCCATGATTCGGGTGCGTTAGGGACAGTGATGGGTGATGCGTGACCCTTCGACGGGCTCAGGGTCACCCCGAGCCTAGTCGAGGGGTGACGAGTGACGGGTTTGAGTCAATGATGCGAAGGTTCCTTCGCTTCACGCTTCACGCGTCACGCGTCACGGCTTCTGAGCGTGGCGTGACTTTGCTGGAAATGCTGGTCACTGTCACGATCGTGCTCGTCCTGGCGTCAGTGGCCACTCCGCTCTCGAAGTACAGCAGTCAACGATCTCAGGAGTTGGAGCTGCGGCAGCGGTTGCGGGAGATGCGCACCGCCATCGATCAGTTCAAGGTGGACTGGGCGCGAGACGGTGAGATCCTGACAGGCCCCCTGTGCGTGAAGAACAAGACGTCCTGTAAGGAATACACCGGCGTCACCGGCTATCCGAAGTCGCTCAAGACGCTGCTTGGCGTCGATCTGAGCGGAGGTGAAGCCACGGTCCGTGAGACCAAACCGATCCGGCGTTATCTGAGACGCATCCCGCTCGATCCCATGACGGGCACGGTGGAATGGGGCCTGCGGTGTTATCAGGACCCGCCCGATGCCAAAGATTGGTGCGGGGAAGACGTGTTCGACGTGTATTCCAAGAGTCCCGATGTCGCACTTGACAAGTCGAAGTATCGGGAGTGGTAGGCGCATTCGCGCCGGCATGAGGCAAGGGCAAGAGGTACGAGGCTATGGGTAGGACGTACACAGAGCAATCTTCGAGACGCACGTACGAGATGAAAGGTCTTCCCTCTAGCCCATCGCCCATCACCTCTCGCCACTGGCGGAGCCAAGGAGGGTTCACTCTCGCAGAGCTCATGATCGTGGTGACGATCGCCGGGATCCTGGTCTCGTTAGCGGAACCCTCCTTCCAGCAATCGATCGTCAGGGCCAGGGAGGCGGCACTCAAACAGAACCTGTTCACCTTGCGGGACGCCATTGATCAGCATCGCGCAGACCGCGGGTCCTACCCGCCCACGTTGGCCGACCTGAAGTCAGCCGGGTACGTCAAGCGGATTCCGCTGGACCCGTTTACAAAGGCCGACAGTACGTGGCAGGAAATTCTGGATGAAGCGGAGGGCGGCGTGTTCGACGTGCACAGCGGCAGCGACTTGGTCGGTACGGATGGGATCCCCTATAACGAGTTATAGGACGAGGCGCATGGGCACGTTTTTTCTGTTGGTGCTCGGCCTGCTGGTCTCGGGCTGTACGACCGACCGGACCGCCTGGCCCGGACCCGAGGTCGAGGCGGCCCGGCGCCAGGCGGATCAGGTGGTCCGGGATTCATATGCGGAGGTGGCCGCGCTCCGCCAGGACCTGGCCGCCACGCGGATTGGTGCGGCCAAGAAGGAAGCGGAGATACAGGACCTGCGCCGCCAGATTGCGGAGCTGAGTCAGGCGGCAGCCGAGCTCCGCCAGGCGCGGGCGGCGCAACTTCAAGAGATCGAGAGCGTGCAAGCGGGATTGGCTCTGCTGCGAGATGAGCGAGACCGGCTCCTTCAGGCCAGCACAGGGACCACGGGTCAAGTTGCCGACTCACCGTCCCTGCCCAGCCAGGCCAGCGAGGACGAGCCTGCGGCCACGATGATGCAGACCCGGTTGGCGGAATTGGAATCAGCAGTGGCCACGCTGACCGTGGAACTGACCCAGGTGAAGCGGGAACTCGCCAAGCCACCTGGCAAACGGAGAACCGGACCCGACACGCCGACCGGCAGCCTATGGACACCCCCGGCCGTGGTACGACCGGCGTCCTTGACCGACCCGCCGGCTCCCTCAGCGACCCGCCCGCTGAGCATCCAGGTTCGTGCAGGTGACTCGCTCTGGACCATCGCACGCCGGCACGGCCTCACCGTGGAGCAACTAAAAAGCGCCAATGGCTTGCACGGCGATCTGATCCTAATCGGCCAGCAGTTAGTGATCCCATAAGCAGAATGGATAATGGTGAATGGCTAATGGTCAATGGTCCCTGAAGAAGAAGTGGTCAAGGGTCAACGCGGAAATGGTTGATGATCTGGATCCTCGTCAACCATGGACCATTAACCATCAGCCATGTTCCCAGATCAATCAGCCATTGACCATAGAACCATGTATCTGTTTCTAATCTAAATATGCCGCAATTTCGCTACAAAGCCGCACGAGCGGATGGGACGATAATCAGCGACCGGGTGGACGCGGACAGCGAGTCGGCCGTCCGCACCCAGCTCGAGGCTCGCGGGTTACTCCTGTTCAGTCTGGAAGGCTCGCGGGCGGGCATCACACTCCCTCGGCGTCGATCGGGTGGCCATCTCTCGCTGCGCGAGTTTCTGGTGTTCAACCAGGAGTTTGTCGCGCTGGTCAAGGCCGGTCTGCCGATCCTGAAGACCATCGACCTGCTCGCCGAACGAGCGTCCTACCCAGGATTTCAAGCCGCCCTGCGGGGCGTGCGCGAGGAGATTCGCGGAGGGGCTTCCATTTCGGAAGCGATGGGACGGTACCCTGACCACTTTTCGGAACTCTATCGCGCCTCGCTCCGCGCAGGCGAGCAGACCGGCAACCTGCCCGAGGTGCTCAAGCGCTATATCGCCCACGTCAAGCTGATGATCGCCGTGCGCGAGAAGGTAATGAAGGCACTCACCTATCCGGCGTTTCTGGTCGTAGTGGGTATCGGGGTGGTGGGGTTTCTGGTGGTATACGTGATGCCGACCTTCGCCGAGATCTACGGCGAGAGCCGGGCGCAACTGCCTGGCCCAACCCGGCTGCTGCTGGCCGCCGTCGAGCAATTCCAGCGGTGGTTTCTGTGGTTGATCGTGGGATCGGTTGCCCTGGGGTTCGGAATCTACCGCTGGGCGCGCACACCGGCCGGCCGCGAGCTGCTGGACCGGGTGAGCCTGCGCGCGCCGCTCATCGGAGACGTCCTGCTGAAGAGTCAGATCATTCGTGTGACGCGCACGCTCTCCACGCTGCTCGGCGGCGGTATCCCGCTGCTGTCTGCGCTGCAGATTACCAGCGGGGCCATCACCAACCGGGTGATCTCAAGCGCGCTGGCCAGCACGAGCGACCGTGTGAGGGAAGGGGTAGGCCTGGCCGCTTCCTTGAAGCAGGAGCATTTCCTGCCGCAAATGAGCTTGGAAATGATCGAGGTCGGCGAAACGACCGGCGCACTCGAGACGATGTTGCAGGACGTGGCCGAGTTCCACGAGGGTGAGCTGGATCTCCGCCTGAACCAGCTCACCACCTGGATCGAGCCCGCGCTCCTGCTCGTGATGGGGATCATCGTCGGGGCAATTGTGGTCGTGATGTATCTGCCGATCTTTCAGATGGCAGGCACGGTCTAGACAAGACAACGGTTGATGGCTGATGGATGTGGGGACATGGCCGATGGTTAATGCGTTATGGTTGATGAGGATTTCGATCATCGACCATTTCTGCGTTGACCATTAACCATTCTTCAGAGGAGGCCCAAAGAATGCCGACACCGGTCAAACGCGCACCACTGGAAGAGATCCTGGTCACACGGGGCGTGCTCTCGCAAGCGCACGCTGAGCAGGTCGTCCGTCAGGCCGAGGAGACCAACCGGACGGTCCGGACCGTGCTCACGGAACAAGGCGGACTTTCGGAAGAGGCGCTGGCCGAAGCCCTGGCCGAGCAGTACGGGTTGCGCTACGAGCCCCTGAAGGATTTCCGCGTGGACCCCGAGTTTTTCAAGACCATCCCGGCCGAGTGGATGCATCGGCACCCGTTCGTGCCGCTGGAGGAATGGGACGGGGTCCTGACGGTTGCGATGGCCGACCCGCAGAACCTCCGCGCCCTCGACGAGCTGGAGCTGCTCCTGGGACGGGACTTCACCGTGGTCATCTCTTCGCGCGCGGCCATCCTGGAATCGCTGAAGCAGAGCGAGGGCAACAGCCAGGTGATCACGCGCATCCAAGCCGAGTTCCGGCCCATCCTGATCCGCGAGGATGAGCAGGGTGACGAGGTGCTCTCCGCCGAGAAGATCGCCAGGGACCAGAGCCCGGTCGTCAAGCTGGTAGACACGGTCATCCTGAGTGCGCTGCAGAAGCGGGCCAGTGACATTCACATCGAGGCCAGCGAACGAGCCGTCGAGGTCAAGTACCGGATCGACGGCATCCTCTACCCCGCCATGGACCCGCTGGACATGAAGTTTCACGCGCCGCTGATTTCGCGTCTAAAAGTAATGTCCGAGCTGGACATCGCCGAGCGCCGGATCCCTCAGGACGGCCGGTTCAAGATCCGCCTCGACCAGCGAAAGGTGGACTTCCGAGTCTCGATCCTGCCCAGCGCGTTCGGGGAATCCGTGGTCATCCGGATCTTGGAGAAGGCGGACCTCGCCTCCGGCGTGCAGGATCTGAGCCTTGACCGACTCGGGTTCAACGCGGAGGACCTGCGTCGACTGCGGCGCGCGATCATGGAGCCGTACGGCATGGTCCTGGTGACGGGCCCCACCGGCAGCGGCAAGACCACGACCCTGTACGGCGCGATCAACGAGATCAACAACCAACAGGACAAGATCATTACCATCGAGGATCCGGTCGAGTATCAGCTCAAGGGCATTGTCCAGATCCCGGTGAACGAGAAAAAGGGACTGACCTTCGCCCGCGGCCTCAGGTCCATCCTCCGCCACGATCCCGATAAAATCATGGTCGGTGAGATTCGCGACGCGGAAACCGCGCAGATCGCGATCCAGTCCGCCCTCACCGGGCACCTGGTCTTCTCGACCGTCCATGCGAACAACGCCTTTGACGTGATCAGCCGGTTCGTGAACATGGGCATCGAACCGTATAATTTTGTGGCCGCCCTGAATTGCATCCTGGCACAGCGCTTGGTCCGAGCGATGTGCGAATCCTGCAAGACACCCTACCAAGTGGACCGCGCCGCGTGCGAGGAATCCGGCCTGGATTACGAGAAGGTCAAGGATATGCCCTTTTACCACGGCATCGGGTGCGTGGAGTGCAACGGCCTGGGATTCCGGGGACGCCGGGCCATCACGGAGTTTCTTGACCTCACGGATCGAATCAAAGAGCTGATCCTGGAGCGCAGGCCCGCGTCGGAAATCCGCAAGGCAGCCATCGGGGACGGCATGACGAGCCTGCGGGAGGCCGGCATCGAAAAGGTTTTGCGCGGAGAGACGACACTGAAGGAAGTCAACCGGGTCACATTCAGCCATTAGGATGCTTCCCACACTCTTTCCCATTCAACGTCCCCGCCTCGGTCTGAGCATCGACGCGCGGACCCTCAGCGTGCTCGAGGTCCAGCGGGACTGGCGCCGTGGGTGGCGTGACATTCACGTCGGCCTGTGCGGCGAGCGCGCCTTGCCGGCCGGTCTCGTGAACCTGTCCGCCACTGAATTAAATGTCTCGGACGTCGCCGCGCTGGCCGGCGAGATCCGGACTCTGCGGGGCAGCCCCCGGAACGCGTCGCGCGTCGCCTCGGTTGCCCTCAGCCTGCCGGATCTGTGCGCCCGGCTGGCCCTGTTCGAGTTCGAGGTCTGGCCGAACAAGGCGGCTGAATGCGACGCGCTGCTGCGCTGGCGGTTCCAGAAGGATCTGGGCATGCCAGCCACCGGTGCGCGGCTGTCCTTCCGCGTGTTCCCCCCCACGCCGGGTTCTGCTGCCGAAGGCGCACGCAAGACGCATCGCGTGTTGGCGGCCGCAATCCAGGGCCGGATCATCGAGCAGTATGAGCAGGTCTGCGAGGTCGCCGGCCTCATTCCCGTCTCCCTCGGAGTGAGCTCTCTCCGGCTCTTCGATCTCTGCCGACCTGTCATGGCGGCCGCGCCGGGCGGCGTCCAGCGCGATTCGCCGGCGCCAGGCCAGGCGCCCGGGACGGACCCGTCGGAATTCTTCTTTCTCCACGTCGCGCAGGCGGGCTTCTCCTTCTTTGCACTCCAGCACGACTCTCCGGTCTTTCATCGGATCAAGCCGCTGCGCGATGGGCACACGAACCTTGCCGACGAGCTACGCGCCACGATTCAGTTCTACGACGAGGTCCGGCCCGCAGCCCGGAACGGATGTCCCGTCCTGCCTCGTCCCTTGTTCATCGTCGGCGCTGACGTTCCCTGCCCTGACGGTCAGCGTCTCGAGGAACAGGCCGCTCCGGACCAATATCGAGATAGTGCAGAACCAGGGACCACTGTCGCAGCGCACCCCACCACGGCCGTGGCGTCGTGGCGCAATCTGATCGATCCTGACTTGGCCGCTTCGCTGCGTCTCAATATGGTTCCGGTCGGGTGGGAGAGCCTGCTAAGATCCAGTCACGGGCAAGAGCGACACGAGGCTCAGGTCAGACCTCTGTCCGCGCTCGCCGCGCTGGCTGGCGTCTGGGAGGCATGACTGAGCCATGAGGACGACTCCACTCCCGCGGTTGTCGGTGTCGCTCGCCGGGCGAGGCTTCGAGTTGCTGCGCGCGGCGCAGTGGGCGATGGCTCTGGTCATCGTCGGGTCGCTGGGGTCGGCAGCCTGGATGTGGTGGGACAGCCGCGCCATCGTCGAGGCGGCGGCGAAGTACGAGCAGGCTGCCGAGCGGGTCCGCGAGACCAGCCGTCAGTTCCTGGCCCAGGCTTCGCGCGCCGGGCTCGATCTATCCGATGGGCGGATCAAGGCGCTCAATCGTGAAGTCGACTTTGCGAACCAGTTACTGGAGAAGCGGGCGTTTTCCTGGACTCGTTTTCTCAGTCAGCTGGAGGATGCGGTCCCCCCGCACGTCTCCATCAGCTCGGTCGTGCTCAGCTTCAAAGACTCTATCATTACGCTGAACGGGACGGCACTGACGCTAAAAGATGTGACCGCCCTGGTCAACAACTTAGAGAACCATGCGGACTTTCATGACGTGGTGCTTTCTCAACATCGGTTCAAAGAGTCAGGCGATGGGAAGATCTCCGGCCAGGACACCTCCGGCATGGTCGAATTCACGTTGACGGTCATGTACCGACCAGCACTCTCGTAAGGAGCCTGGGAAGCGATGCGCGCAGTCTCTTTATTCCTGTCACAGTCCGCCGTTCAAGCCTGCCGGGCCCTTCAACCTTTGCTGCTGGTGACGACACTCGCGCTGTGTGTGGCTGTTGGCGCCCGGCTGATCTTCCAGGCGCCGGCCGAGGAACGCCTGTCGAGCGCACAGGCGTCGTACGAAGCAGCCAGACAGACGCAGGCGCGACTGGAAGCAGCTCGCAAGTCCGAGGAGGAATTGGCGAAGATCTGGGGAACCCTGCCCGCCAGGAAGGAGTTCCCGATGCTCAGCCTTGCGATCTCCGAACTGGCCAAGCATGATCGCGTATCCGTTCCGGCCATGAGCTACTCGTTCCAGAAGGTGGAAGACGGGCTGGCGATCAAAGCCTCCATGAGGTTTCGGGCCGCGGGAGAGTATGCCGCGATCCGCCGTTTCATCCATCGGTTGGAAACGACAGGGCCCTACCTGTTTGTCGAGAGTCTCGATGCGGCACGCTCATCCAGTGGTCGGAGCACGGGCCACGGATCCGCCGGCCAAGAGGTCGTGTTCAACGTGAGTGTGGTCACGTTCCTCAGGCCGAACATCCCGGACACGAAAGGCAAGGCATGACGGACCGCACCAAATGGGGCCTGCTGGGCGCATTAGCGCTGGTGTGGCTGACTGTGATAGTCTTCCTGGTCATGAACGAGCCCGAGCCGCAGCGAGTCACGCTCAAGTTCAAGTCGGGACCAGCGCAGGCGAGGCCGAGGGCCGATCTCCCTCCCCTCGTTTGGCCGGCCCAGGCCCGGGAGAGCCAGGTCTCCTTCAAGACACCCAAGAATATCTTCGCGCCGCCGGAGACGTTGACCGAGCCGGAGAAGCAGAAGCTCGCCGCAGCCCGAAAGCGAGCGAAGGAGGCAGCCCTCCCCGCGGTCCCTCCGCCGCAGCCCGCCGCCCCGCCGCCACCCACGCCGGAAGAGCTAGCCGCGCAAGAGGCTCGTCGGCAACAGGAGTTGGCGCGCCAGCAGCAGGAATTCGCAGCCCAGCAGGCTCGCCAGCTCATGAGCCAGTATCGCTTTCTGGGCTACCTTACACAGGGAGGCGAGTCGAAGGCGTTTCTCAGCAAAGGGAAAGATATTTTTGTCGTTCGGCCTGGCGAGACCGTTGATGGGCGTATCCAGATCACGTCGATCGACGCCACCTCTGTCAAGCTCAAGGAGACCGGCACTAGCCTTGAGACCACCATTCCGTTAACCAAGCCGGCCGATCCGTCGTGACCCTGAAGACCATGGGCTCACAGATCCATAGCTCTCATGAGTTGCACCACATGTCTCGCTACGCCACTATCCTGACGCTCACGCTTGGACTGGTGAGCCTTGTGACTCCTCGCCTGGCATGGCCGGCAGTGTTTCACTGCATCGACGCGTCCGGTGCCAGCGTGTATACCGACAGCCCGGTCCAAGCTGAACACTGCACCGTGATTTACCAGGAGCCTCCTCAGGCTCAGAAGCCACCCACGAGACCAAAGGTAGCCCCTGGTGAACAGCCATCCCCTCCATCCACCGGTGAGGAACCGGCGATGTCACCCTCTGAGGCTTTTGCGGCGACCCAGCCCTCGGCCTACGTGCGAGTCCCGGTTCTCCGCGCGGGCCGCTCGTTGGTCGTCCAGGTCCGGCTGAACGGGACGCGCGACGCCAAGTTGATCCTGGATACCGGCGCCGACATCACGGTTCTGTCGTATGCAGTAGTTCGCGACCTGGGGATCGTGCCAAGCGCAAGCTCGCCGACCGTGACGTTGGGGACCGTCGGGGGCTCCGTGCGGGCCGACATCGTCCAGGTGGAGACGATCAGCGTGAGTGATGCTGAGGCAAGAAACGTGACCGCCGCGGTGCACGATTTGCCGGACGCACCGCCGGGGGTGGAAGGTCTACTAGGTCTGACGTTTCTAGATAAGTTCCTGGTGACGCTGGACGCCGCCAAGGGCGAGTTGCACTTACGCCGACGCTAGGCAGCCATGAGATTTGGGTTATGAGTGTTGAGTTAAGCTGACAACTGAACGCTTCGAACTCAGAACGAAGCACGGTGCAGTACGATGCCTCGATTTGGCCTTTTCTTCGCCACGCTGCTGGGGCTCGGAGTGATCCTTGCCGGTGAACCGGCCCTGACGGCGATGTACCGTTGTACTGATTCAAGCGGTACGAGCGTGTTCAGCGACAGCACGGCCCAGTTGAGGAACTGCAGCCCGATGAACCTGGCAAGCCCGGTCCCTCCGGCCGGTGGTACTGCGCCGGCCAGATTTCCCGAGAGGTCTGATCTGCCCACGATGACGTCCCCGATGGAACCACTCCCCGCGCCCCCGGCGGTTCCGATCGAGTCACCTGCAATGCAGGAACAGACGCCCGAGGCGGCCCCTGGACTTTCTGTTGGCAGCGACCCAGGGCCCTCTTCCGATGTGGCGACTCAGGGGGCGCAGCCCTGCATCCCAGGGGTGAACGCGCTCAACCCGTTCAATCAGAACCCTTGCCCGCCAGCTCGAGCTCCGGGTGCCGGGCAGGGCGGAGGCATGTTCAAGTGAACAGCGGAGGTCGTCGCGCGGCGATCCTCACCACCCAGCGCGGCGTGACCTACCTCATGGTGATGTTCCTGATCGTGATGATGGGCATCGCCATGACCCTGGTCGGCAAGCAGTGGGCGGTCACCGTGAAGCGGGACAAGGAGGCCGAACTGCTGTTTCGCGGCAACCGAATCAAGGCGGCCATTGAGTCGTTCGCAGCCGACTACCAGGTCAAGAAGGCGACACGCCCGAATCAATATCCGCTGAGTCTGGAGGAGCTTACCAAGCTGCCGAAGCGCTATCTCCAGGTCGTGTACAAGGATCCGATCACGGGACAGGACTTCGAACTCATCAAGGCAGGCGCTGAGATCCGCGGGGTCAAGAGCCGGAGCAACGCGCAGCCGCTCGGCAAGGTGCACTTCAACAACGCGATCGCCTACAATCAGGTCGCCTTTCAGGTCCAGGCCGCGGCGTCCCGGGCCTGCACGCCCGGCCCGAATCCGCTCAATCCGCTCGCGCCGCCTGTCACCTGCCCACCCGCCGGAACGCAGGCTCCCGGCGTCCTGGGTCTACCTGGTGCACCCTCCGCAGCAACGCCTTGAAGAACATCGGGGATCTTGGTTTACCCGTAGCGGATTTTGAGTACCAGGATGGCCGACGCGAGCAGAAAGGTGAGCCCGTTGGCGAACATGACCGGAAGCGAACTGATCAACACCCCATAAATCAGCCAGAGCAAAACCCCGCCGGTGAAGATCAGGAACATTCCAAGGGAGATATCCTTCGTGGATTTGGTCTGCCACGTTCGGATGAGCTGAGGCAGAAAGGCAATGGTTGTGAGGGTCCCGGCCAACAACCTCAGCCACATCGTCCCATCCGCCACGGATTTGGCTCCTGTTCCTTGATTGTGCGTGGCAGCCGCTCCCAAAGATTGCGCGGCTACGAACGCCCTCTGGTGAGAAGCTTCAAGCGTTCGATGTCGCCCTCAATCAGAGCCTGCTTCTTTGCGTGGCTCCATTTCTTTAGCTGTTGCTCACGGCGGCGCGCGGATCCGCTTGTAGGGTGAGTCTCGAACCAGAGGATTTTGACAACACGGATGCGTCCCGTGAATTGCCCTCCAAACCCGCTACGGTGCCGTGCAGCGCGCCGATCAGGCGGCAGGTGGGTAATGCCGACGTAGTACCGGCCGTCCGAGAGGAGAGCCACATACACGTGCCAAGGCTTGGTCATTGTGGTTCGACTCGGGCCGACGGTCGATTCCTGGTCGGCCCGTGCTCACCACACCTCGACTCCCTGAACGCCGGTAAATCACCCGTTTTTGTTGCTGCTTGCACCGAGCGACCCCGAGCGAGCAACGCGAGTCGAGGGGGAGTCGAGGTGGTGGAGGGCACGGGATTTGAACCCCCTCCGTCGCCAGCTCGGCCCTGAAGCCTGCCTCACCGGCTCCTACGAAGGGGGCCAGCCCCCTTGTACGATCCCCACGAAGGGGGCACACCCCCTTCGAACCCCCGTCGCGGGTTCAAATGGTGGAGGGCACGGGATTTGAACCCGCGACCCCGACGTTGCGAACGTCGTGCTCTCCCAACTGAGCTAGCCCCCCACCCGTCGAAGAGAAGAGCATATGGCTGATGGCTTATAGCAAAGACCTGAGAGCCGATGGCCGGAAGCCAAGAGCTGCTGGCGACTGTCTCACAGCTAAGGCGCGGACAAGAAAAACGCGAGCGCCGGAGCTTCTTGACCGCGGGAAGTGCCACAGCGGGAGTGCCGTGGCGAGATGGCCGCGGAGGAGACGGGGAGAAAGGTCGGCGCTCGCACCTAATATCGCCTCCGAATTATACACAACTCACGGGTAAGAGACTACCGGAACTTAGTTGGTCGCATCCGCCAACCCCCACTCCATCAACGCCCGCTCGTTCAGGATGCGCAGAAACCTGGGTCGCAGCACCAGATCGAACACCTGACCCTTGTCCGGAAACAAGTCAAGGATCTCCTCGCGCGTGCGCTCGATCAAGGACAAGCCTTCTTCGTGGCTCAGCAAGGCGTGGCCCAGCCGATACGCGGCCAGGTCGGCCCGCAGGCGAAGGCAGATCATCCGAATCTGCTCGTCGAGGATTTCCTGTCGGGTCACCATAAACAGTGCTGAGGACTGAGGTTCGAGGACTGAGGTCTTTTCGGAAGGTCAGCCGAGTGGTTTCACACTCAGCACTCAGTGCTCAGTCCTGGTGCCTGAAAGTTAATCACCTACAATGCGCACCCGGCGGCCGTCGACAAGCAACCGGCCCTCGGCGTAGAGCTGGATCGCGCGCGGATAGATGCGATGTTCCTCCGCCAGGATACGAGCCGCAAGGGTATCAGCAGAGTCTCCTTCCAGAACAGGCACCGTCGCCTGGATGATGATAGGCCCCTCGTCCACGCCCTCGGTGACGAAATGCACCGTGCAACCGCTGATCTTGACTCCCCACTCCAGCGCCTTCCTCTGCACCTCCAGGCCTGGGAAGGACGGCAACAGCGAGGGGTGAATATTCATGATGCGGTATGGGTAGGCAGAGATCAACACCGGCGTGACGATCCTCATGTACCCGGCCAGCGCGACCAGCTCCACGTCGTGTTTCCGCAACACGTCGAGAACCGCTCGATCGTAAGCCTCTCGACTGTCGGCCTGGCCGGCAAACGGCTTGGGATCGAGAAACGCGTCGGGCAGCCCGTGGCGCCGCGCGCGCTCGAGGGCCTGGGCATCCTTCTTGTTGCACAGAACCACGGCAACCTGGGCATCGAGTATCCCGGCCTCGATGGCATCCAAGACCGCCTGGAGATTGGAGCCCCGCCCGGAGGCCAACACTCCCACTCGGAGCTTGTTTGCCCGTGATTTACTTCGCGGGTTCGGTTCCGACATATTCGACTCGTTCCGCGTCCGACCCACCCGGAACTATCTCTCCGATCCGGTACCCCGTGTCTCCGAGAGTGGAGGCCTGCCGGATGACCCGGTCGGCGTGATCGGCTGGGAGCACCAACACGAGCCCGATTCCCATATTGAAAACCCGATACATTTCCGCGTCGTCCACTCGTCCGAGCCGGCGCAGCACCGAAAAGATCGGCGGGACCGGCCACGTGCCGCGATGCACCCTGGCGCGGCACCCGTCCGGCAAAATGCGCGGGAGGTTTTCGGTGATCCCACCACCGGTGATGTGCGCGATACCCTTGATCGGGTGCTCGGCTGCCAGTGCCAGGATCGTCTTGGCGTAGATCCGGGTCGGCGTCAGCAAGATATCGCCCAGCGGTCGGTCGAACTCCGTGAGGATGCTCTTCACGGTAAGTCCCGCGTCCTTGAACAGGGCACGCCGCGCGAGCGAGTACCCGTTGCTATGCAGACCCGTCGAGGCTAGACCGATCAGGACATCACCCGGGCTTGTTCCCCGCCCGTTGATGACTTTCGGCTGATCCACCACGCCCACTGCGAAGCCTGCGAGGTCGTACTCGCCATCGGGATACGAGGAGGGCATCTCGGCGGTCTCTCCGCCGATCAAGGCGCAGCCTGCCTGCCGGCACCCCTCCGCAATGCCTCGGACAATCGCCTCCGCCTTTTTGACTTCCAGCTTCCCCATGGCCAGGTAATCTAAGAAGAACAGGGGCTCCGCCCCACTGACCGCGATGTCGTTCACGCACATTGCGACCAGATCAATGCCGACCGTGTCGTGTCGGTCCATGAGGAACGCGATCTTCAGCTTGGTACCGACCCCGTCGGTTCCCGAGACTAGCACCGGGGCTGTGTAGCGGGATGCCTGGAGCTGAAACAGGCCGCCAAACCCACCCAGATCCGTCAACACTTCCGGTCGAAACGTCGATCGCACCAAGGGCGTGATTCGTCGGACGAGGTCGCTCCCGGCTTCGATGTCTACGCCTGCCTGTCGATAAGTCGTCATTGCGAACCGTCAATCGTGAAGTGTGAAGCGTTTAGGGGTAGGATCATACCGGAGGTCGACCGAAGGGTCAACGAACCCCCCCACCCTTCCCTCGCTCGACTGAGGCTCGTCGCAGGCCCCCCATGAGGGGGAGGGTTAGGGGGGGTCAGCGGACCAACTCGACCAGCGTCTCGAGGTGCGCGGTCTGGGGGAACATGTCGAACGCTTGGATGCGGGTGATCCGGTAGCCGCCCCCACAGAGCCGACCCAGGTCTCTCGCCAGCGTCGGAGCATCGCAGGAGAGATACAGCAACCGTTCTCCTCCGATCCGCAGCAACTCTTTCACGCAGTCCTGACTCAGCCCGGTCCGTGGCGGATCCACGATGACCACCTCGTACTCACCGGCTTGCGTGGCCTGCAGCATCGTCTCGGCCCGCACAGGACGGAAGCGGCAACGTCCGATGTGATTAACTTTGGCCGCATGCCGCGCGTCGGCCAGCGCGTAGGGATTCGCCTCCACTTCCGTCACCAGCGCGCCGCGGCGCGCCAGGGGCAGGCCCAGGGTGCCGATCCCGGCGTACAGCTCCAGGACACGCCGACCCTCCGATGGTCCTACCCACTCAGTGACGGTATTGGAGAGCGCCCCATTCAATGGCCAATTGGCCTGTATGAATGACCGATCGCTGATCCGGAAGATCAGGTCATCCAGCCGGTCTGCAATCCAATCCTGCCCTTGTACCCATCGTTGCCGCCTGTACATCTGTTGTCCGCTGCCTGCCCTTTGTCCTGGAGAGTCAATTTTAACTTTTACATTTTTCATTTTGCCTTCGGCTGTCGTCACCACCTGCCCGATCACACCGGGGATATCCCGAAACACCTCGAAGAGTCGGCAGGCACGTTGGCGATCTGCAGGCCCGACCCGATAGATCACCAGCACGGAGCCGAACGCCACCGACCGCCTGATTTCTACGGTCTCCAGTCGGAGCGGCAGCTTGCCCTGGCTGGCCAGCCGTTCGCTCAGTCTGGCGACGACTTCACGGGTGGTTTCAGGAACGAGCAAGCAGCCGGCAGCCGCCACCGTCTCGTTCGTACCCTCCCGGTGAAACCCGAACGCGAACCCGCTCCCCTGACGGAACACCACGAAACGCACCGTGCTGCGGTATCCATAGGGCTCCGGAGAGGCAATGACCGGAGGAAGGCTGTCTACTGTCACCTTGCCGACTCGCATCAACGTTTCGTTGAGCATATCCCGCTTGTAGGCGAGCTGGGCCTCGTACCGGATATGCTGCAACTGGCAGCCCCCGCAGACTTCATAGACCGGACAGGGAGGCGTCACCCGGTCGGGCGAGGCAACCAGGACGCCGCTCACCGCGGCGTCCTGAAACCCCCTATGGTGCGCACCGCCTGTGATCGAGACCGTCTCCGCAGGGATCGCCCCGCGCACAAACACGACCTGCGAGTCGTGACGGGCCAATCCCCGCCCCCCCTGCACCAGCTTCTCGATCGTGACGGTGAGCATTTTGTCACCCATAACTTAAGTTACTCCCCCAACGCCAAGCAAATCCGCTTCCATTATACTTGTTCCGCCATACCCATTCGAGCACAACGGGTCTATCGGGGCGCCAATGCCAAGAGGAAAAGCGGGCAATGTATGGGGAGAATGAAGTAGGGGCCTTTCCTTCGACAGACTCAGGACAAGCTTCAGTAGGCTTCTAGTTTTCAGGGCGCAGCTCGATACTCAACATCTTGATCTTCCGATGGAGGTGGCTGCGCTCGATCTTGAGGTGGTCCGCGGTTCGGGACACGTTCCAGTTGTTCTCTCGGAGCTTGCGGGCGATGTAGTCACGCTCGAAGGCATTGCGGGCCTCGCGAAGGGAGTCGTAGGGCTTTGATGCCATAGATGGGTGCCCCGGCGCGGCGGCGGGACTCCCCGGACGAGACTGCAAGAACAGGGTCACGTCCGAGGCCTCGATGACCGGTCCCGGCACCATGATCATCAGTCGCTCGACTAGGTTGCGCAATTCTCGGATGTTGCCCGGCCAATCGTAGCGTTGCAATGCTTCCAGCGCGTCCGGAGTGACATCTTTTGCCTTCAGTCCTTGTTCCTCCGCATGCAGGCGCAGGAAATGGCGGACCAGCAGCGGAATGTCTTCTTTCCGCTCACGCAGGGCGGGCACCTCGATCGGCAACACATGCAACCGGTAAAACAGGTCGTCTCTGAACGTCCCCTTCTCGATTTCCTTCGCCAGGTGTTTGTTGGATGCCGCGATCACGCGTACGTCCACCTTCAACAGCTTGGTCCCGCCCACCCGGTGAAACTGTTGTTCCTGCAGCGCCCGCAAGACCTTGGACTGCGTGCTCAGACTCATGTCGCCGATCTCGTCGAGGAAGAGCGTGCCCCCGTTGGCCTGTTCGAACTGGCCGCGCTTCATCTGCGTGGCGCCGCTGAACGCACCGCGCTCGTGTCCGAACAGCTCGCTCTCGATCAGGGTCTCCGGAATCGCGGCGCAGTTGACCGCCACGAACGGACGCTCGCGGCGAGGGCTCTGCATGTGGATCGCGCGGGCGACCAGCTCCTTTCCGGTTCCGTTGTCACCCGAGATCAAGACGCGTCCGTTTGTGGGACCGGCTGTGGCGACAAGCTGGCGAAGTCGCTGCATGGCGGGCGAGTTCCCGACGAGTTCGAACCGCCGCTCGACCTGAGTGCGCAGGCTGAGATTCTCCTCCTCCAGACGATGCTGATCGAGGGCATGCCGAACCCGCAGGGTGACGTGTTCGAGCGAGAGCGGTTTCTCGATGTAATCATAGGCACCCAGCTTGATCGCCTTCACCGCGGTCTCGATCGAGCCATGCCCGGACATCATCATCACCGGCAGTCGCAGCGAGAGCTCGCGGACGCGCTTCAGGGTCTCGAGCCCGTCCATTTCAGGCATCCAAATATCCAGCAACACCAGATCTGGCGGATCCGTTGAGATCAGCTTGAGCGTCTCCGCTCCGGTCTTGGCTACCTGCACCTGATAGCCTTCGTCCTCAAGAATTTTTGTCAGCGAATTCAGGATCGCTGGCTCGTCATCCACGATCAGAATCGATTCAGACATTCGGTCCTCGTGATGGGTGACACGTGACGCGTGACGCGTTTGCAGGAAGGCTCCTGGGATTCATTTCCGCAGCCCACCTGTCACTCGTCACCCGTCACTCGTCACGGCTCTGCTACACCGGTAGTTCAAACGTGAAGATCGCCCCCTTGGGTTTGTTGCTGCTGGCCCGGATCTGGCCTTCATGATCCGTGATGATCCGGTGGACGATCGCCAGGCCGAGTCCGGTGCCGGTCCTCCTTTTGGAAAAGAACGGGACAAAAACTCGCTCCTGGTCCTCCGGACTGATCCCCACCCCTTCGTCGGCCACGCTGACCAGAGCGCGGCGCAACCGCGTATCAAAGGTGCTCGTAATCCAGAGCCGCCCCTTCTGATTCATCGCCTGGATGGCGTTGTCGAAGAGATTGACGAGCACGCGCTTGATTTGCTCGCGATCCAGGTTCACCGGAGGAAGCGTCTCATCCAGATCCACGAGAAACTCCACGTCCCGGTGAGCGCCACGATAGAGCGCCACGACCTCTTGGATCACCTCGGCCAGCGACTCTCGCGCCAGCTGGGGTGCCGGCATGCGCGCGAACTTCGAGAATTCGTCCACCATTCGCTTGAGGCTGCCGACCTCGTTGACGATTACGCTGGTGGACTCCTCGAAGACGCCGTCAAAGTCGGGGGACTTTTCGAAGAACTTCTTTCTCAGCCGTTGGGCCGACAGTTGAATCGGGGTCAGCGGATTCTTGATTTCGTGCGCAATCCGCTGGGCCACCTCCTGCCAGGCGGCGACTTTCTGTGCCTTGATCAATTCTGTGAGATCCTCGAAGACCAGCACATAACCGAGATCGCGGCCGGCCTCATTGCGCATGTGCGACAAGTGCAGTCCGATGGTCAGAAACTTATCCCCGACCTCCATCGTGCCGTCCAGCGATACGCTGTCCATCCGTTCGGCCAGCATCTTGTCGTAGGCATTCTGGAAGAGGTCCAGTCCCAACTCCTTGAAGGCCTCGGCGACCGGCCGGCCTCGGAGCCGCTCGCCGGACACGCCCAGAATACGCTCCGCCGAAGGGTTGACCGTGGTGACTATACCGGCCCGGTCTATCGAGAGCACCCCGGACGCAATCGTGTCCACCACGGCCTGGGTATAGGCGCGGCGACGATCCAGCTCCAAGTTTGACTGCCGGAGCGATATATTGGCCTCCTCCACCTTCGACTTGCTCGACTTCAGGTCCTCCGTCATCCGGTTGAAGGAATCCACCAGCGTGCCGATCTCATCCGTCGCCTTGACCTTGATCTTCACGTTCAGATCACCGTGCGCGACCGCCTCGGTCCCTTCGGCCAATCGCTGGATCGGAACCGTGATGCCACGCGCCACATAGAAACCGAACCAGGTAGCCCCGAAGAGAATCATGACCGTAATCACGGCGACGAACAAATAGGCTCCGGCTTTGATCGGATTCTTCATCGCTTTGATCTGTCGGTATTCCGTGTACTGCTTCTCAATGCCCTCCATCTTGGCAAGCAGAGACTCCGGCACATAGTCATCCACCACCACCACCCCGCCCACTTCCCCCCGCCGGGAATTCGATGTGATGGCGACCCCTGCACGGACGAGACGGCCGCTCTGAGCCTCCTGCACCGAGGAGAGTTCCTTGTTCCCGCTCAACACCTGCAACACCAGTTGCCCACTGGGCAGATCGAGCACCGTGGCCGGTACGGTCGGATCCAGCGCCTTGGTCAGGATTTCCATCTTCGAAGAAAACACCGTGACTCCGGCAAGGTTGTGCTCGGCCCGCTTTCTGGCCATGGCGGCGACGAGGAGATCACGCTGCAACGGGGTCAACAGGTCCTCCCGGAAGATCTCGCGGCTGATCGCTCGAGCACTGTTCATCGCCAATGCAAGGTGCCCTTCACGAAACATGCGAGCCACTTCATGAGAATCCTTGAGCACCTTCTCGACCTGATCGTTAAACCAGACATCCACGGCCTTGTTCACGATGCCGCTGGCCGCGAGCGCCAGCAGCACGGTCGGAATCAACGAAAAGCCGATAAACGCAGCGACCAGCTTGGCTCGGAAACCTGATCCCATCAGGCGGTGCCGTCGTTCGAAGTACGCCTTGATCAGGCTGCGGGACAACAGCAGGCTCAGGACCACCAGTCCGATGAGATCCAGATTGAGGAGGAGCAGGACGAACGCGTAGCTCGCACTCGGCAGCAACGATTCCGACTCGCTGCTGCCGGGCGTGATGACCTGGGAAGAGAAGAGATAATAGACGGTGAGGGCGAGGCAGGGCACGAGCAACAGCAACACCGTCCAGACCGGCCGCCAGTGCAACCCGCGACGATCAAATTCTGCAGTGACTTCATCGTCCTGGCGAACGGCGTTACCCTGAAGCGGCCCTTCCTTCTGGAGGCTCTTGGTCGTTGCCGGCACCCCGGCGAGCGGCCTGGCGGGGCTGAGACGCTTCACGTTCGGTTCGGGAAGATCAAATCGCTCAGGCATCAGGACCTTGCTCCGATCTGCTGGGCCATCCAGGCTGCGTCGAAGTCCCGATAGCGAACCCCTAGCACTGTTGCAAAGCTTGCGGAGAAATCCGGCTCTACCGACAGGGTCTCCAGCAACTGGCGCACGCGACGGAGTCCGTACCGTTGAACCAGCATCCGGGTCGCTCCGTAACTCTCGGCGTAAGCCATTTCTGCCATCCGTGGAGGAAAATCAAGGAAACTACCGTGCAGCGCCTGGAGGGATGCCACCTGCTCTCCATGACGCGCCAGCAGGCCGAGATCGCGTGATCGATTGCCTCCCCCCAGATACAACGCCAATCCTTCATCCAACCACGTCGGGGCTTGCCCCCTGCTCAACCGGTACACCACGGCATGGACGTATTCATGCCGCAGGACGGCGTCGAGCGAGGCCCGGTTGCGGGGCAACCGCTCCAGCGAGAGAAGAATCCGTCCGTCGAAGAAGCCGCCCGCCCAATTCGGGCTGAGCGTGACCTCCCGGAATCGCCGGTCGGGATAGAGAATCACCGTGAACGGGCCATTCGGAAAGTAGGAAAAGACTTGTCCCATGCTGTCATAGACGGCCTCAAGAGGCCCTGCCACAAGATTGGCTGCAGTGCGACCAGGCACGCCATGGAACTTCACCAGGAAGTGGGGAGTGAACAGACGATCGAATCCAGCCTCCTCCTCCCATTCGTGACGAACCGCGCGGAGACTCGTCTGAAGGGTAACATCATTGGGGTCCAGACGTCCGGCCACTTCGTAATGATGGATCGCGGTCTCCAGTTCGCGCCACTGCAGATAAATATCACCCAGTAGCTTGTGAGCCTGATGAGCGTTGGGGTCGAGTTGGATGGCACGCTGAAGGGCGGAGACCGCCAGATCGTTCTGGGACAGCCGATGACGACTGAACCCAAGCCCGACAAGAAACAACGGTTCTTCCGGCGCGAGTCCCGCGGCTTCCGAGAAGGCCTGCGCCGCACCTCGGTAGTCACCGGTCTCCATCAAGTGCCACCCCGTTCTGGCCCGAGCGCTGGCAGACTCGCGCGCGCGGCGCTTGGCCTCCACCGCCGGGTTGCTCGTCGTCGAGGCTGGCTGAAGAGACATCTCGATGGCGATGGGTGGGGTGAGCCGCGTATTTGATGCAGATTCTGGTAGCCCGGCCGGCTCGCGGTGTACCGCCGGCACCGAAGCCGAGACCGGATTAGACAGCACAGTCTCGACGCGAAATGGCGCAGGGATTCCTTGGTCCGAGGTCAGCCAGGCAAAGGCCAGGCAGACCATTCCGAGCGCGGCGCCGGCAGCGATCAGTTTTGTGACATCTCTGGTCCGCAACCGAACCCCACTCCGGTAACCATGGTGCGGGCAAGGCGGCACATGATGACGGCCGCTCGCTCAACCGGCTGCTGACGCTGGACCGACCAACACGATCTACGGGCTGGACCGGAACTCGCGAGGAGCGACTGGCGGCCGAGTAGGAGTCATGTCACGGCGATTTGGTCGCCTGCCTGGTACCCGGCCCCGCGGGTGGTGACGCCAGATCCACGTACTTCATCCGCAGAGCGTACAGCATGTCACTCAGCACCGATTTTTCCTCGGAGGTGAGGTTGCCCCGGGTCTTCTCATCCAGCATGGAAAGGATGTTGATGATCTCTTTGGCCTGCGACAGATTGACCGGCACTTTGGGCTGCTTTGGATCCAGTTGCTCACCCATGAACATCAGCGCGGAGGTGCCGAGTGAGAACACAAACGAGGAGAAGGTCAGTGGAATCTCTTCTGACTGGGAGCGATCCGCATTGGAGGACACCGCGTCACCCGGCTGCTGGGTCCTGGTGGCTGATGCGGAGTCCTCTGTAGACGATCCCGGCTCGTCGGTACGCGAACGACGATCCCGGATGACGAAGCCCTTCTCTTCCGTGCCGCTCATACGCGTTCCTCAACTTCCTGTGTGCACGCGTACGTTAGCATACTATCAATTTGCGGCGCAAGCCGACGCCGGATTGAAGCCAGCCAAGAAACGAGTATAATGTGGCGCGCGGGGCGCACGGCCAGGCCGCGGGGTACCCGCTGCTCTTTCACTGCAATGGATCGATGTAGTTCTTGGCAATAGGGTGTGGCAACCGACTCGGTTGGCTTGGGTAGAGAAAACATGTCCGAACAATTTGATGCACTCGTGCGGTTGATGGCCAGGCTTCGGGCTCCGGATGGGTGTCCCTGGGACCGGAAACAGACCCACGAGTCACTCAAACCCTACCTGGTGGAGGAAGCGTATGAGGTGCTGGAGACGATCGATCGCGGGCATTCAGAGCATTTGAGGGAAGAATTGGGTGATCTCCTCCTTCAGATCCTGTTTCACGCCCAGATCGGCGCTGAAAAGGGCACCTTCACGATCGATGAGGTCATGCAACGTTTGGCGGAGAAGCTGGTCCGCCGACATCCGCACGTCTTTGGGAGCCGGGATGAAAAAAACCGGCCGGCCAATGCCGAAGAGGTCTTGGGCCGCTGGGAAGAGATCAAACGGAACGAACGTCAACAGACCGGCCAGCAGGGATCCGTCCTGGACGGCGTGCCCAAGACGCTTCCTGCCCTGCTGCGGGCGTTCCAGGTCCAGGCAAGGGCCTCCCGAGTTGGCTTCGACTGGCCGCACAGCGACCAGGGCCTCGAACAGGTGATCGCGAAGGTCGAGGAGGAGGTCCGCGAGCTGCGTGAGGTCCTCACCCCTGTGTTATCGGACATCCTGCCGGGTCGCTCGTCCACCTCAACCGACACCGCCGGTGAGGAGACTCGGGCTCGCCTGGAGGACGAGTTTGGCGACATCTTGTTTGCTCTGGTCAACCTGGCTCGCTTCTTCAAGGTCAATCCGGAGGAGGCCTTGCGCAAGGCCATCAACCGGTTTACCGAACGGTTCTCGTACATCGAGACGCAAGGGGCCAGCCGCGGACAGGCGTTGGAGGACATGACGTTGGCGGAAATGGAGGCGTTATGGGAAGAGGCGAAGAGGCAGGGCTAGGCCCTGCCCGCAAGAAGCGTGATTCCCTTCGACCCCTCGACCCGTCGAGAGCCTCTGGGTCGAACGACAGAACTCGGGGTGGCGAGCCTGTCCCTCGATCCTCCTCGGGACCCTGAGCTTGTCGATGGGTCGAACCACGTGGCTCAGGGCAAGCGTGAAGCGTGGCGGTCTCTTGTGATGAACGGTTAACGACCTCAGACGAAGTGAAAGACCATGGGGAGCGAAGAAACCAACCAGGCCGGCCAGCCTGAACAAGCCCCTTACGAAGAGGGGAAACGCGCCGGGGCGCATCCGTTCGTTGTGATCGTGGGCGTCATTCTGGGACTCTGGCTGCTCATGTGGCTCTATATCCCGAGTGGGAAGAATCGTCCCGCCACCATGTCGGACAGCGTCCAGACAACCGTCGCCGACGAACCGGACTCGGCTCCAGTGATCTTCAAGGTCAAGGGTACGATCCCCGAGGTGAACGCCATCATCGTCCTCGTACCTTCGCAAGCTACCAACAGCCAGATCATCGGATTGCTCAAGCGCTTTCATGCCGCCCGCCTGACCCACACCCTGTCCACCCTGCTTCCACCTACCACGCCGGGACACAAACTCGGCGACCATGCCGTTGCGGATATATACGTATTTTCACAGCATGAGTTCAGCAACCCGGAGGCGGTCCGCGTGCTCGCTCGAGGAGCCCATGCGCCGGGAGAGTTCTATCCCCAGGCAATTCCGTTCGAGACCACCATGGAACACGTGCGAGGGCACTACCGGATCGACCTGAATGACACGGCAGAGCCTGATAAGGCCTCATTGGGGTTTGCGGATGAATCCGGGGTCCACTCGAAACACTACCGCCGCATCTTTTAGGTCGGTCACAACCGCTCACCTCCACCCTCGCAAAACTTCGATACCGAATGACGACTAGTGAGTATCGCGTGCGTCATGTCCCGGTCTGTTATCGGTCATGCCCTAAGGTTTTTACACAGGCTCTACCCAGCCCCACCCCCTATCACCGAATGAATTCTACTAATCTACAAGATATTGTGGGGTCCAAGCTGATCACCCCAATGCCTAAAACCTGAGCATGTTGAAGAGCGGCGCAACTGGCGCCCAAAATCTGCCCTCACGCCTGGGTTTTCCACAACCTTGTCCACAGATTCTGTGGGTTGTGCGACCCGAGGAATAACGAGGGTCACGTTTGCACAAGCCGCCGAGTCGGTGAGGCGGCAGGGTCGGCGCGACGATCCACCCGTTGCAACGACAGAGCAACGGGTCCCCGGCCTCACGTTTGCGCAAGCCGCCGAGCCGGTGAGCCGGCAGGGCAGGCACGACTAGAGGAATATCCATTCACCCGCCGCGCGGGCACCCGGTTTACGAAAGCCGGTGAGTCGGCAGGACCAGTGGGTAGCGACGAACTCCGGCAGACTTCGCTGAAGTGATCACCGGAACGCGCTCGATCCGATCTCAACACGGGTTGCGAGGAGAGGTCCGCTGCGGAGCGGGAGGATTACAAGCCCACCTGATCTTTGATCTCTTGTCGAAGGACCGGTCTCGTCTCGTTCATCCATGCTTCCAGCTTGACGAACAAATGGGCGAGCGGACCGGTGAAGGGGTTAACCAACGCCTCGAGCCGTTCATCGAACATCCCCTCGTCGTTGGCGATGTGGATCTTTTGGTCGGCGATCCGTCGTGACAACAACTGATTGACGCGCATTTGTTGTCCTGGGCTGCCCCCGCTGACGCCCAGCAGTTTGGTCCGGAGGTGGTCCAGTTCATCCTGGATCGAGACCTTGACCCGAACAGCGTTCGGGTTAGGCCAGTTGGGCCGCTGGACCGCATAGTCGTACGAAAAGACGGGCTCACGTGGTTCCCGATAGGGGCCGCTCACATTGAGGATGGCAAAGGGCTTGCCCATTTCTTACTGTTCAGTTCTCTCTTCTCAGTCGTCTGTTCTCAGTGCTTCCATCTCTTACCTACCCACCGACCACCAACCCCCAACCACTTTCCCCTGACCACTGACCAGTGTTCGCTGCCCACTAACCACGATCCCCCCACGCATCACGCGTAACGGATCACGCCATGCACCCAGCGCTACCTGGGTTGAATTTGAATGAACTTCAGCTCGCCTTCGCCTTCGGTCGGACCCCGCCAGCCCTGGAACCCATCCCGCACGTGATAGAGATTGGAATAGCCCTGCCGGCTGAGGAAATCACACGCGGACCGGCTCCGCTCGCCGCTCATACAGTAGACGAACACCTTTTCGGCGGTCTCCGGAATCTCTGTCTTATACCGCTTCTCTAACTCGTCAAACGGCACCAGCTTGGCCCCCACCACCCGCTTCGCCGCGTACTCTCGCGGAGTCCTGACATCGACCAACAGCACCTTCTCAGGGTGCTGCCCCCCCTCACTTTCCATGACCCGTTGCGCCTCCTCCGCGGACACATCCATATAAAGACGGCCGGCCAGGATCGCTTCCTGCGGAACGTAGCCACCCGTCGCCAGCTTGGCCAGATGCAGTCGAAGGGGTTCAATCGCCTCCTTGAACTCTTCGGCCACCCGCTTGAGCCGGCTGTCGGCATAATACTGCTCGCGCTTCAGCTTCTTGATCTCCTCGCCGAGCGTAGACGACATCCGCAGCGCGAGCAGCGCGAGTAGCAAGTCGAGAAGGGCGAGTGCCCAGAGCATGACTTCCATGCGGATCTCCTCTCCAGAAATAGCCAGGGGCACGAAGCGAGAGGCGCGGGGGCCGATGCTACTATATTTCGCCCACGGACCTTTAGCAAGCCCCACTCAGACGTGCGGCCGGTTGCCGGCTGCGAAGTCGCGCAGAACTGCTGCGGCCGTCTCAGTTCCATCCCGAATGCAATCCGGGATGCCAATCCCATGGTAGGCGGCACCGGCGAGATACAGTCCCGGGTACGGGCCCAGCGACTTCTGTATTTCGTCCAGTCGCTGGAGATGGCCCAGCGTATACTGCGGCATCGCGCGCTCCCAACGGTTCACCTCCACATAGGTTGGCTCTGCCGCCAGCCCGGTCATGCTCGCGAGTTCCTCCTGCACCCGGCGGACCAGCGGCCCGTCATCAAGCTTCAGGAGGGCGTCCCGCCCAATACCTCCGACGTAGCAGCGGATCAACGTGCGTGTCGCAGGTGCACGGTTCGGCCACTTCATCGAGCTCCAGGTCGCCGCGAGCAGATCCCGACCTTCGGCCCGCGGCACCACGAACCCAAATCCCTTCACTGTAGATCCCACCTCCCCAACTTCATAGGCCAGGGAGATCGTGGCGGTGGAGGCGTAGGGGATCGCCTTGAGCAACTCCGCCGCTGAGTCATTCAATGGCCTGACCAGCTCAGCCGTCGCGTAGGCCGGAGTCGCCAGCACGACCGCGTCAGCCGACACGGCGGTGCCGTCCTCAAGCCGAATGGCATTGGTCCCCTTCGCTGGTTGGCCGGAGCGCGCCCGCAGTCCGACCACCCGCCGCCCCGGCATCAGTGTGACACCGCTCTTGCTGAGTCGTGACACCAGGGCATCGACCATCGTTCCTAGGCCCTCTCGCAACGTCACAAACATCGTTCGAGGGGGACCAGCGGAGCGATCGCGCCCGGTTGGGAGATGACGGGCTGCCAGCATGCCACGAATCAGACTGCCGTGCCGACGCTCCAGCTCCCTGAATCGCGGGAAGGTCGCGCTGAGACTCATCTGTTCGGCGTCACCGGCATAAATGCCCGCCATCAACGGCTCGACCACCCGCTCGAACGCCTCACGGCCGATCCGCCGCCTGAAGAAAGAGGCGAGTGATTCGTCTCCTCCGCTGCGACGTGCCGGAATCACCAGGTCCATCGCCATGCGAACCAGCCCTGGCCAGGACAGCAGGCCACTCCGGAGAAACGGTCCGAGCCTGGTTGGCACGACGATCACCAACCCCTCGGGCAGCTCGCGCAACCGTCCTCTTGAGAACACGAAGGTCTTCTTCTGGAGCACATTGGTGTTGATGAGCTGCTCAGACAGTCCGAGCTTGGCGCAGAGCTCGATCGCCCAAGGCTTCTGCGACAGAAAAGAGTCGGGACCGGCTTCAATGATCAGATCGCCGACGTGGTGGGTGACGATCTTGCCTCCCCACGCAGGGTCGGCATCGATCAGGGTCAGGCTCACGGGAAGGCCTGCCTGCGCGGCCTGCTCGTGAAGCGCGAAGGCCGTCGCCAACCCGGTGATGCCACCACCGACAATGGCTACATGTCTGGAAGAAGCCACGTGGGCAGAGATTACCGGACCGGCGACGCCTGGTGTTCCTCCAGGACGGACGCCAGCGTCTCAATGAGGGCCGAATTTGCGTTCAGCATAGGGATGCGTTCGAGCTGCATGCCTTTGGACTGCGCCACTCGCCTGAATTCAATGTCCACGTCGTAGAGGATCTCCACATGATCCGACAGGAACCCGATCGGTGCGATGAGCACGTGGCGGTGTCCGTCGTGGTGCAACTCTTCCAGCGTGCTTTCCACATCAGGTCCCAGCCACTTTTCGCCGGAGCGCCCCTGGCTTTGAAACGCGAAGTGAGCGGTCACCGGACCCAACTGTTCGCAGACCGCCGCCATGGTTCCGCGGACCTCGTCCGGGTACGGATCCTTCATCTGGAGGATCCGCTCCGGAAGACTGTGGGCCGTAAAGATGATCGGCACGCGGCCACGTACCTCGGGCGCGAACTGTTGCAGGCCGAGCTGAATATTGTCCGCGATCGCCTTGATCAATCGAGGGTGCCGATGCCAGCTCTGCACGTAGCTGACGGGAAAGTCCCCGCCGAGCGTCGCTCTTGCCTCCTCGACTTTCTTGATATAGGCCCCGATGCTCATGGCGGAGTATTGGGGCGCCATACACAGGCCGATCAACCGCTCCGGCCGGTCGTCCAGCAACTCCGCATAGGTTTCCTTGATGTAGGGATGCCAGTGCCGTAATCCCACGTACACCCGGTACCGCTCTCCTCCCGGCCCGTTCAGCTTTTGTTCCAGGTTGCGGGCCACCTGGCGCGTGATGCCCAGGACCGGCGATTTGCCACCCGTGGCGCGATACCGTTCCCGAATCTCCTCCACCAACTCCGGAGGCGTGGGCCGCCCTCCCCGCACGTCAAGCAGATACGGCTCGACGCTTTCAAGGCTGTCGGGCCCGCCCATGGCCATTAACAGTACCGCGATGGGTCTCTGGGGTCTGGGCATAGTCTCACCAGAGCGAATAGCTTATGGCTAATAGCGAATGGCCAGGCGCAAACTCAAACGCACATCGGCTCTTGTCCGTAGACTGCATACTATATGCCATATGCCTTACGCCATCAGCTCCACAGTTACCGTTGGCTCAGTTTATGGACCAGGTCCACTACTGCGGCGACGGACTCGACCGGCGTGTTCGGGAGGATGCCATGTCCCAGGTTGAAGATATGGCCGGGGCGCCCGGCAGCTCGCCGGAGAACGTCCTCCACCCGGCGTTCGATCTCATGCAGCGGAGCCAGCAGCACGACCGGGTCCAGATTCCCTTGAATGGCCACGTCAAAGCCCATCCGCTCCCAGGCCTCATCCAGATTCACTCGCCAGTCCACCCCGATCACATCGCCTCCAGCCTCCCGCATGAGCCGAAGCAGGGCCGAGGTGCCGGTCCCGAAATGGATCAGCGGGACCTGTTCCCGCTGCAATCCGGTGAAGATGAGTTGGACGTGGGGCAGGACATATTCGGCATAATCAGTCGGCGAGAGGCAGCCGACCCAACTGTCGAACAGTTGGATAGCCTGGGCGCCCGCATGGATTTGGCGACGCAGATACGCGGTCACCACCCGCGCGAGCTTATCCATCAATCGGTGCCAGGCGTCCGGCTCCCGGTACATGAACTGCTTCGTGTAGAGAAAATTCTTAGAGCCGCCTCCCTCAATGGCGTAACTGGCCAGCGTGAACGGCGCGCCGGCGAACCCGATCAGCGGCACACGCTCGGCCAGGGCTCGGCGAGCCTGCCTGATTGCGGCCGCCACAAATTCAAGCTCGTCACCATCGACGACGCGTAAGTGATCCACTGCGGCTCGGTCCCGGACGGGATTGTGGATCACGGGCCCCTCGCCTTCCGTGAACTCGAGACGGATCCCCATCGGTTCCAACGGCAGCAGGATGTCGGCAAAGATGATCGCCGCATCCAGCGGAAACCGCTCGATCGGCTGAAGGGTGACTTGGGCAGCCAGTTCGGGGGTCTTACAGACCTCCAGGATCGAATGCTTCTTCCGGACCGCCTGGTACTCCTGCATGTACCGCCCGGCCTGCCGCATGAACCACACGGGCGTGCAGTCCACCGCTTCGCGCCGACAGGCTTTGAGGAAACGCTCGTTCATTGGAACTGGATTCTAAGTGTTCTGCGAAGAAGGTGTCAAATTGTCCCGCTGACCTCTGAAAGGACCGATCGTGCCCCTCACCCTGATCGAGCACTACGTCCGGTCGTTTCAAGTCGCCTACATCGAGCATCAGGTCTATCTGAACCCACATCCAAAAGAGCTCATGCTGCGGAACCACGTGTAAGGCAATGAACGATTAAAAATGCAAAATGAAAAAGTTCATTGCCAGCGTTTTTGCATTTTGAATTTTTACTTTTGCATTCCGAAAGGGGTCATAATCATTCGGAATCGGCTCGATCCCGAGTGGAGCGCGCCTGTGACGCGAGTGCATTCCTGATAGCCTGGCTGTCCCGATCCAGCTCAGCGGCCTCGGTCTCCGTCAGGATCGTAGCGTCGCCCGGTGCCAACTCGATGCGGTAGTGATTCTTGCGGAGGGAGAACCATTCGAAGTACGGATGGGGGCTCAGCATGGGATGGGGATCGAAGGAAATGAGACTCACCTCGCCCACCTGGGGCACTTCGAAGTCCCCGAGTACCTGCCCGGCGAGGTCCTCGTCGAGGAAGGTCTTGTTGAGGAAGCGGATCGCCTTGCCGGCGATCTCCCCCTTGCAATCACCCTTGAGATAGATATCCACCGGGCCTAAGACGGCGAACGTGATCCGGCCCACGACACTGCCGGCCTGGCGATTGTCCAGAAATCCTTCCTTGACCCACCGCGAGTTTCCAAATTTCTGCGCCATCCGAACTACCGTGACTCGTGACGCGTGACGCGTGACTGGGGTCGAACCTCAGAGGGTGGGTTCCCCTGGAACGCCCGATTCGCTGCTTTGGCCTCCCCCATCACGGTAAATACTCCAGAGCCAAAGACCACAGCGGCCAGGATCAGCCCGCTTCCCAGCCAGCCCGACTGGGTCAGGTGCTCCCCAAGAAAATACCAGGCCAGCCACGCCGCAAAGGCAGGTTCGAGTGAAAAGATGAGCGCGACCTTCTGAGCCGGAAGCAGCCGTTGCGCCCAGATTTGTGCGGCGAAGGCGCCGGTGGCCAGCACCCCGGTAACCGTCAAGGCCAGGAACAGTATTTCACTGGGCGCAAAGCTGGCCGATGCAGGGGATTCGATGAGCATGGCAGGTACCAGAGCGGCGGTGACGAAGATGAGTTGCCAGACAAAGAAGGCAAAGCTGTTCCCCTGGCGAGTATAGCTCTCCAGGCAACTGATGTGCCCGGCGAAGGCTGCCGCACACCCCACCGTCAACAGATCGCCCAGGTTGATCGAGACGGCCGGATCCAGGAGAAACCACAGGCCGACGACCGCCAGGCCAGCCGACACCCAGGTGTGAGTCTGGAAGCGCCGCAGAAAGAGCGGCACCAGGACGACATAGAGCGCCGTAATGAACGCCGAGTTGGAGGCCGTCGTGTACTGAAGCCCCACGGTCTGGAGCGCATAGCCCAGAAAGAGGAACACGGTGGCAATGGCGCTCCTGCGCAGCAGGGCGCGATCGAGTCGGAAACGGTTTCGGAGCATCAGAAAGACGCCGACGGTCAAGAGCATCCCGAGCAGGAATCGCAGGAACAGAAACGAGAACGGTGGAATCTGATCGAGGACCGCCTTGGTAGCAGGAAACGTAGCGCCCCAGATCAGCGTGCTCACTAAGAGGGCGAGTTGAGGCATGGTAAATTCGTGACCGGTGACGGGTGACGAGTGACGGGTTCAAAAGCTTTGAAACAAATTCCCTCTTTCTGTTAAACGCGTCACGCGGCGGGCCTTGGCCTGCCGGTTACGGCTTACAGAGCGGGCACATCTTCTGGAGGGTGGCGCCCGATTGTTCCATGGCCGCCAAGGCTCGTTCCTTGTCGGGGTAATCGAACCAGCCCCCTTCCCAGAAATCCGACCGTGTAAAATTCGAGGGCACCTCGGCACAGCGCTCACGATGGAGCATCGCCCGGTCGATCGAGCGTGCAATGTGAACCCAGTAGACCATGAAGAGACAAAACAAAAAGTAAAAGGTAAAAAGTGAGGAGTGATAGGATGGTTACTTTGCCCTTTGATTTTTTACTTTTGCCTTCCCGGAGGGGTTACGGCAGGAGTTGCCACTCGTCCTTTTCAATGAACACCTTCTGGCCGGCCCGGAGCTTCTTGATGTCCTCCTTCTCGAACAGCCCCATGTAACGGTCGATCCGATCCGGCTCATCAATTCGCTCTTCCTTGACCAGCCCCGTCGCCAGTTTGTACTTCCGTATCAGGACCGACATTCCAGCCTCCTTCATCCAACCTGAACGGTTGGCCGACGCGTTAAGATACTTGACCCCGGCGGCCTCGGTCAAGAGCCCGTACCCCCGTAAGATCGCTGTCGCATCCAGAGCCGAATTGGGCTATAATGCAGCCACGAGGCGGGTGGAAGGGAGGAGGATGACCCATGCCCCTGTACGAATATCGCTGTGAGGGCTGCGGGCAACAGTTCGAGGTAGTCCAACCGGTGAGCGCCAGGGCTGAGGAGACCGCCTGCCCTCATTGTCAGGCCCGGAAGGCTACCCGACTCATGTCGGCGTTTGCCTCCAAGATCGTCGGGGACCATAAGCCTGGGTTCGCCGAGATGAAAGCCTACAGCATGTTGAATGAGCGTATGGATAAATTCTCCAAGCTCCCACCCGTTGCAGGAAAACGGGCCATGCCCCCCCCGAACGTCACGCAGGAGGGCGGCTCTGGATCGAAACGTGGAGAGGGAACGAGCTGACTTGATCCGAGACGCGCCCAGGGGACTCCTTCCGCCGGTTATTCTCCACTCCCGAGCTGAGGGACCAGCGTCCGCTCTCTGGACGGGGCGACTGTCCGTCGTTCCGAGAGGGATTCCTCCTTGTTGAGCCATCCTAGAGAAGCTTTTGGAGACCACCCCATGCATGCTCGAGTGATGACCGTCCTAGGCTTCCTGCTGGCAAGCCTGGCTGCCTTCCCCGCCAGCAACGTCGCCGGGGAGGTGTCCGGCTCCCTGGTGATTGCCGGCAACGGCCCCGAGCAGGTGATGATCGAACGCCTGGCTAGGGCGTTTGAAAAGGCCAACCCTCGCGCCTATGTGGATGTCCTGTGGGACGAAAACTCCAAGCCCATTGACATGCTCAAGTCCGGTCAAGCACACGCCGCCGTGACAGGCAAACCTGAGCCCGACCTACTGGCGATCCAGATCGCGTGGGACGGCATTGCGGTCATGGTGAACAGTTCCAACCATACCAAAGAGGTCACCAAGGAGCAGGTCGCGGAGATTTTCTCCGGCAAGGTGCGGACGTGGTCCGACTTGGGAGGACCCGACACCAAGGTCCTGCTCATCGACCGGCCTCGCAACCGCAATCTCCGTCACGTCTTCGAGGCATACCTCGGCATCGCGGGAAAGATCCCCGACACGGCCAAGGTGATCGGTCCCGACGACAAGGCCATCAAGACGGTCGCCGGCACACTGCCTCCGCTCTCCGCCGTCACCTACATCTCCCTCGGGCAGGCGCTGGCCGCCGTGAGATCCGGTGTGGCCGTCCGCCTGCTCCCGCTCGACAAGGTGGAACCGGAGGAACCGACGGTCAAGGACGGCCGGTATCAGCTCCGCCGCCCAGTGCTTTTGCTCACCGCCAATACGCCCAATCCGACAGTGGAAGCCTTCCAGCGTTTTGCGCTCTCAAAGCAGGGACAGGAAATTGTGCAGAACGAAGCGTACACGCCCATGGACCTGAAAAATCAACCATGATGCAGAAGGAGGACCGTATGCTCACGCGCTTCTCGCCTCTCCTGGGCCTGGTGTTCGCCGTGGGACTGGTGGTCACCCCGATGGGCGGCATCTGGGCGAAGGAAAAGGAGGGGGCCAAGAAGGAATCACAGGGATCCGATGTCGAGGGCTCCGGGTTCAGTCTGTTCGACACCGAGTCGATCAAGGGGTTTGACGAATCCAAGGTGGCGAAGGATCCGGTCTGTGACCGGAGCAAGCGCCCCAAAATCAACAAGGTGGAACCCGACGAGGCGAAGCCCGGCGACCGCGTGGTCATCAAGGGCGAAAACTTCGGCACCAAGGAATGCTTCCGCGGCGTGACGTTCAGCTCGGCGTCTTCCACGAAGGTTGAATACAAGTTCGTGAATGACACCACCGTTGAAGCCAAGGTCCCGGACGCCAAGAGCGGGATGACCTTCGTGATCATCGTGACCGGCGCCGGCAGCGCCCAATCGAAACCCGTCCTCGTGAAGGCGAAGTAACCGACTCGGCGAACAGCATTCCGCGCGAGGGGCCCGCTCATGGCCCCCTCGCTCGCCAGAATCGGCCCCATCTCGCGTGCGTGACGCTCCCTCCTCGGCACCCCTCCTCGTTTGCCAGCGACTGACCCGCCCGTGCGGCCGTGTGCCCGCTCGACAACACTCCAAACGCTGTGATACGTTACACGGATTCCTGAGCCTGGCAAATCGAGTTCCGGTCCACTCGGCAGCGATCCAGCGATCCGACGAGAGGTATCCTGACCCATGTTCAAAAAAATCCTGGTGGCGAACCGCGGCGAGATCGCCATGCGCATCATCCGCGCCTGCCGCGAGCTGAACATCGCCACCGCGGCCATCTATTCCGAGCAGGACTCGACCGGGATCTACGTCAAGAAGGCCGACGAGGCCTACCTGGTGGGGCCAGGCCCGGTCCAGGGCTTCCTGGACATGCAACAGATCGTGGATCTGGCCCTGCGCATCCGCGCCGACGCCATTCACCCCGGGTACGGCTTTCTCTCGGAAAACGCCCAGTTCGCCCACCTGTGTCGGGCTTCCGGCGTGACCTTCATCGGGCCATCCCCCCACGCCATTCACCTGATGGGCAACAAGGTCATGGCCAGGGAGTTGGCCAAGCGCGTCGGGGTGCCCATCGTCCCCGGCACCGACGGGAACATCCGCGGGACGGAGGATGCATTGGCCTTTGCGCGCTCGGTGGGCTACCCCGTCATTATCAAGGCCAGTGCCGGGGGCGGCGGCCGCGGCCTCCGAGTCGTCCGGTCGGAACAGGAACTCCTGTCGGGCATGGAGACCTCCGCCCGTGAGGCGCTCTCGGCGTTCGGCGACGGCAGCCTGTTCATCGAGAAGTATCTCGAGCGCCCCCACCATATCGAGTTCCAGATCCTCGCCGACCGTCACGGCAACATCATCCACCTGGGCGAGCGTGACTGCTCCGTCCAACGGCGCCATCAGAAGCTGATCGAAATCGCGCCCTCGCTGGTCCTGACGCCGCGCCTCCGGGCCGAGATGGGGGAGGCCGCGATCACCCTCGCGCGCGCGGTGGATTACGACAACGCGGGCACGATGGAGTTTCTCCTGGATCAAGAAGGAAAGTACTACTTCATCGAGATGAACCCGCGCATTCAGGTGGAGCACACGGTCACTGAACAGATCACTGCTGTGGACATCGTGCGATCCCAGATCTCGATCGCGGCCGGCGAGCCGCTCGAGTTTCGGCAGGAGGACGTGACGCTCCAGGGGCATGCCATTCAATGCCGGATCAACGCCGAGGACCCGCGCAACAACTTCCGGCCCTCGACCGGCACTATCACGGCGTATCTCTCGCCGGGCGGCATCGGGGTGCGCATCGACGGCGCCGTGTACAAGGACTACGTGGTGCCCCCCTATTACGACGCGCTGTTGGCCAAGCTCACCGTGCGGGGCCGCACCTGGGATGAGACGGTCAGCCGGATGCATCGGTCCCTTGAGGAATACGTCCTGCGCGGCGTGAAAACCACGATTCCATTTCTGGAGAAGATCATGGAAGAGCCGGACTTCCGTGCCGGGCGCTTTGATACGTCGTACCTGGATTCGCACCCGGAGCTCTTCGACTATGACCCGACCGTCAATCCGGAGGACCTGGTGGTCGCGATCGCCGCGTCCATCGCGGCGTATGAGGGGCTCTGAAAACCCGTGAAGCGTGAGACGTAAAGCGTGAAGCGTGAAAGAATTCTAAAGGGAAAGAAGCCGCAACCGCCAAGGAAAGAGAAGCCGGCGTGGGTTGGCAAGAAGGCGGGGGCGCCGCCGCTTGACATTGAGGCGGCGCCGCCTAAGCGGCTCCTGATCACGGACGTGGCCCTGCGGGACGGCCACCAGTCTCTCCTGGCGACTCGGATGCGCACGGAGGACATGCTCCCCATCGCCGAGAAGCTGGACCGCGTCGGCTACTGGTCGCTGGAGGTCTGGGGCGGCGCGACGTTCGACACCTGCCTGCGCTTCCTCAAGGAAGATCCCTGGGAACGCCTCCGGGCGCTCCGTGCCGCCATGCCGAACACCAAGCTGCAGATGCTTCTGCGCGGGCAGAACATCGTGGGATACCGGCATTATCCGGACGATGTGCTCGATCGGTTCATCGAGCGCGCGGCGTTCAACGGCATCGACGTGTTCCGAATCTTCGATGCGCTCAATGACGTGCGGAATATGGAGCGGGCCATGCAGACGGCGAAGGCTTGCGGCCGGCACGTGGAAGCGGCCCTCTGCTACACGCTCAGCCCGGTCCACAGCCTCGACCGCTTCGTCGCACTCGCCAGGCAATTGGAGGACCTGGGCACCGACACCCTCTGTATCAAGGACATGGCCGGTCTCTTGGCGCCCATGGACGCCTACCTGTTGGTGAAGAAATTGAAAGCCGCCGTGCGGGTCCCGATTCACTTGCACACCCACTACACCTCCGGGATGGCCTCGATGTCGGCCCTGATGGCAATTCTGGGCGGGCTGGACATGCTCGATACCGCAATCTCTCCGTTGGCCGGCGGGACGTCCCATCCGCCCACGGAAACGCTCGTGGCGGCGCTCCGGAACACGCCGTATGATACCGGGCTGGACTTGCCCACCTTCGTACCGATCTCGGAGCATTTTCGGGAAGTGCGCAGGAAATACCATCAGTTCGAGAGTGACTTCACCGGGGTGGATGCAGAGATTCTCATCTCCCAGATTCCCGGGGGGATGCTCTCCAACCTGGCGGCTCAACTCGCCGAGCAGAAGGCCTTGGATAAGATGAAGCAGGTGCTGGAGGAGGTCCCGCAGGTTCGGAAGGACATGGGCTACCCCCCGCTGGTCACCCCCACCAGCCAGATCGTCGGCACCCAGGCCACGCTCAACGTCATGACCGGCGAGCGGTACAAGGTGATCACGAACGAAACCAAGAACTACTTCCTCGGGCTGTACGGTCGGCCCCCCGGACCCCTCGATCCTGACGTGGCCGCCCGGGCGATCGGAGACGAAGAACCGGTAAAGGGCAGGCCGGCGGATCGCCTCGAGCCGGAACTCGAACGGATCACACAGGAGTTGTCCGGAGTCGTCACGTCGCCCGAAGACCAGCTCTCGTTCGCGCTCTTTCCGGCCATCGCCCGCGAGTTCTTTGACGAGCGAGCGCGCGGCGAACTGAAGCCGGAACAACTGGAGCCTCCACCGGAAGCAGGGCCGGCGGTCGCCCACGAGCTTCATCTGGCACCGGTCGAGTTCAACGTCACCGTCCACGGCGAGTCCTATCATATTCGCGTGTCCGGATCAGGCCGGAAGAAGGAGGGGCGCAAGCCCTATTACATCCGGGTCAACGACAAATTGGAGGAAGTGCACCTGGAGCCGATCCACGAGGTCCTGGCGGGGGTCCCGGAAGCCCCGGAAACCGGAAGCCCGAACGTCCCGAAGCGCCCGAAACCCGCCAAGCCGGGCGATGTGGCCTCCCCGATGCCAGGCCGCGTGGTCAAGGTGCTGGTCGCGAAGGGTGACCGCGTGCGAGCCGGCGATCCCGTGCTGATCATCGAAGCCATGAAGATGGAAAGCCGGGTGCCTGCCTCGGTTGACGGGACCGTCGTGGCCGTCTACGTCACGGAGGGTGAAGACGTGAAGACGGACGAGACCCTCGTCCAGTTGGAGTAGGTAGTGCAGGGCTCCCCCTTACCATCCCCCAGCGTCATCCGCCGGATTCTCATGGTGGTCCCTTTCCTCGTGGGCGCCAGCACAACCCAGCCCGATTTCTCCCCCTGGTTCGAATCGATCCAGCGCCTGCCTCTGAAGACCACGCAGGTCGAGGGGTTCGGCATGGCCTACCTGGATGCGGGTCAAGGCCCGCCGGTCATCCTGGTCCATGGATTCAGCGGATCCATGTGGCAGTTTGAATACCAGCAGGCCCCGCTCGCCACCGCCATGCGTGTCATCACGCCGGATCTGCTGGGATCGGGGCTCTCCGACAAGCCCGAGCTTGCGTATACGCCCTCCCAGCAAGTCGAGCTGTTCCGCGGATTCATGGATGCACTCGGCATTCAGCGGGCCTCGCTGGTCGGTCACTCGATGGGAGCCGGGCTGGTGATTGGCATGGCCCTCACCTACCCCGAGCGGGTCGACCGCCTCGTCCTCATCGACGGGTTCCCCGACCACGTGCATGAGAAACTGGCCAGTCCTACGCTCAAGCGTATGCTCGACACGCAGGTGCCGGTCTGGATGGTGGAGTTTGGGAATTGGCTCTTCGGCGGCAGTACGGTCACCGCCATGCTGGAGGAGGCCATTTACGATCACCGCCTCCTGACCCCCGTGGTGCTTGAGCGTTCCAGACTCAACCGGAAGCGTGCGGGCCTCATTCCGCCGTTGCTGACGCTCCCCAAGAATCTCCCGCTCTGGGAGGACGGATTCGCGAAACGGTTCGCCGAGATTCGCCACCCGACGCTGATTCTTTGGGGCGCCGAAGATCGGCTCTTCCCGCCGGCAGTTGGACAGGCGCTGCACGCCGCCATCGCGGGGTCGACCTTGTCTCTCATCCCGGAGGCCGGGCACATCCCCCAGTGGGAACGACCAGACGTCGCGAACCCGATTTTGTTAAAATTCTTGCAGGGGTGACCGCACGAGCATACAGTCCGTACGACCCGAGGGCCCGTCAGTCAGGCCATTCATATAGCTCTGACGAAGGGAGGATCACATGATTGCACATCACCATCGCATCACAGTTGCGGCGGGGGTGGCGGCCCTCCTCGCCATCACCGGCTGTGAGTACCTGGGCGGCATGGGCGCCGAGAAGGGATTCATGTACAAGGACCTGCCGGTCGCCAACGGGAGCGCCACGGCCGGCGACGGCCACAGCGTCACCTTCAAGGGCTCTCCCCTGGCCCTGGAGGGACCGGGGATCAAAGTCGGCGATCAGCTCCGGGACGTCAAGGTGGCCAAGGGAGACCTGACCTTAGTCAACATCGCGGACACCAAGGGGACCGTGCGGATTATCAGTGTCGTCCCCTCGCTGGATACCACGGTGTGTGAACAACAGACGCACTACCTCAGCGAGAAGAACAACGGGCTCGACAAGAACGTGGAGTTCATCACCGTCAGCGTGGACACGCCGTTCGCCCAGGGCCGCTTCGCCAAGGAAGCCAAGATTAAGAATATTACCTTCCTGTCTGACTTCCGCGGTGGCGACTTCGGGAAGGCCTACGGGCTGCTGGTGAAAGACCCCCATTTCCTCGCGCGCGCGGTTCTCGTCGTGGACAAGGATAATGTGATTAAATATCTGCAGATCACGCCCGAGCTGGCCCAAATGCCGGACATGGACGCGGCCTTCAAGGCCGCGCGGTCGCTCGCCGCGGGCTGACGCTGGAAGGCACAGGTTAAGGCTAAGGTTTAGGTTGAGGAAAGATTTCGTGGCGCCGGCCTGAGCCTCAACCTCGGCCTCGACCTTAACCTTTCTTCCGAAGGAAGAAGGATGGCTCATTACGACATACTCGTGATCGGCACCGGCCCTGCCGGGCAGAAGGCCGCGGTCCAGGCGGCCAAACTGAGCAAGCGGGTGGCGATCATCGAGCAGAAGCTGGCGGTCGGCGGAGTCTGCATCAACACCGGCACGATCCCCAGCAAATCCCTCCGCGAGGCCGTCCTCTATCTGTCCGGGTTCCGGCAACGCAGCCTCTACGGGGCCAGCTACCGGGTGAAGCAGGACATCACGATGGAGGACCTGGCGTTTCGTTGCAACCACGTGGTGAAGCACGAGATCGAGATCATCGAAAACCAGATGGCGCGCAACCATGTGGATCTGATCTTAGGCTGTGCCGCCTTTCGTGACCCCCACCGCCTGGCCATCCGGACCGCGACGGGGACGATCGAACACACGGCCGATTACATTGTCATCGCCACCGGCACGAAACCGGCGCGGCCCGCACACATTCCCTTCGACGACGAGCACATCATCGACACCGACGGCCTGCTGACCCTCAAGCGTCTTCCCACGTCCCTCACGATCGTGGGCGGCGGCGTCATCGGCTGCGAATACGCCTCGATCCTCGCCACCATGGGACTGAAGGTCGTGCTGGTGGAGCGGCGCCCACGGCTGCTGGAGTTCGTGGACACCGAGATCATCGAGGCCCTCCAATACCAGATGGGTGAGATCGGCGTGACGCTCCGCCTGAATGAAGAAGTGGTGTCGATTGAGAAATCGTCCGACGGTCAGGTGACGGTCAATCTGAAAAGCGGCCAGCCGGTGACGGCCTCCACGCTCATGTACTCGGCCGGGCGCATGGGGAATACCGAGGGTCTCCATCTCGAGGCGGTCGGCATCAAGCCGGACGAGCGGGGACGGCTGCGCGTGAACGAGAACTTCCAGACTGAGGTCCCCCACATTTACGCGGCGGGGGACATCGTGGGCTTTCCGGCGCTCGCCTCCACCTCGATGCAGCAGGGTCGCCACGCAGCCTGCCATGCGTTCGGTCTCCCCTGCGAAACGGAGATCCATCTGCTCCCATACGGGATCTATTCGATCCCCGAGATCTCCATGGTCGGCCGCAACGAGGAGGAGCTCACCAAAGCCGACGTCCCCTACGGGGTGGGCATCGCGCGGTACCGCGAGATCGCGCGCGGGCAATTGATCGGCGACGAGATCGGCATGCTGAAGCTGCTCTTCGACCGTCGAACACGCCACCTGTTGGGCGTGCACGCCATCGGGGACGGCGCGACGGAGCTGATCCACATCGGGCAGGCAGTGATGGCCTTTGGCGGAAGGATCGACTACTTCATCGAGACGGTCTTCAACTACCCGACCCTCGCCGAATGCTACCGGGTGGCGGCCTTGGACGGTATCAACCGGATGCCGCGTCCATGGCCGGCGGCCGACCGCACGGAGCCCCAACCCGGGCACTGAGCCGGGAGCTGATGGCCTATGGCTGATAGCTAAGAGCCAAGTGCTGAGGGCCGGATTGAGGGATGGGGAAGCGCAGCGCTCGCATACGCCGTACAAAGAAGCCCGAAGGGACGGTGCCTCGCGGGAGGCAGTATTCTGGTCGGAAGGCCGCGCCCACCCCCGTCGAGCTGCAGATCGTCACCCTAGCCCTCGAGTGGTTTCTCAACCCGGATCACCTGCCGATCGTAGTGGCGAAAGAATGGGGGTTCTTCCGGGAGGAGGGACTGGATCTCTCCATCCTGGTCCCGACCGTACCGGAAGAATCCCTGCACCTCGTCGCGCACGGAAAGGCCGACTTCGGCATCGGCGAGCAAACCAATCTTATCAAGGCCCGAGACCAGAAGCAGCCCCTCGTCTCGATCGGTCCGCTCCTCGCCCACACCGTCGTCTGTCTGATGTACCTGAAGGACGGGCCCATCAAACGTCTGGAGAACCTGCGGCACCGCCGGGTCGGGTGGCCTGGACTTGCCATCGATCTGCCGATTCTCGGCACCATGCTGAAAGCAGCGGCCCTCACGCACGACGACATCCTGCCGGTGGACGTGGGGTTCGCACTGACCGACGCTCTGCTGACCGGCAAGGCGGACGCGGTGTTCGGAGCCTTCGTGAACTACGAGCAGGTGGAAGCGGAGCTCAAGGGCGCGAGCGTCGAATTTGTCAGTCCGACCCAATACGGCGTCCCGGATCTGTACCAGCTCGTGGTCTTCACGTCGGACCTGATGGCCAAGCAGAGCCCCAGGATCGTTCGTGGTTTCTCACGAGCACTGGCCCGAGGGCTTGCCTTGACTCACGAACAGCCGGAGGAGGCGTTGCGGCTGTATCAGAAGGCCAACGCGATGGCGGACCCAGACCTCTCGGCCAGGACCTTCAAGGCCACGCTCCCCTATTTTCCCAAAGACCTTCGACAGGAGCCCGCCCGCTGGAAACAAGTGCGCGACTGGCTCCACTCCCGCGGCGTCATCAAACAGAAGATGCCACTCGACAAACTCTTCACGACCCGGTTTGTATCGAAACCATACGCCATACGCCATAAGCTCTTGTAGTGATCAGGCATGTCCTTCTCAGATCACCTCCGCAAATTAGCCCAACCCATCTGGTCCGCCCAGCTCCGCCACCCCTTCGTGGTCGCCCTGGGCAATGGGACTCTTCCCCAACGCAAGTTCAAGTATTACATCCTGCAGGATGCGCGCTTTCTGGGAGACCTGGCTCTCGTCTTCGCGGCTGCCGCGCAGAAAGCGCCTGATGCGGACTCGGCCGTTCGCTTCAACAAACTGGCGGAAGAGACAATGACAGTCGAACGCGGCCTGCACGAAAGCTACGGCACACGCTGGAAGATGACGGCCAAGCAGATGGCCTCGGTTCCAATGGCCCCAACCAACTACGCGTACACGCGGCACATGCTGGCGGTCGCGCTCACCGGCTCGGCCTGCGAGATCACCGTGGTCGCCCTCCCCTGCGCATG
This sequence comes from Nitrospirota bacterium, assembly GCA_020027965.1. GTDB lineage: Bacteria > Nitrospirota > Nitrospiria > Nitrospirales > Nitrospiraceae > JAHRHE01. Next base: position 5,422 of record JAHRHE010000001.1, on the reverse strand, counting down.
GATCTATTGCGTGGTGGGCCAGCATCTCTTGAAGAAGGGCCCGCCGAGTCCCGGCCATCCTTACCGGGACTGGCTCATGCTCTATGCCTCGCCGGAATTCGCGGAAGTCCAGCGGTGGATGCGGGAGAAGGTGGATCTGTGGGCGAAGGAGGCCGGGACGGATGAGAAACGGCGGATGGAGGAGTCCTTCGTCATCAGCTCGCGGTATGAGTGGATGTTTTGGGAGATGGCGTGGAACGAGGAAGAGTGGCCGATGTGAAGAAAAGAATTAAGATGGGCTGGGCGGCCAAGCGTCCTCACGTGCTCGCGCAGCGCGCACTCAGGACTCATTGGGTCCGGGCCTAGGGGGATAGAGTGCTCGCTGGACGCGCGCAGTCTGAGTCCGCTTGGCCACCCGCTTTTTCAGAAGGGCACCGGCCACGATAGGAGGGAGAAAAGGGCGCTTCGCTCAGCAATCATCACCCCACGCCCCTTTACGCGGTATTGACCATCCAACCCACCGAACCACTAACCCCCAGCATTGACACGCTTCTGCACACAAAGTAGCCTGTTGTCCAGTATCAACAGTTGGTTCTAAGGAAAGACCATGACGATGCGAAGACTCGGGAAAGTGGTCGTTGGAATTTTGGCTGTTATCGGGGCAGTTACTTTGGTGGTCTATCTACATTTTTATTTCTTCTTCTCTCATTGGGGCTGTGAGGAGGAAGTGTTGGCCCGCGCCGTCACGCAAAGCGGAGCACTCGCTGCCCTGCACGTCAGACGGACGTGCAAAGGGGGCTCTACGCTGGAGCATACGCTGTATATTGAGCCGGCCCGCCCAGGTGTTGATGTTAAATCCAGTGGCTATCTGATTTTTCGCTCGGACAACGAGAAAGATCATGCATACGCTATATCGATTAGGCCCCTAAGGCTCTGGTGGCTGTCCGAGGACAAGCTGCATGTGGAGTACCCGCGCGAGGTAACATTCTCCGTGGGGGACCAGATAGGCAGAGTGCGGGTAGAGGCGAAGCCCTTTGAGTAACCGCAACTAACGAGCGAAAAAGGCTCTCGGTGGGCAGGATCCTCTTGGTCCCAATGTGGAAGTAGGCACGGGGTTGGCACTGGCTACCGCGACTCAAGACGAACGGTGAACAATGGAGAACGAGATTATCTCCTACCCGGAGATGTGCCAGCGCGAGGGCCTGAACCTTCAACAGGGAATGAACTTCAGGATCGGAGGTGACTACTCCGTAATCCTAATGTCGCTAAGGCAAAATGCGCCCTATAGAGACCAGGTGCTGGACGAGGGTGCGACGTTGGTCTATGAAGGCCATGATCTCCCAAGGACAGAGCAAACAACAGATCCCAAGTCAGTCGATCAGCCAGAGAAAACACCTGGCGGTACCCTGACGCAGAATGGAAAGTTCCACGAGGCTGCTCAGGACTATAAAGCAGGTCATCGTCCTCCAGAGCACGTCCGCGTCTACGAAAAGATTGCTTCAGGCATATGGTCCTATAACGGTCCATTTCAGCTGGTCGATTCTTGGATCGAGAACGACGGCAAGAGAAACGTGTTTAAGTTCAAACTTCACGCCGTGAATGAAGGACTTGAACCAGCTAAAGCTACGCTCTCCGAACCCCCCTTAGGTCGAAGGGTTATTCCCACGCAAGTCAAGCTGCAGGTTTGGAAGCGGGATGGTGGTAAATGCGTGGTTTGCAGGGCAGATGACGAACTCCACTTTGATCACATCATACCTTCCTCAAAGGGAGGCACTTCTTTAATTGCTGAGAATATTCAGCTATTGTGCGCGCGCCACAACATCGCTAAGCGCGACAAGATCCAATAGTGACACATGGTGTCAGGCCGCTCCATCTCAGCCAGTGCGATGACCCAACGGTGCTCTGATTCACGCGTCTAGACGACGGAAAAGCTACCTGGAGTCTTTCCTAACCCTATGAAAACATCAATGGATTTGAATCTGGTCGTCGTTCATGTTGCCAATGCGCTGGTCACCATCGACTCATCTCAGGTGCCGTTCAAACAATTTCGTCCTGGCGTGGGGCCCTACGGCGAGCCCCAGTTGCTCAAGCTCATCGTCAAGCACCTAAACGACCTGCCCGAATACGACCGATCAGCCCGCACAAAAAGGTGTCCCGACCTCCTCATCCCCGGAAAATGGGCCATCGAGTTTAAGATCGCTCGGCCGTTCGGTGACAACGGAGAGGAAGCAGAGAACTGGTCCGTTAACCTGCTCCATCCCTATCCCGGAAATGTTAGCAGTATAGGTGACTGCTTCAAGCTTCGTGATCTGCCAGCTTCTGAGCGTAAGGCGGTAATCGTGATTGGATATGAGCATTCTCCGCCCAGGATTGTATTGGCTCCGCTAGTGGAATCGTTCGAAGTCATCGCCAGAGATGTCCTGCAGATCAAACTTTCGCACCGCATCGAAACTTTCCGAGAGGGGCTGGTCCATCCGGTTCACCAATCACTCCGAGTTTTCGCCTGGGAAGTTCTTGGGTGAGACGGCGGAATCGGGGCCTGGAGTCTTTGTTTGATCGCTAGGCGGAGCAGAGCCACGCACGATGGGGAAATAGGCGAGAAGGGAGAGCACCAGGGCTGAGGGTCACCGATGAAAAAGTCTGTCAAGAGGGCGAGGAGATCCGGTCGCGCTCCGGTCCCTTGCGAGTCTCAGTGGACTACGTCGTCAGTCACCTATGCGTGCTCGAGGGCACAGGATCACATGGGACACCGGCCGCGCAATCAAGTCTCTGGGGCTGGCTGAGTCCAGCGACTAGCCGGCCATGACCCTCGGGCGCTGACCGGTGCTCCCCTGGCCCATCGGGCGGAAGCCCCCCTGGTGCTTCAGCATCGCGTAGATCGTTTTCAGCATGGCCCGTGCCACGGCCACCCGCCCGGTATTGCCTCCATGTTTCTTGGCTACCCGATAGTAGAGCTGACGAAATTGTGGGGCGCCATTGATCGCGTGTAGCGACAACTCCATTATTATAGGTGACTACAAACTCGGCCTCTCCTGTCGTAGGGATCCGGTCCAGGAGATCACGGAGTGTTCGGAGAAGTTCTCGGCGTGCCAGGAAGAGACCTATCATTTTGCCGGCAGCACCCCCGGCCACAAAGAACAGAAAGCCAAGTAATATGGCCCCGCTAGAAGCCAATCCAAGAGTCTCCCCGTTGAAGTAGGCATAAAGTGAATACAGTGTCAGCGAGGTAATAGACAGGGCTGCGCCCGCCTCGCAACCGCATGCCGAATAAAGGCGGTTCAACCGTTTCTGGATCGCCTCGTTCTCCTCCCGCGCAAGGTGCTCGAGCTGCAGGACCACGGGGCCAGGCTGTCCTAGGCCGATAAGAGGAAAGCGTTCGACTAAATTCCTCAGAGCTTCCCGACTGTCGATCAGCACATCTTGACCCCTCCTTCAAAGATAAAGCTGATTTTGTGACAGGCGGCCAAGCTCCTTACGCAAAGCCGCCAGCACTGGGGCCAGTAACGGGTCACTTTCCGCTTCTCTCAACCAAACTTTGAGACTCGGACCTTCCTTGTTCTTCTGGTGGAAATGCCAGACGACAATCGCTTCATCTGGAATTCCCGATCGTGAGGGGAACTCTCGCTCCCACGGAAACTGGGAGGCTCGGCGCATTAGGTCTTTGGCCTCCTCGCGCGGCAGCTCTCCCGTGACTTGTCTTCCCCTTGGGCGTTTCTCAGCTGGGTGGCCTTCTTCGAAGATCTGTTCCGCGACCAACCTTCCGGTACCATCCAAGCGCACCCGAGTAAGCCCATCCGGTGCAGTGGGATCTCCCACCTGGACGGTGAGCTCGTAATCATGTGCTCTAGCCGGATCAAAGGCCAGATGCTGGTCGTTCATCTCAAGCTCTCCTCGATTTCAGCAGGTTAACGCGCCTCATATGTACAGCATGTTCGGTTTGAAAGCCACCGGGCGAAGCTTTCGTAGTGTCGCACGCGGACTGAGCCGGTTTGGGAATTCTGCATAATGCTTCCATCGTTGGTCACCACCCGAATCGGGCAATTGGTATCGGCATATTCATCTGGATTCCCAAACATGTGCCCCGCCTCATGAGCGGCCGTTCCGCCAGTACTATTAACATACCAGTTGGTCATGTCGGCGCGCCCGGATCCTGGGTGAACAGTGACCGTGTGGTGCTCTCCACTGGCCACAAACTGGATATCGACTTCAACAGTGTACTGCTTGCAGGTACAGGTCCCGTCAGTGATTACTAACGCAAACTGCCCCGCCCATGCAGCCTCAATCGCTGGTTCCCAACGAGCTTGAACGGTAGCAATATCCGTGGCCGTGACACCCGCATCGGCCACCAGGCGAATACGCAATGTGATAGTCAGTTCACAATTCTTTAGGTTGATGTCACCACGGTAAGCGCTAGTCCATCCGTAGATGCATTCCGAGCGACTTTCCGAGAATTCGTTGGGAGCAAGGAGTCGGCGAAGAGCGCAATAGATAGTGCACCAGGTGTCAAGGATAAAGACCCAGGCCCTACAGACGAAAACGGTTACTATCACCCACAGATTGCATAACAAGGAGCCGATCCATACCCAGACCCGACAGACCTGGGTAGAGACCCACGTCCATATGTCGCAGATTGTCGTCGTAATCCAAGACCATGCTCGACAAACCCATGTCGTAACCCAGGTCCAAACGAGACAAATCCAGCGGAAGATAATAATCCAGTCTGAGCACTCCTGACTACGCTCCTCTTCCCACCGGTCGCAGCGCTTTTCAGTTTCGGTATGCCAGGCAGTACACCGCTGTTCCCACTCCGTTTGCCACTCCTCGCACCGACGGGTCCATTCGGTGCGCCACCGTAGGCACCTCCTCCTTTGGTTGGCCTCCCATTGCAGGCATACTCTCCGTGCTCTGCCAGCCGTGTCTCTACAGGCCATTCCTTTTCTGCCTCCTAGGGTAGCTGTTAGAGAGTTTGTGCTAAAGTGTCAGACCCAATCGTTCCCCAAGTCGGTCTGAGGCGGCTCCTTGCAATCATCAACGTTTCCTCAGGGTAAAGGGATACAAATACAACCATTTCGTTTTTCCACCACCTCGCTGCTTCGAGGCTCCATCTCTCACCGTCTTGAGGCACATCTGCTTCGTCATGGTTTGCCGATTATATAAGCAACCATGATGCCAGTTAGACGAGAGCGTCACTGATTGCCCTTCTTTCATCCTCAACACCGTGATAGAAAATCGAAAACAAGTATACTGGGAGAGGAAAGGGAAAAAGGACAGTGTGAAGCTTTATCAGTCTGGCGATATCAAATCAGATACAGAGTGTATCGCATTGGATATGGAATTGGGGTCGGAGTGAGCTAACCCTAGTTGTACGGACACTTCAAGAGGCGACAATAATGAAGGAGGTGTCCGATGGAAGGCAAGCAGGGAATCAAGGTCAATCCGGAGC
>JAHRHE010000017.1 GCA_020027965.1 Nitrospirota bacterium | reverse complement strand
ATCTGGTACGGTTTGCCGGTTTCTTGACTGCACTCATGTTCCTGTCGGTCACGGCGGTGGTGGCAGAAGAGCGGGATCCGCTGCCGCCGCGAGTTCCTGCGGATCAGATCGCTGAGGCCAAGGAGATGAAGAACCCGATTGAAAAGACGCCTGCGAACATCGCGAAGGGTAAGGCGTTGTTCGAAGGCAAAGGGACCTGCTTTAACTGCCACGGCAAGGAGGGGAAAGGCGACGGTCCCGCCGGCCAGATTCTGAACCCGAGCCCCCGGGACTTCACCAACTGCAAATTCCACAAGAAGCGGAAGGACGGCGAGCTGTTCTGGGTGATCAAGAACGGCAGCGCGGGAACCGGGATGGTGCCGCTGATTCCGGCCGCGATCAACGAGGAAGAGGCCTGGATGGTCATCCACTACGAGCGCACATTCTGCAAGAAGAAAGAGTCCGAATAAGCAGGTCGGTCTGTTTCAAGGAGGAGGCAGAGGAGCTCGGCTCCTCTGCCTCTTTTTGTTTGTCGCCGCGTGATGGCCAAGGATGGATCAGACGTCGGATCGGATGATGGAACGTAGGGAGGCCCAACAGGACAGGGGGGATGCGGCAGAGCGGGGTGTCTACCGGGGCTCCGAGTTGCCTGCCGCAGCCGATTTACTCAGCGTGAGCGCAGCCAACTGGCTTGACGCGGAGATCGGGGGATAGACGAGGGGGCGTTGCTCCTGACGGAACTCGGCCTTGGAGGCCGCCGGCACGGTCTCTTGGAGGAAGGCGGTCAGTTCACCCAGCGTCACCTCGGCGTCTTGATTCTTGTCCGCCTCGCCTCGCAACCCCCGCAGCAGGTAGTACGTGAACAGACCGTGGCGAAGCTGCGCTGGCTCCAGGCCGTTCTGAAGACCCGTAGAGGCGATCAGCCGCACCACGCCCTTGCTGCCGGTGTCCCATTGTGGTGACTTGCTGCCGGCGCGGCCGTTCCCTCCCAGGCGAGACACCGCTCCGTCGAAAATGAGCAGCGCAAGCCGTGCATTCAGTTTCCCCAGCGCAGCCTGTAAATCTCTCACCGGGTACAGTCGTGCCGGCGCCTGGGCTCCACCTTCGTACGGGACGAGGTAGGTCTCGCCCGAGGGGGAGACGAGCGCCTGACCGGCAAAGTAGATGATCACGAGAGACTCCCGTGTGACGCGAGGGGGCAGCCAGTCCAGCAGCGCCTCTTCGATGTCGAACCGCAACGCCTTCCGGTCCTGAAGCACCCGCACGTTCTGGCTCGGCACCCCGCCCAGGGCCTGAAAGTAGGCAGCCACCAGGCCCGCGTCTGCCGCAGCGTATTTGCGAACAGAGTGTGACTGGTCGCGATAGGACCCGATGCCGATCGCAAGAAGCTGGGCCTGGGGTCGCTGGAATCCCGCGGCAGCGGTCGGAACCTGGTCGATGCTGACGCTATCGAAACGGACAGCCGGAGCCGGTCGCTTGGAGACGGATTCTCCCGGCATCGTCCCCACCTCGGCTCGGGATCGCATCGCCGCCACGATCGTTTGTGGCGTCGCCGCCGCGGCGCCCGCCACCGCCACTGCTACCTGTAGCTCAGCCCTCTGTGATTGGACGCCCGGCGGGACGGTCGCGGCGAACTCCAGGGAGCGAGACTCGCCCGGCTGGAGCGTCCCGACCTGCAAGGTAGTCGCGGGGAACTGAGTCAACAGCACAGGCGTCCCGGCCAGGCTGACCGAGACACTCTGCACGGGGGCCGCTCCGGTATTGACCAGGTCCACCCGCACCCGCACCCGCTCGCCTCCTTCAAGAATGAGGTTGCCGTTCTCATCCAGGAGGGTGGCCTTGAACGACAGGGCGGTCCCCGCCGGCTGGACCGGGCCTCCTGGCATGGGGAGCCGGCCGGCCGGCGGAGCCGGAGCCTGACCGGCCTGGGCCATTTGGTTGTCGGGATCGATGACCGCGCGGGTTTCACGAATGAACTGGGTCGCAAGGGTCACGGCCGTGTCGTGGACGAACGCGTCCATGGAAGAGTACTCGCACCGATGCTGCGTCGGCTCAAGGAGGAGTCGCTCCTTCCTCGTGGCTTTGAGTGGCCGCTCCTGGATCAGCTTGCCGGATGGGTCGCGGAAGACCGCCACCGCTTCCAGCTTGATCTCGGCAGGCAGGCGGTCATAGACGTTATCCGACTGAATCTGGAGTCCGGACTGTTGGAGCGCAAGGTAGACCTGGATGTCCGGCTTCTCCGCCGGGCCCTTGTCGGCCGCATCGATCACCTTGAAATTCTGGTGCGCGGCCTGAAGGATCACGTCTTCCAGTTCGGAGCCGAGCCGGATCTCCCTCGGCGAGTTGCAGGCGTCGGAGTATTGCAGTCTGATATTCGTCAGTGCAGGATCAAGCTCCAGTTTAACCGTGACCGGCAGTCGCGAGCCCATGTCCGGGACCGAGGCGCGCGCAAACACGCCCTTGACCTGTTCACATCCCGCCGAGTGCAGAGCAAGGGATAACAGCAACAGGAGGCCCCACAGCCCCACGAACGACTCGGCTCGTGATCTCGCCCGCCTGGCCTCCTGCGTCATCACATAACGCACGGAAGAACCTCGCAAAAGCAACCCCGCTCTAACCGGTGGCGTTGTGCGTCACCGTACCCAATTTGTCCCGGAAATGCAACTTTGGCAGGAGCCGCCCTTCTCGTTCTTGCCAGAGCATGGCGGCTCGGTTATCCTAGCGGCCCATGCTGGTGCTGGGCTTGCTGAACATGCGTGATGCGGCCGCCGCCCTTGTGCGGGATGGCCGCATTCTGGCTGCCGCCGAAGAAGAGCGGTTCGTTCGGATCAAGCATGTCACAGCCTTGCCGGTCCACGCGATCCGCTCCTGCCTGCGGGCGGCGGGGGTCGAGCTGGCCGAAGTGGACGAGATTGCAGTGCCCTGGAAGTACTGGGTCCTGGGCCGCCGCGCCGCCCTTGCAGTGGGGGCGATGCTCCGGTCTCCGACCTTGTTTCGGGTGAAGGGACAGCGCGGCCTCGAGCGAGTAACGGGCGAGTGGCTCGAATTGGCGTGGCTCGCTCGCAAGCTGCACGCGCAGGTCGGCCTGGGCCAGGCTCGGCCGGTCTATCTCGATCATCATCTCTGTCATGCGGCGAGCACGTTTCTGGTGTCCCCGTTCGAGCGCGCGGCCATTCTGGTCGTGGACGGCGCCTCAGAGGCCCACACCTCCATGCTGGCCATGGGGGAGGGAACCGATATCAAGGTCCTGAGCCGGATCGACCTGCCGCACTCGCTGGGGCAGTTCTACGCCGCGATGACCGCGTACCTCGGGTTTCGCCCGGATCACGACGAATATATCGTGATGGGGCTTTCCGCCTATGGAGAGCCACGGTTTGCCGATATCTTTCGGAACCATATCCTGCGCCTCTTGCCGGACGGCGCGTTTCACCTGAACACGCGGCTGCTGGATTTTCACCTGGCGCGCGTCGGGATCTTCACTCCGGGACTGCTGGCGTTGCTGGGGCCGAACCGCCTGGCCGGGGAGGAGCTCATCCAGCGGCATCGCGATATGGCCGCCAGCTTCCAGGTGGTGCTTGAAGAAGCGCTCTTGCACCTGGGCCGGCACCTGAAGCGCCTGACCAAGGCCGACCACCTCTGCTTGGCCGGGGGCGTCGCGTACAACTGTGTGGCCAACAGCCGGATCCGCCGTGAGCTGGAGTTCCGGGAGGTCTACGTCCAGCCGGCGGCCGGGGATGCCGGCACCGCGCTGGGCGCGGCGCTCTGGCTGTCCGCCCGGCGTCGCGCGATGCCGGAGCGGCTGGTCATGCGCGAGGCGTACCTCGGGCCGCGCTACAGCGAGGAGGAGTGTCGGCGATCTCTCGAGGAGGCCGGCCTGGCCTGGCAGACTCTCCCGGATCAGGCGCTCTGCGAGCGCGTCGCGGCGGAGCTCGCAGGAGGTCGCCTCGTGTTCTGGTTTCAGGGTCGCATGGAGTGGGGACCGCGGGCCCTCGGGAACCGAAGCTTGCTGGCCGATCCCAGACGGGAGGATATGCGGGAACTGATCAACGCCAAGGTGAAGCTCCGCGAGCCGTTCAGACCCTTCGCCCCGTCCGTGCTGGAAGAGCGCGCGGCGGAGTTCTTCGACGCGCCGGGCCCCTCGCCCTTCATGCTCTTTACGGCCAAGGTCCGGCCGTCCGCCAAGGGCGTTATCCCGGCGGTGGTCCATGCGGATGGCACATCGCGCATCCAGACGGTGGATCAGGACAGCAACCCGAAGTTCAGAAGGCTGCTTCAGGCCTTTGACCGAATCACCGGCGTGCCGATGCTCTTGAACACCTCCTTCAACGTGAACGAGCCGATTGTGTGCAACCCGACTGAGGCCGTGCGGTGTTTTCTGAGGACCCAGGTCGATTTCCTCGTGCTGGAGAATCTGCTGGTCAAAAGGCCGTGAGGCGTGAGGCGTGAGGCGTGAGGAGTGAGGAGAAGCCAGGAAAGACGACTCCGCCTTCGTCGACTTTTCACCCGTCACCCGTCACCGGTCACCCGTCTCTTCCCGCCTTGGATGCCCTCCTGTTCTTCTTCATTCTGAATCTGGTCCTCCAGCCGCTGGTGGATCCCGATTTCGGCTGGCATGTGCGCACCGGCCTTGACTTGATCCAACACGGGTGGCGGCTGCCGGCCACCGATCCGTACTCCCACACCGTGCCGGACTGGCCCTGGGTGGAGCATGCCTGGCTGACAGACGGAGTGATCGGGCTGATCTACCGCAGTCTGGGCACCGCCGGGCCGCTGGGTGTCATCGTGCTCTTCGCCCTGGTGACGGCCGCCGCGTTTATCCTGGCGGCGGGACACGCCCGGGCTGGCCGAACGGCGAAACTGGTGGCCGTGGCGGCGACGCTCTGGGTCGCGCTGCCGTTCCTGGGTGCCCGAACCCAGATGGTCTCCCTGCTGGGTTTGGCGCTGGTACTCCGACTCTGCGCGCGGTACCAGGCCGGCCGCCGAATCAACCTCTGGGTCATACCGCTCTTGTTCTTGCTCTGGGCCAATCTGCATGGTGCCTTCACGGCGGGCTTGTTCGCGATGGGGTTGGTGTTGGTCGCCTCCGGCGTGACGCGACTGGTTGTTGACCGATGGCCCGTCCTCGCCGATCGGCTGGATGAGCCGGTGATGGGGTGGTCCCAGATGCGGCGCCTGGCCCTGGTGGGTGGCCTGGCGGCGCTTGTCACCTTGATCAACCCGTACGGCTGGCGGCTGCACGCGGAGCTGTATCTTTCGTTGACCGATCAGTTCATGATCCAGACCCTGCATGAATGGCAGCCGGTGTCGTGGGAGTCCCGAGCCGGCACGCTCTACCTGGCTTACCTGGCGGTGCTGGGTATTCTGATGATGGTCGCGTATCGCCGTGTAGAGCCGGTGCGGTGGGTGATGCTCGCGGCGTTTCTGGGGCTGTCGCTGAGGCACTGGCGGAACGTACCGCTCTTTCTGCTGGTCAGCGTCCCGCTCGTCGCCGAACTGGTGGCTGATCTTACAACCCGAGCTTCGGCCCGTTTTGTAGTCGGCCTCCAGCGCCGGAAGCAAGCGCTGCTGGCGGTGACGGTGGCCGCGGCGGTTGGTGTCGTGGTGCTGGGCCCGGCTCATCTGGAGCGGGTCGTGCAATGCGGAGTGGCGCCGGAAGAATTTTTCCGAAGCACGGAGTATCCCATCGAGGCGGTGCAGTGGCTCCGGGCGCATCGGGACCAGGTCGGGACCAGGCTCTACAATGACTACGGGGTGGGCGGATTCCTGCTGTGGTGGCTGCCCGAGGAGAAAATTTTTATCGACGGCCGGATGCCGGCCTTCAGGATGGGAGACCGCTGGATCTTCAAAGACTACGTGGCACTGACTTCCTGGGACCCGCCGGCCTTGGGCGTGCTCAACAAGTACGGGGTGGATTGGGCCATTGTGGGGCGCGGGACCCCGCTCCAACAGGCGCTGGGCAGCCGGCCCGACTGGCCGGCGGTGTATGAAGATGCGAAGGTGGTGATTTACGTGAAGCGTGAAGCGTGAACCGCCACCCTCCCCTCTCCCTGAGCAAGGGGGAGGGCTGGAGAGGGGGACGAGATACGAGATGCGAGATACGAGCGACGCGTCAGGACCCTGCGGAGGGGATGGTGGCTTCCAGGTCGGCGTTGACGACCGTGTGGGCCAGTGCTTTGGTGTCCGGCAGAGGGGGATAAAGGCCATTCGCATGGTTGCGGCGGATGGCCAGCATCTCTCGAAGCATGCGGAAACCGTCCCGGAAGACGCGTACCTTCGAGCCGGGCTGGTCGGCCCAATTGACCGGCACCTCGACGATGCGATAGCCACGGCGCTGCGCGAGATAGAGCAGTTCCAGGTCGAACCCGTAGCCATTGACGTGCATCACCGAGAACAGGTCCTGCGCGCTGGGCGCTCGGAACAGCTTGAAGCCGCATTGCGTATCCGTGATCCCGTGAAGGCCAAGGCTCCGGACGACCAGGTTGAAGAGACTTCCCAGCACGGATCGGTGCACACGGGCTTTGATGGTAAATCGGCTGTCCCTGGCCGCCAGGGGGCGGGAGCCGATGGCGAGGTCTGCCCCCGCCTTGATGGCGGCCTCCAGCCGCTCCAGTTCCTGGATCGGTGTCGCCCCGTCGGCGTCCGCGAACAGACGCATCTCTCCGCGGGCCTCGCGCATGCCGGCTCGGACTGCAGCCCCCTTTCCCATATTGCGAGAGAGTTGAATCAGGCGGACGGCTGGCTGACTGGTTTGGAGCTGCTTCACCGCCGCGGCGGTCTTGTCGGTGCTCCCGTCGTCCACGACGATGATCTCGTGCGAGTCGCCGCGCCGTCCCAGATAGCGGGCGATGTGGGTGAGATAGGGCAGAATCCGCAAGGACTCATTGTAAGCCGGAATGACAACGGACAGGCGGATGGCTCCGACAGGTTTCGGGGTGCTCATGGGGGCAAGCTCCGGAGTGAACTGCCCGGTCCGCTCTTAGGTCGGCGACAGCCTATACCCCATAGCATCGGAATTGCAAGAGGCTGCGATCGGGAGCCGGGTGGCGAGGAGGTTCCGGGGGCTTGACAGAACCGCCTGAGTCGGGTGAACGTATATTCAGCAGATAGCTCATAGCGGGGAGCGACTAGCCGGAGGTGACGTATGAGGCGACAACGAGGGGTGATGCTCGGATTACTGGCCGGCCTGCTCGGTCTCTCTGCCTGCGCGTCCACGGTTCCGCCCAACCGGCTGGCCGCCTATATGGGGGAGCAGGCATTCAGTGAGCCCTCGTCGGCGACGAGCTTGCCCGAGCAACGCCCGATCCGTGCCGGGCTCGTCCTGATTCCGGACACCACCGCGCCCGATGCCGCCCCGGCACTCCCGGACGAAGCCTTGAACCGTCTGGGCGACGAGCTCAAGCAGCAATTCGCCCAGTTCTTGCCCATCGTGATTGACAAGATCATTCCGGCGGAAGGGATCCGTCCAGGCGGAGACACTACGCAATTCCGCGAGCTTGGAATGAAACATGGCCTCGACTACCTGGTGGTGGCCGTGGCCTCCAGCACGGAGCAGGAGTATCCGATCACTGTGTTTCTCGGCTGGACCTCGCATGCGCAGCCGGGGTTGCGCCGCGACAACTGGTCGCTCCTTGAAGTGGCCCTGATTGACGTCAAAACCGGGCAGACCCTGGTAAGGGCGGAAGGACGGGGCTGGGCCACGCTCGATCGACCGACCGCGCCCGGGATCAACCAATGGTACCCGGTGATCTGGCGACGCCCCCAGGAACCGAACTGGCGCTGGTGGCCGCCCACGTACGAGGGCGCGCCCAACACCCTTCGCGTCATCGCCATGAACGAAGCGCTCAAGCGCGTGGTCCCGAACTTCCAGGACGCCTGGATCCAGAAGCGCCAGGCCGAACTGGATACGCGGAGGGGGTAACCCAGGCCACCACCGACCCGCCCGGCCCACAAGCAGAATCTCAGGCTATGGTCGGCGTTCCCCCGGCCGGTTCCTCCGCTGGGAGGGGCGTTTTTGTCTTTGAAGGCGGGAGCGCGGTTGGTGTAAAATGGTCCGTTGCGCAAGCTGGAGAGTCGCGCGGTCGCTGATGGCGCAGGGGCTCTCCGGCCTGGACGTCAATCCCACACACACGAGTCATTGAGGTCATCATTATGCACAAGAGCAAGCAAGGATCGTTGAAGCGTAACGCGCTTCTCCACGGCGGACCGAGTTTCATCTGGGTCTCAGCGGCCGGGCTGGTGATCCTGGCACTGGCCGGCCTTCCCATCGTGGTCGGCTGGTCGGCCTCGGAAGCCGCGGCCCCGCCGGCGCTGGCTTCGGGGTTCTCCGACATCGTCAAGAAGGTCACCCCGGCCGTGGTGAATATAGCTGTCACCGGCGGCGAAGCTCGACGAGAGGGCCGCAGACCGTTACCGCCCGGCCCCTTCGGCGGTCCTCCAGGAGGACCGCCGGGCGAAGAGCCGCCGGGTATGGAACCTCCCATCCCGCCCCCCTTCCCCGGACCGCCGGGCCCTCCCGGACGGCCGGATCAGAGCGCGGGCTCAGGGGTGATCGTTGATTCCAAGGGCCACATCGTGACCAATAATCATGTCGTCGAGAACGCCACGCAGATCACGGTGACACTGAGCGACAAACGTGAGTTCCCGGGGAAGGTCATCGGGACGGATCCGAAAACCGATCTGGCGGTGATCAAGATCGAAGCAGACAACCTACCGGCGTTGAAGTGGGCCGATTACGAGAAGCTGCAGGTCGGCGACCTGGTTCTCGCGGTGGGCAGCCCGTTCGGTCTGAGCTCCACCGTGACGCTGGGGATCATCAGCGCGTTGGGCCGCGGGAATGTGGGCATCGCGGATTACGAGGACTTCATCCAGACCGACGCGGCCATCAATCCCGGCAACTCGGGCGGCGCCTTGGTGAACATGCGCGGCGAGCTGATCGGCATCAACACCGCCATCTTCTCGAGAACCGGCGGCTCCGAAGGGATCGGCTTCGCCATTCCCAGCAGTATCGCGGTGGACATCGTGGACAGCTTGCAGAAAACCGGCAAGGTGGTCCGCGGATGGATGGGGATCGCGATCCAGGAAATCACCCCCGCGCTGGCCAAGTCCTTCAAGATCCCGGAGCAGCGTAAGGGCGTCCTCATCAGTGACGTCAACGACAACGGACCGTCATCGGCGGCCGGGCTCCAGCGCGGTGATGTCATCATCGGGTTCGACGAGAAAGAGATCCAGAACGTCAGCCAGCTTCGCAACTTGGTCGCGCGCACGCTCGTCGGCCGCACCGCAAAGGTAAAGGTGGTGCGGGACGGCAAAGAGCAGGTCATGACCGTGAAGATCGCAGAGCGGCCTCCCGACGAGGTGCTGGCTCGCAGAGAACCCAGCCCAGCAACTCCCGAACCCGCCGTGAAGCCGCCGGACAATGTGCTGGCCTCTCTCCGCGTTCAGGCGCTGGATCAGTCCACGATGAGCCAGCTCAATCTGCCCGCGAAGACCACCGGGGTGCTCATCAACCACGTCGAGGGAGGCAGTCCTGCGGAAGCGGCCGGACTCCAGCGAGGCGACGTGATCCAGGAAGTAAACCGAGAGGTCGTCAAGAGCCTCGACGACTACCAGAAGATCTCGGCCAAGATTAAGAAAGACGAGATGGTGGTCCTGCTCCTGAGTCGGCAGGGCAACAACCTGTTTGTGGCGGTGAACCCGAAGTAAGCAAGGTCGAGGTTCAGGTCAAGGCTGAGAACCCTGGCCCATGGTTTCCACTCAGGTGGCCGATGGCTGATGGGTCCAAATTCCGCAAGTGGCTTCAGGACTGGGTCTTCGCGCCGCTGGAAGACAAGAAGATGCCGGTCATGGAGCATCTCGTGGAGCTCCAGGTCCGGCTCACGCGCGCCGTCGTCGTGGTCGGGGTGGTTTTCGTGGGGACCTTCTTCTATGCCGACATGCTGGTTCAGTGGCTGCGGGTCCCCCTCCAGAACATGTTCATTCCCGGGACACTGCGCTGGGTGCCGACCGATCTGCCCGTCATTCCCTTCGTGTTTCTCGCTCCGGCTGAAGCGCTCTGGCAAAACGTGAAAGTCGCGGCGTTGTTCGCCCTCGTCCTGTCCACCCCCTACGTGCTGTGGGAAGCCTGGCAGTTTGTGCTCCCCGGCCTGCACGTCCAGGAGCGGCGGTTCGTCGGGCCGTTTGTCCTGATCAGCGCGGCGGCCTTCTATTGCGGGTTGCTGTTTTCGTTCTTCTTCGTGCTGCCGTTCGCGCTGAACTTCCTGGTCTCGTACGGCGTGAACGCCGGGTTCATTCCCCAGCTCTCCATCGCCCAGTACGTGGGCTTTGCCCTCTGGTTCCTGCTCATCTTCGGGTTGATCTTCGAGGTGCCGCTGGCCATCACGCTGATGGCCAAGCTGGGTTGGGTGAATGCCCCCTCCCTGAAGCGCTATCGGAAGTGGGCCTTTCTCGGCGCATTCGTGGTCGCCGCGGTTCTGACCCCCACCCCTGATCCGTTCAACCAGTGCTTGATGGCGCTGCCGATGTATGTCTTTTACGAAGTGGGGATCGTGGGCGCTCGGGTATTCGGCAGGGAGGGTGGTCGTGACACGGTGGACAGCACCAGCGGCTCGGGCGTTCCCGCAGCAGCAGCGGCGGGGGCCTCAGGCAGCAGCAACGGCCAGGGTAAGGCGAGGCCGACGCAGCCTCCGGCGGCGACGGAAGACCGGTATGTGGGTGTGCCTTCCGGCGGGGGGAGGCGGTGACGGTTCATGCGAAGAGCATATGGCGTATAGCGAATAGCTAGTGGCAGGATCCTCAGAGCCGCCGGCTGTTCGCTGTCCTCTGTGTTCTGCGATGCTGAGAGTTGCGGTTCTCGTCGTCAGCAGCAAGATCGTGTCGGGGGTGGAGCCCGACAAGGGACGGCAGGCCGTGGAGCAGATGGTCGGCGAGCTGCCCGGCACCCTGGTCACGTCCGAGGCCGTCCCTGACGATCGCAAGGCGATCCGCGAGCGGCTGATTGCGCTGTGCGAGGAGCATGCCCCGGACGTGATCCTCACGATGGGCGGCACGGGGGTGCGGCCTGCCGATTGGACGCCGGAGGCCACCCGCGACGTGATCGAGAAGGAAATACCCGGGATCGGGGAGGCGATGAGACAAGAGAGTCTCAAGAAGGTCCGCACTGCGATGCTCTCCCGGGGGACTGCCGGCACCCGCGGCAAGACGCTCATCGTCAATCTGCCCGGGAGCCCCAAAGGGGCTCGCGAAAACCTCGCGGTCCTGACGGCGATTCTGGAGCATACGGTTGAAAAGATCAAAAAACGTGACGCATGACGGGTGACAGGTGAGGCCCCGGAGTAAATTTCCAGCGGGAAGCATCATTGAAACGAAATAGCGTGCGACTGGTAAATTCCGAATCACGCGTCACCGGGACCCATTGCTCCGAAGAATGCAATGGGTGCCCCGCGTCACCTGTCACGAGGACTTAACCATGCCTGGCGAACTGAAGGTCATCCAGCATCCGGGGTCGGGGAGCGGGGATGCCTGCACCTACATGTGGGCCTGCGCGATCTGCGACGAGAACGAGACCTGCCAGAAAGACAAGGAGGGACACAGCCGCTGGCTGGTGGGCAAGCGGATGGAGCGGATCGAGCATAAGGTCCTGGTCATGAGCAACAAAGGGGGGGTGGGCAAGAGCACCGTCACCACCAACCTTGCTGTCAGCCTGGCGCTCAAGGGCTACCATGTCGGCATCTGCGACATGGATATCCACGGGCCCAATATTCCGAAGATGGTGGGGGCGGAGGGCCAGAAGCTCAAGATCAGCAGCTCGGGGGGGATCATTCCCTTTCAGGCCTATAATTTAAAGATCGCCTCCATGTCCTTCCTGCTGCAGAATTCGGATGATCCCATCATCTGGCGGGATGCCTACAAGTACGAATTCATCAATCAACTGCTCGGCGGGGTGGAATGGCAGGACCTGAATTACCTGCTGGTGGACCTGCCGCCCGGGACCGGGAATGAATCGGTCACCACCGTCGACCTGATCGGGAACGTGAGCGGCTGCGTCATCGTCACCACGCCGCAGGAGGTGGCGCTGCTGGACTCGCGGAAGTCGGTGACCTTTGCGAAGGACAGCGAGCTCCCGATCATCGGGATCGTGGAGAACATGAGCGGTCTGGACTGCCCGCATTGTGGCAAGCACATCGAGGTGTTCAGAAAGGGGGGCGGGGAAGCGTCAGCGACAGAGATGGGCGTGCCCTTCCTCGGCCGCATTCCGCTGGACCCCGACGTGGTCACGCAATGCGACGCGGGCGAGCCGTTTGCGATGTTCTACTCGGACACGCCGACCGCCGAAGCGTTCCATACGATCGCCAACCAGGTGGATCAGTTCTGCAAGCGAAGCGGCTCGCTGCTGCGAGTTGGGCCGCGCAAGAGCTAGCAGCGAATGGCCGATAGGTAAGAGCTAAGCGCCTATACCGGAGAGCCACAAACAAGGCGCTCCACGATCTGAACTTTTCTCCCGCTGCTCGCGATTAGCTATTTACTAAGAGGAAAGATGCAAGGACTCACATCGTTAGAGGATGCTCGGAAGACAGTCCTGGACTCGGTTCGACCGCTTGGGCTGGAAAAGGTCGGGTTGCTCGAGGCGCTGGGTCGCGTGCTCGGGGAGGACATTATCGCCGCGCGGGACAATCCGCCCTGGGATAATTCGGCCATGGACGGTTTTGCGGTGCGCTGGGAGGATATCAAGCAGGAGCACGCGATCACCAAACCGGCCGTGCTCACGGTGATCGAAGACGTGCCCGCCGGCAAGGCGGCCACCAGGAGCGTCGGACCCGGGCAGGCGATCCGGATCATGACCGGCGCGCCGGTTCCTAAGGGTGCGGATACGGTCGTGAAGGTCGAGGAGACGGAGCCCTACGGCGACAGTGTCCGGATCTTCAAGCCAGAGCGGCGCGGGGCCAATATCCGTCCCCAGGGCGAAGACGTCAAGAAGGGCGACTGCATCATCGCCAAGGGGACCCAGATCCGCCCGGCCGAGGCCGGCATGCTGGCCATTCTCGCCAGATCCTTCGTCTTCGTCTATCAGCGACCGAGGGTGGCGATCCTGTCCACCGGCGATGAGCTGGCTGATCTGGACGAGCGGTTCGATGAGGACAAGATCGTCAACTCGAACAGTTACGGAATCGCAGCGGCGGTGCAGGAGGCAGGGGGGATTCCGTTTCTGCTCGGAATTGCCAGGGACCAGCCGTCGGCCCTCAAAGAAAAGATCGCTCATGGACTGAATGCGGACATCCTGGTGCTCTCCGGCGGCGTCTCGATGGGCGACTACGATTTCACCAAGGCGGTGTTCAAGGAGTTGGGCGCCGAGATGCATTTCTGGAAGCTGGCCATCCGGCCGGGGCAGCCGCTGGCCTTCGGAAGGATTCAGCACACGCTGGCCTTCGGGTTGCCCGGCAACCCGGTGTCGTCCATGGTCACGTTCGAGCAACTCGTCCGTCCGGCGATGCTGAAGATGTCGGGCCATCGCAGCTATGGACGTCCCGTGGTCCAGGCGGCGTTTCAGGAAAAATTCTCGAAGCGTCCAGACCGGCGTCATTTTCTGCGGGGGATATTGAGCCTGGAGGGCGGCGTGCTAAAGGTCCGGACGACGGGCGAACAGGGTTCCGGGATCCTGACCTCGATGGTGAAGGCGAACGGGCTGATCGATGTTCCGGAGCATGTCGAGCGCCTCAACCCGGGCGATACGGTCGACGTGCAGGTCCTGAGCGGGCAGTTCTGGGCCCGTTAATGAACAGCTCATGGATCATGGTTGATGGTCGATGGTTGATGAGGACAGATGCCGATCGGTCCTCCTCGCCATTGGCAAGGAACCATCACCCATTGACCATCACCCATTGACCATTTATGTGTATTCCCATTATCTGTTTCGTCGGGCGGTCCAATAGCGGGAAGACCACGCTGATTGAGCGACTGATCCCTGAGCTCGTCCAGGCCGGCTACCGGGTGGCGACCATCAAACATGCCGGGCACGGATTCGAGCTGGACACCGAAGGGAAGGACAGTTGGCGGCACAAGCGGGCCGGTGCCAGCTCCGTGATCGTGGTGTCGAAGGGCAGCCTGGCCCTGTTTTCCGACGTGCCGGATGAAATTAAGGTGGAGGAACTGCGGGATCGCTTCCTGGATCAGCACATTGACCTGGTGATTGCCGAAGGGTGGAAGAGCGAGGGGTATCCGAAGATCGTGGTGATTCGGGATCAGGTCGGAGAAGTGCCCGTGTCTCCTGAGGGCCTGCTGGCCGTCGTCTCCGACAAGCCGATGGATCTCGGGGTGCCCTTGATTGACCCCGATGATCTCGCGAGTCTCACCGCGTTGATTACCCGCCATTTCCCGAAGCGCGCATGATCCGGAAGCCGAGGGCTCTCGTCATCGGGGCAATGGTTGCCGGCGCGCTGGCCTTCGGGGGAGTCGCCGTTCCGCTCACCAGCCACCCCAAACTCTGCGCAAGCTGCCACAATATTCGGCCATCCTACGAGAGCTGGCTTGTCTCCTCGCACAAGACCGTCACCTGCGTGGACTGTCACGTCCGACCGACTGTCGAGGGGTATCTCCAGGACAAGGTGATTGTCGGGCTCAGAGACGTGGCGATCTATGTTTTCGGCACTCCCACGGATCCTCACAACCTGCAAGCCACCGTGTCTTCCGAGGTCTGCCTCGGGTGCCACCAAGCCATCCTGCGCGTGTCTGAGATCGCGGTGCGAGACCTGCCACCACCGGTCAAGGACGTCGGGCTGATCATGAGCCACCGGAAGCACATCGAGGCGTTCGCCAAGCGCGACAAAGGGGAAGGCTGCACCACGTGCCACTCGCGCGTCGTGCACGAGAAGCCGATCAAAGGCTACCCAATCGTGATCCCACGCGGACACGTGGCGAGCGATCCAAAACCGTACTATCCTGATCATCCTGAGGGCACCAAGCTCCGAGCGGTGGCGCTGGCTGATTGCTTCCGGTGCCACGATGGGAAGACCACGCACGAAGGGAAAGTCTTGAGCAAAAAGTGCGAGATTTGCCATCTGCCGGAGAAGATAGCAATTTTTTTGTCAAACTAAATGCTCTCCCCCATTGTCGAAGTCCAAAATCTCACCAAACGCTTCGGCGAGTTCACCGCCGTAGACGGGATCTCGTTCGAGATCCGCCAGGGCGAGATCCTGGGACTCCTGGGTCCGAACGGGGCCGGCAAGACCACCACGATCCAGATGCTGCTGGGCCTGATCACGCCGACCGCGGGGTCCATCCGCATGTTCGGCCTGGATCTGGCGAGACACCGGGAAACCATCCTGCAGCAGGTCAACTTCTCCTCCACCTATATTTCGATGCCCTATTCGCTGACGGTGGAGGAGAATCTCAGGGTCGTCGCGAAACTCTACGGCATGACGGACATCCCGCGACGCATTGATGAGGTCGTCAAAACTCTGGAGATGGAGGAGTTCCGCAGCAAGGTGACCAGGAAACTTTCCTCAGGCCAGATGACCCGCCTCACGCTGGCCAAGGCGATCCTGACGGAACCCAAGGTGCTCTTCCTGGACGAGCCCACCGCCAGCCTGGACCCGGATATTGCGCACAAGACACGGAGCCTGCTGAAGGATGTCCGCCGGTCGGCCGGCTTGAGCGTGCTCTACACCTCGCACAACATGCGGGAGATGGAAGACATGTCCGACCGGATCATCTTTCTCCAGCGTGGCAAGATCGTCGCGCAGGGCACGGCGCAGGAAATCGTGACACGCTTCGGCCAGACGGATCTGGAAGAGGTGTTTCTTAAATTGGCACGTGAGAAGTAATCCCTTGGCCGCGGTTGGTTTCTTCTGGCGCTATAGAGGGTTACTTTGGGAGAAATCAATCAAAGCTTGACCCAGTGGCTTGTTGATTTTTTCATCGGGGTCGTTTCGTCCCTTTTTGTAATGAGTGCATGCTGGGGTATTCTTTTGCTCGTGGTTGGAATGATTGGTATCTCTCGGAAGACTTGCGGGTGGACTGTTATCCTGAGCGGATTCAGTATGGCGAGCATTCCGTCCGCATTTCTCGTTGGAATATTTTTAGTTGCTGGCAGTCCGCGAGTAAATGGAGCCTTTTTCTGGATAGGTGCTCTTACTTTTCTATTGTCTCTCGTGATCTTCTCGCTTCGGAGGATGCCAGATGGAAGCTACTTTGCTTCAGCCTTTTTGAGGACCTTTCGGACTATGTTGAACAAAGTGTGGGGTTCACCTACGCAGTGACTCCTATAACGGAAAGACACTCGAGTTTGTTTTCGAAATGAAACTCCACCGCATTACAGCCCTCATCACGCGCCATCTCTATCTGTATCGGCGGAGCCTGCCCAGGCTCATGGAGATCTTCTACTGGCCGTTCCTCGATCTGGTCGTCTGGGGTTTCATCACGGTCTATCTGATGAGGTTCCAGGGGCAATTGCCCGGAGTGGTCACGTTCTTTCTCGGTGCCCTGATTCTGTGGGACGTGCTGTTCCGTGCTCAGCAGGGCATCACGATCTCCTTCCTGGAAGAGATTTGGGCCAGAAACCTGATGAACCTGTTCGCGAGCCCGCTCAAGCCGAGCGAGTTCCTGGCCGCGACGATGGCGATGAGCGTCTTCAAGGTGATGGCGGTCGGAATCGTGATGGTGGTGGCGGCGCTCGTGTTTTATTCTTATAACGTGTTCATGATCGGCCTGGCGCTGATCCCCTTCGTGCTCAATCTGATCGTCGCGGGCTGGACGATCGGGGTGCTCACCACGTCGCTGATCATGCGGTTCGGGCAGGAGGCGGAGGTACTGGCCTGGGGCATGGTGTTTCTGTTTCAGCCGATCTCCTGCGTGTTCTATCCGATAGAAGTCCTCCCCCGCTGGTTGCAGGCGATCGCTTGGGGTAACCCGGCCGCCCATATTTTCGAAGGGATGCGGGCCGTGCTGGCGACCGGGACGTTGCCGGCGGTGCACCTGGCCTGGGCCTTCGGGCTCAATGTCTTGTACCTTGCGCTGATGGTTGGGTGGTTTCAGTATACGTTTAGCGTCTGCAAAGAAAAGGGGTTGTTGGTGCGAGTGGGGGAGTGAGTATGGCCGTCGAGGCGGTGGGTTACGCTCCGGTGCATCCCCGCCTAGCTGCTGTAGCTACCGGAAGAACGGCTGCGGCTCCCCCCATCCCCCAATCGGAATTGGGGGTTCTCCGATCCGTTCAGACCTGATCGCGCAGGTCTGAGCGCTCGGGCCTCGCACGTTCTTCCGCTACGCACACCAGCACGGCGTGTCCGCAAGGTCGGCTTCACCACCGCCCCGACGGCCCCAATTCTTCAACCAAATCGTACCAAGGTGGGGAGGATGAAAAGGGGGCGTGGTGAGTTGACGGGCCGCTCCCTCGCCCCTTGAGGGAGAGGGTTGGGGTGAGGGGTGCCCATCGGCGCAGCGTGTCCACCAAACTGCATCTACCCGCCGCTCTCGACGGACAGACCTCCGCTTGTAAAACACCGGACCACTGGCAAGAAGAATGGGGTAAGCAGGGCAAGTCACTTGAGGTTGCGATTCTCGATGCGTAGGTAGGTATAAGTATTCGCTGCGGCTGATCCTGCCAGAAGTACCCACAATACAACTACAATCCATATCCAGAACACAAGCTTACTTTCGATGAAAAGGGAGATTATGGAAAAAGCTACGAGTGAACTGGCTACGAGAATGGCGGGAACAGTGATAAGCGTTCGGATTGCCATTCCCTTCTGCGGATGTTGAGCCAACTCCCAGCAGCGTCGCCGGCAATTTGTCGTAGAGGCCCGCTCAAAAACGAGAACATTGGAGGCCATGGCCCAACAAATACGAATATCTATGTCCTTGATCCAACCATAGAGTGGGACAAAACTCCAAAGAAGTCCTTGGCACCAAAAATAGAACTTCAGAGCGATAAGCGCTGGCAGGGCTCTGAACGCTTGAAGGACCGCCGACCCAACCACGAGGCCCTTCCGTTCGAGCGTTTGCCTGATGAGCACAGTGTGTAGAACATCTGTCACCACCGGAAGCAACAGTAGAGGAGAGATCAGTAGCAGATTGTTCCAGTTATGCAGGTGAAAGAGTAGGGCGCGTTTCCAGACCGCGAGACTGGGATATGTCACATCATTTGTCGGGGGCTGCATCGAGGCGCTACCCACGAGATCATCCTCATGATATTGCAGGGTCAGACCGAAAGGGTGGGGAATCTTTGACCGACACCCGCGGCGGGCGCTCAATACGGCGATACGTTCCCTATCGTCGCATCCACCCTCTTCTCTTCCCCTTCGGCGCAAGTTGTCCGAGGGAATCGTGATCACGCTAACCACGAGGCCCATCATCCCGACCGAGTACCTTTTATGACAAATGCTGAGCAAAGTCAAAGGGATCCAAAGTGGTACACTTGTAAGGACAGGACCGTCGCTGTCGTCGTCGCACTTGCCCCCAAACCCGGATTCACTGTATAAAAGGAGTAGCGTCATGGAACCAACAAGCAGCGTTGGAGCGCCACGCGT
The DNA here is from genome assembly GCA_020027965.1 of Nitrospirota bacterium. GTDB lineage: Bacteria > Nitrospirota > Nitrospiria > Nitrospirales > Nitrospiraceae > JAHRHE01. Next base: position 12,371 of record JAHRHE010000017.1, on the reverse strand, counting down.
GTTCAGTGCCTGGTCCAGCAGGGCCAGACAGATTCTGCGGGCTGTGATGAGTGCGATGCCCGTGTGCATGGTTCTGGCGTGGGGGGCGCCATCCATGGCCGGGGAAACCGCCACGGAAGCGATGAGAAGCACGATCACGGAGGTCTTCCGAATCTTAGAGAATGGGGAACTGAAAAAACCGGAACAGGCCGAGGAACGTCGCCGGCAGCTCGATAAGGTCATCGGCGATCGCATCAGCTATGAGGAAATGGCTAAGCGGTCCCTCGGACCCTACTGGAAGAACCTGTCCGACGACGAGAGACAGGAGTTTGTTGGCTTGTTCGCTCAGCTTCTCAGCAACTTGGTTGCCAACAAGCTGAACGAGTACACCGATGAGCAGGTGAAGTTTCTCGATGAACGCCTTGAGGGACCCTATGCCGAGGTCAGATCGAGACTGAGAGGCAGCAAGGTGGATATCACGCTGTCCTATCGGCTGGTGAACGGATCTGGCGATTGGCGCATGTACGATGTCATCATGGACGGGATCAGTCTGGTCGGTAACTACAGGGGACAGTTCACCAAGATCATTCAGGCGTCCTCATACGAGGACCTCGTGGAGCAGTTGAGGCAGAAATCGTTGCAGAGGAAATATATTGGGAAGACCACGGCTTCGTAAACGTGCGCGCGAATAGTGTCCCTCGCTATCCCTCCTTTAGGCAGGTCCTGTTCCACTGCAATTGTGAATGGCAGGCTCAGGTCATCGTGAGCACCACGCGGAACCGCGCCTTGCCGCTCAACAAACGATCATAGGCAGCAGCAGCTTGTTCAAGCGGGAAGGTCTCGACCATGGGCCGAATCCCGGTGAGGGCACAAAAGGCGAGCGTGTCTTCCGAGTCTCGGGCACTCCCTGACGGCCACCCTTGAATCGATCGGCGCTTCCCAATGAGTTGAATGGGAGTCACGCTAATTGGGTCTGCGGAGGCTCCCACCGCCAGCAATTTGCCGCCAACCCCGAGCCCGTCAATCAGGTCCGACATGGCCTTACTGTTCGGAGCCGTTGCGAGAATGACCGAAGCGCCGCCCAGGCTCGTCAGTTCTGTCGCGACGTTGACCGCATCACCGTCGAGGTATCGGATGGCACCCAGCTTCAGCGCGAGGGGTTCCTTGTCCTTGCCTCGACCAATGGCCACCGTGCGATAGCCCATCTTGCTCGCGAACTGAATTCCGAGATGGCCGAGTCCGCCCATGCCCTGCACGGCGACCAGGTCTCCTGCGACCGCCCCGCTATGACGCAGACTATTGAACGTCGTAATGCCCGCGCACAGGATGGGAGCCGCCTCGACGGGCGGTAAGGAGTCTGGGATGAGCGCCAGCGTGTCGCTCCTCGCGATCATGTACTGGGCATACCCTCCATCGTCGCTGAATCCCGTTATCCTGAGAATCTGGCAACAGATGAAATCCCCACGACGACACGGGACACACTGGCCGCAGTGCCCGCCATGCCAACCTACACCGACCCGCTGGCCCTTGTTCCACGCCGTCACGCCTGGTCCAACTGCATCGATCACTCCGGCCACCTCGTGGCCTGTCACGCGCGGGTATTGCAGCCCCGGCCAATGTCCTTCCTTCACAAATACGTCGCTATGACAAACCCCGCAGGCTTGCACCTTGATCCGGACCTTGTTGGGCCCAGGTTCCGGCACGTCTCGTTTGACGACTTCGAAGGTGCCGCCCGGACGGGTGATTTGAACTGCGGTCATCTGTGGCATCAGTGATCCTCCAAATAGCATGCTAGCACCATTCACATGAGACAGTAAATATGGATTGAAGACCATCAGCGGGACCGCTCTTTGAGCGCTTGCAGACGGGTTTTGTCGAGCGTGACGAAGATTGCCTTCTCCTGCGTGACCGTGACGGTACCGGGGGGCTGGCCCTTCGCTTTCCGGACGTATTTTCTTCGCGTATAGATCACCTCGCCTTTGCCGCTCTTTTTGAGGTCACTGTAGAGCAGTGCCAGGGTGGCGGCGTCTTTGATTGTCTCGGGCGGCGGATCGCTGCCTTTCTCCAGTCGGACGACGACATGCGACCCGGGCGTGCCCTGGGCGTGGAGCCAGAGGTCATCGCTCTTGGCGAATTTGAGACTGAGCTCCTCGTTCTCGCGGGCGTTGCGACCCACGTAGATCGGAAGACCGTCTGCCGAGGTGAAGCGGCGGAAGGGGCCTGAACGGCGCGCGGCACGGTCTGCGGTCCGTGGTCGGCGGTCTGGGGGCGGTGGTCGGTGGTCGGTCAGGTGGAATCTGCGACCGGCCAGCCGAGGAGCAGAAATTACGGGCGGTTCCCAGGTTCCTTGCTCGATGATCGTCAGCTCGGCACGCAGGGCGTGGAGCTCCCGTTCGGCCGTTTCCAGCCGCGGCCGGATCTCCCGTTCCGCCGCCATGTACTTCTGATGCTTCTTGAAATAGTCGTTCAGGTTGCCCTGGGGGCTTTTGGACGCATCCAGGGGAATGACCAGCTCCGGCATGGCCGGGTCAAAATAATCGACCACGGTGACCTCTTCCTGTCCTTTCTGAATGGTCCCCAGGTTCGCCTTCAGGAGCTCGCCGTAACGAGCATAGTCCCGGTACCGGGCGGCCTTTTCCAAATCAGCCCGGAGCGCGTCGGTACGCCGGCTGATCTTCTTGATGACTTTGCGAACCTCCACCAGCCGGGACTGCCTGAGCTGGTCCCGAGCGCGTTCCTCCTCGCGCTGCTGATACTGCCGCTCGATGCTGTGCGAAATCGGAAACGGATGGCCGACGTCAGGCCGGGTCGGCGACGGCGAGTCGGCGCGGTGGGCTCTGGACGTCCGCGCAGTCGGAAGCCCAGAAGGAAGGGTATAGGACTGCCCCGACCGCTCCTGCCCCTGGTTCAACGTCATGAGAATCCTGTCCGCTCCGTCCAACAGCAGCACATCGGCTTTCCTCCCCGTGAGCGCGGCGATCAGCATGCAGGGCCCCTTTCGTGCCGCTATCCGGATGCGAACGATCCGGTCGCCCCGCACCTGCTCGATCTCTTCGATTTTTGCGCCCTGGATGTGAGCACGGAGGAATTGGCAGAAGGGCGGGGGCGTGACGGGGTTGGGAAGGCGACGGCTCAGCAGATGCAGTCGAGCGGTGTGAGGATCTGCCGAAATGAAGAGGGAGAGCGTCTGACCTTGACCACGGCATTCCAGCGTGATCCCATGCGGAGCCGGCTGAAAGATCTTCTGGATCCAGCTCCCGGTCATGACCGGTGCGATCTCAGCGACCACCGCTGCGATGTCTTCCGCAGACAGCGACACGTGCCTCCTCATTGGGACGGGGTTCCCGCGCCGAGTCTGACCGCAATAGAGCCAGAATTCAAGCACCCGCTGCCATACAAGCTGCAAATTCCATGGCGCGTCCGACCACAGCCGGGCCATAGATTTCGGCCGGTGAGTGCGCTAGACTTCAGCTGTTCACGATTGAGTCCTGATGGAGTTGAGGCACGCGCGGAGGAGACCGATGTCCGAGCGTCAGTTGCTGGTCGGCACCGAGGCCGGATTGTACATGTTCCCGACCGATGGGGGCGTGGTCCCTCCTTCGCAGGTACCCATCGCCTTCGAAAAGCTCGATGTGGATCCGGTGGGTTTGGATGCCGGCACCCCGACGATCCTCTACGCTCTGGTCGGCCAGCAGGGATTGTGGCGCAGCGATGACCGGGGAGGCCGGTGGACCCCACTCTGGGAGGCGCCGAAAGGCACGAAGCTGTACACCTTCGTGGCGCATCCGACCAAGCCCGGCGTCCTCTACGCCGGACTCGAACCGCCTGCCGTCTGGAAGAGCGACAACGGAGGGCGGACCTGGCGGGAGTTGGAGGCGCTCCAGGCAGTGCCGGATAAGGGCGAGTGGCGATTCTTTCACCCGCGGCAGGCGCATGTGCGCGCGCTGGCAGTGCGTCTTGGGACACCCGAGATCCTGTATGTCGGCATTGAAGAAGGCGGGGTCTACGCCAGCGACGACGAAGGAAAGACCTTTCACAGCCTGAACGAAGGGATCTATCGGGATATCCATCAGATCCGGCCGTTCCCAACTGAGCCGGATCTTCTTCTCGCCACGACGGGGGACGGCCTCTATCGATCTACGGACCGCGGGGGTCACTGGTCGCACATCCAATCAGGCCTGACGCGATCGTACACGGTTCCGTTACTGATCGAGTCGGCCCCGCCTCATACGATGCTGGTGGCAGCGGCGGCCGCGCCGCCGCCGTCCTGGGACCGCGGCGAGCGTGGGGCGGATGCCAAAATCTTCCGCAGTCGGGATCGTGGCCTGACCTGGCAGGAAATCACGACCGGGCTCTCTTCTCCTCAAAAAGGCATGGTCTATTGTCTTCTGGCCCATCCGCACCATGCCTCCCAACTCTTTGCCGGGACAACGGACGGCAAGATTTACGTCTCAATGGATCACGGCGATCACTGGAATCTGTCGGCCAGTGAGCTGCCGGAAGTCTATTCCCTGGCCTGGGTGCCGTGAGATCCGCCGAGACTCAGCGACCCTGCCATGAGTGATTTGTCCCTCTTGCAACGATCCGCGGCCGTCCTGGAGTGGGACCGTGTGCTGGAGGTCCTGGCCGGGCACGCGCGATCATCCATGGGGGCCGAGCGGTGCCGGGCTCTGCCCCTTGAAACCGACCTCGAAGCAGCCAGGACTCGGTTGCAAGAGACCGCCGAGATGGTCGCCTTGCGCGAAGTAGACGTCCCGTTCCCCTCCCTCTCATTTCCTGATCTGCGTGAGGCCCTGGGGCGGGCGTCGAAAGGCGCGACCTTGGAGCCCCACGAGTTGCGGGACCTCTCGATCGTGATGGGCTTGGCCGAGGAAGTGACCCGCTACCTCAGGCCGCGGCGCCAGCAAGCGGCGGCGCTCTGCGTGGCGGCCGCTCCGCTCGAGGCGGTGTATGAAGTCTCATCCATCAAGGAGCACATTGACCGGTGCGTCGATCCGGAAAGCAATATCCGGGAATCGGCGACGGCCGAGCTGCGCCGCCTGACCCACCACGCGCACGACCTGAAACAGACCATGCGCCAGCGCCTGGAAGTAATCCTGGCTTCCCGGCGCTATGCCGACGTGCTCCAGGAGCAGTATTTCGCGCAACGGGAAGGCCGCTACGTCATCTTGGTGAAAGCCGAGATGCGCGGGAAAGTCCCCGGCATCGTCCATGATGTGTCGGCCAGCGGTGCGACCGTCTTCCTGGAGCCGCGCGAATTGGTCGAGCTGAACAACTCGATCAAGGTGGCGGAGTTGGAGGTCGAGCGCGAGGTGAAGCGGATCCTCCAGGAGCTCTCCTCGCTGGTCGCGGGGCACGCGGCCGCCTTCTTGGATGGCCTGGAAGGGCTGGCCTGTTTGGACTGCATCGCGGCGAAGGCCTCGTTCAGTCAGGCAGTGAGGGGACAGCCGGTCGAACTGAATAGCAGCGGCCGCATTGCGCTGAGGCAGGCACGTCACCCCCTGCTCGTGTTGACGCGGGAGAAGGTCGTCGCGAACGATATCGTGTTGGATGAGTCCGTGCGCGTCCTGGTGATCTCCGGTCCGAACACGGGCGGGAAGACCGTCACCTTGAAGATCCTGGGGCTCTTCGCGTTGATGGTCCGCGCCGGACTGCAACCCTCGTGCGGGCCCGACTCGGAAATGGCGCTGTTCCCGGAGCTGTACGCGGACATCGGGGATCCCCAGGACCTGGCCAAAGACCTTTCCAGCTTCTCGGCTCACATGACCCAGATGATTCGCCTGCTGGAAGAGGCGTCGTCGCCTCGGTCCTCGGATGGTCAACGAACCGGCGCATCGGAATCTGTACTGCAGCCGCCGAAGGCGCTCATCCTCTTAGACGAACTGGTGACTTCGACCGATCCCGCTGAAGGGGCGGCGCTCGCCGAGGCGCTGCTGATCCGGTTGTCCAGCTTGGGCCTCAAAGTGGTGGTGACCACCCACTACAATCAGCTCAAGGCACTGGCCCAGACGAGGCCGGGATTCATGAACGCCAGCGTGGAGTTCGACGTGAGCCGGCTCGCGCCCACCTACCGTCTGCTCATGGGTCTGCCCGGCGGCTCCTCCGCGATCGAGATTGCGGGCCGCCTGGGCATGGATCAGGAGATCCTGGAGGACGCGCTGCAACGCCTGCGGCGCGAGGATCGAGGGCTGGAGCGACTGCTCGGCGACCTGCAGGAGAAGCAGCGTCGCCTGGACGACGACCTGGCGCGGATCGCCGCCCTGAAGGCTGACGCCGAGCGGTCCGCTCGGGAGGCCGCCGAGATCACCGAGCGGCTACGCCTGGCCGAGCGCGAGGACCGCAAGAGCGTCAAGAAGAAGCTGACCGAAGAGCTCCTGAACGCGCGCGCCCAGGTACAGTCGATCATGGAGGGGCTCAAGCATGAGCGCACGCTGCACAAAGCCAAGGAGGCCAAGCAACGGCTGGCCGAGATCGATACGAAGGCCCGCGATCGCCTGGTGAAACCTGCCGAGATGGTGCCCATCGAGCGGGTCAAGGCCGGGGATCGGGTGGAGGTCGTCAGCTTGGGCGCGGTGGGGACAGTGCTGGAATCGCCGCAGGGGAAAAAACGCGTCCGCGTGCGGGTGGGGGAGGCTGAGATATCGGTGCCGGTCTCGGGCTTGATCGGCCTGGCCGCGGGAGTAAGCGAAGAGACCGTTCGCGGCGCACGCGGGACCAGGCCGGCCGGACTGCCTCGGCTCACTTCCAGCGTGGAGCCGGAGACCAGCACGGTGCTGGATGTTCGCGGGAAAGCGGCGGATGACGCGTTGGAGCTGACGGTGGCGGCGCTGGACAAGGCCGCGCTGGCCGGCGTCCCGTTTCTGCGGATCATCCACGGGCACGGCACCGGACGCCTGAAAGCGGCGCTTCGGGACTATCTGAAAGGCTCACCCTATGTCGCCGCGTTCCGGGCGGGGGAGCGGTCCGAAGGAGGGGATGGGGTGACGATCGTGGAGCTGAAGTAAAAAAGTGGGCGTGGGCCGCCTCGGCTGACCCGCGTGCTCGCGTGCCGAAGGCCGAAGGTTTGTTGGCACCTGGCCTGCCGGCCTCACGTGCCCGCGGAGCGCGCACATTTCAGGGGGTCGCTCGTATCTCGTGAAGAATAGGACGAGATACGCTTCACGAACGACGAGATACGAATGACGCTTCACGAGCAACGGCTCGTTGCGGGAAGCTTCAGGTTGCGGAGCGCCGTGCGGACGTTTCGCAGGAATCCGGCGTGCTTGGCTCTCCGGATGGGACTCTGGCGGAACCAGGTCGCGAAGTCAGCCTCGCTGCTCTCAGCCAGATCGGAGAGACGAGGCGCCAGCGTGAGGGGTGAAGGCTGGAAGGCCGGCTCGGAGGTGGCCGAGGCATTCACGTTGTACGGGCAGACGTCCAAGCAATCGTCGCAGCCGAAGATCCGGTTGCCCAGCTTGGGCGCCAGGTCCTCCGGGATTGCATCGCCCGGCTGGTGCAACTCGATCGTCAGGTACGAGATGCATGTGCGGGCATCCACCACGTATGGCTCCGTAATCGCGCCGGTGGGGCAGGCCCGGATGCAGAGCGTGCAGGAGCCGCACAGGTCAGCGCCCGGCTCATCAGGATCCAGCTCGAGTGAGGTCAGAATCTCACCCAGGACGAGCCAGGACCCGTAGCGTTCGGACACCAGGTTCGAGTGCTTCCCAATCCACCCGAGGCCGGCCTGCTGCGCCCAGGCCTTCTCCATCACGGGGCCTGTGTCCACGTACCAGCGCGTCTCGGCAGACGGCGCCAGGCTCTTGATCCTCGACGAGAGCTGCTCCAACCGCTCGCCGAGCACCGTATGATAATCCTGGCCCCAGGCGTAACGCGCGATGCGGCCATGCCCCGGCCTTTCATCCGCCTGTTGGTTCGTGTAGTAGTTCATCCCCACCGAGATGACTGAGCGAGCGCCCGGGAGGACTCTCAGGGGATCAGCCCGGCGTGTCGGGTCCCGTTCCATCCAGGCCATCGTGCCTTGATAGCCGCGGCGCAGCCACTCCCTCAGACGCGAGTAGAGAAGACGGGGTAACAAGATAGGCTGATCGCTGCCCTTCGACCCTTCGAGAGCCTCAGGGTCCCGAGGAAACTCGAGGAACGGGCTCAGGGCCCCGAGCACAGTCGAGCCTTCGACCTCGCTCAGGCTCGACCCCGAGCGAGGCCGAGGGGTCGAGGGGGGACCTGAGTGCTGAGGGCTTAGGTCAACGCGGCTGATGCCGACGGCGTCGAAGCCGAGTCCGAGCGCCTCGCGCTTGATCAAGTCGGTGAGCGCCATCCCTATTTTCGCTGGGAGCAATCAACCCGGACGCTGAAGTGAGCGGAGCAGCGCTCCGTCTTGCACCGGCTGCAGGTGCCGGTAATGCGGGTTTTCCAGTCGGTAGCCTGGTCGTCGAACCGGCAGGTGGTCGCGCCGCCTTTAGAAATGGTGGTCCAGGGCTTCGTGGTGCCGGGGAAGTTGGCGACGACGCATCCCGGCGGGAACGGAACCGAGCAGCTCTGCTTGTCCTCGCCTTTGCCCATGCCGAAGTTGCAGGAGAATTCCGTCGTGGCAGTCGAATCGCCCAGTGGCGAGGCGGCATAGAGATTGAAGAGGAACACGATCAGGACCCCGCCGAGTACCAGCGGTATCGCGCGGCAGAGCATGGAGAGCATTCTTCCCAACCTCAACCTTCCGGCCGGCGTATGGTAGCACAGTCCTACCGCTTGCGGCGACTGTGGGCGCGGCGTAGAATCGGGGCGCAAAGCGCCAGGCAAGGGGCGCGAGGCGATGGGTTAGGGGCAAAGGCTCGGCGAGCGTGCCTATTGCCTCGAGCCTCGTGCCTGAATGACATGGACAAGCGCGAGATCAGCCGAATCCTGGAAGAAATCGGTCTCCTGCTGGAGCTGAAGGGGGAAAGTCCGTTCAAGAGCAACGCGTATTACAACGCGGCCCGCACGATCGAGACCCTGACGGAGGATGTCGGCGAGCTGGTCGCCTCCGGGCGAATCCGCGAGCTCAAGGGGATCGGGCAGGCACTGGCGGAGAAGCTGGCGGAGCTGGTCGGCACCGGACGGCTGGCCTATTATGAGGACCTCAAGCAGGCGGTCCCGCCCGGGCTGGTGGAGATGACCGCGATTCCCGGATTGGGACCGAAAAAGATCACCGCAATCTGGAACCAACTGGGCATCACCACCGTCGGCGAGCTGGAGTATGCCTGTATCGAGAACCGCCTGGTCAGCCTGCCGGGCTTCGGACAGAAGACCCAGGACAAGATCCGGCAAGGGATCCTCCAGCTCAAGAAACGTCGAGGCTTTCACCTGTGTGCCACCGCCATCCGGGAGGCTGAGCAGATCGTTGCCGCGCTCAGGCAATCAGTCGGCATAAAGCGGGTCGAACTGGTTGGGGACCTCAGACGGCGGATGGAGATCGTCCGGTCGATTAACATTCTGGCTGCGGCGGACCGTCCCCAGGTTGTCCTGGAGGCGCTGCGATCCATGGAGGGGCTGGTGGAGTTGGCAGTGGCAGGGACCACGATCACTGGAAGAGCTTCGGTGGGGCTGCCAGTGACCCTGGCCGTGTCGCAGGCGGTGACCCCGCACGCCCTGCTTGCCACAACCGGCAGCGAGGAGCATCTCAACGCCCTGTCGGCGCGGGCCGCTCAGCTGCGGGTGCCCTGGAATCTCACAGGGGACCCGGACGGGAAGTGCGCGCCCAGCGCCGATTCAGAGGAGGCCCTCTACGCCCAGGTGGGCCTCCCGTTCATCGAGCCGGAGCTGCGCGAAGGCCTGGGCGAGATTGACGTGGCGGAAGAAGGCCGTCTCCGGCCCTTGGTGGAACACGGCCAGATCCAGGGCATCTTCCACAACCACACGACGTACAGTGATGGCTCGGCCAGCCTGGATGAGATGGTGGTGGCGGCCAAGGCCCTCGGGTACCGCTACATCGGTATCTCGGATCACAGCCAATCGGCCTTCTACGCGAACGGTCTCAAGGAAGATCGGATCCGCGAGCAGCATGCCGCGATCGACGCTCTGAGAAGGCGCGCCTCCGGGATCGCCATTTTCAAGGGCATCGAGGCCGACATCTTGCCTGACGGTGCGATGGACTATCCGGACGACGTCCTGGCCCGGTTTGATTTTGTGATCGGGTCGGTGCATAGCCGATTCAACCTGCCGGAAGAGGAGCAGACCGAGCGAGTCCTGCGGGCCCTGGCCAACCCACACGTCACGATGCTGGGCCATCCTACCGGCCGGCTCTTGCTGTCGCGGGAAGGCTACCGGATTGATATGAAGCGGGTCCTGGATGCAGCCGGGCAGTACGGAAAGATCGTGGAGATCAACGCCAACCCGCACCGGCTGGATCTGGACTGGCGGCTTTGCCGCTATGCCAAGGCGCAAGGTGTCAAGGTCAGCATCAACCCCGATGCCCACGCCACGGACGGGCTGGAGGACGTGCCGTTCGGGGTGCACGTGGCCCGGAAGGGCGGCCTGGAGGCCTCCGACGTGGTCAATACGCTCGGCCCGGACGAAGTGCTGCGCGCGCTCAAAGGATCGCGCTCGGTGACGCGTGACGCGTCAGAAATGTGAACGGAGACTCCCATGCTGAGTCCTACTCGTCACCGGTCATCCGTCATCCGTCACGACCTTTGAAGGAGGAGCTATGCTTGCCACCCGCATCACGCAGAAGGAAAGTACCTTCTATTTCATCTCCTACAAGGCGGCCGATCTGCTCGAGAAGGTGCGATTCACCAGCCGCTATTATTTCGAAGGCGAAGCCATCGAAGCGGAGAAGCCGAAAGAGGAGGACGAGGTGGCGCGGTTCATTGCGGGGATTGAGCGGAGCGAGAAAGGATTTCAGCGCGCCCTCAACAAACAGAAAATCAAACAAATCGTGAATTTCTATGAAACCGCCGTCACCCAACCGCTGCTCCCGGGGACGGTCTTGTTATTCACGGATGAGACGCTACGGTTCCAAAAAAAGGGAGATTCGGACTCGTTCGGTTTCTTAAGCGAACCGAAGGGACAGTATCTCGTGATTGACGGGCAACACCGACTCGCCGGGCTCCATTTCTTTCGGGACCGCCATCCCGACCAGTTTCACCAAGTCGAGGTGCCCTGCGTGGTGTTCGATGGACGCAGCGCCGACTTCGCCACCGAGATGTTTGTCATCATCAACTCCACCCATACACGCATCAACCGGTCTCACCTGGTGGATCTCTACGAGAAGGTCTCGTGGGAAAGTCCGGAGAAGAAGTTTGCGGCGCGCGTCGTCAATCTGCTCTACGGAGAGGATGACTCGCCGCTGCAGTATAAGATCAACCGTCTGGGCGGTCGCAGCAAGCAGGAGAAATGGATCCTGCAGTCGGAAGTGTTCAACGAGCTGCATAAGATGATCGTCCAGCACTCGCGCTGGGTCGAGTCGCACCTGGGCACGAAGCCGGAGAAGTGTTACGCGCTCCTGCGGGATTACCTGAAGGGCGCGAAGGAGGTCATGGCTGAAGTGTGGGGTAAGAACGACCGCTACATGTTCACGCGCGACGTCACCTTGAAGGCTTTGATCCGAGTCCTGGCCGATCTGCTGCCTGACCGCAAGCTGATGGGGCAATGGGAGCAGGAGAACTCCCACAAGCCCTTCGCCGCGACGCTGGCGCCGTGGGCGGCGCTCACGAAGGAGTTTCGAGCCGATGGCTTCTATGAACGCTTTCCGGCCAAGGGGCAGTTGGAACGCGTTCGCCGCATCCATCTCCGGCTGACCGAGGCGCTGTTCGGGTAAGGGGCCTGGCGACCGGGTCTGGTCGCGAGAGGAAGGAGGCGACGCATGTCATGCGCACGGACTGTTGCACTGATGGTGATGGTTGGGCTGTTCGCGCTGTCCGCCACAGCCTGGGCGGTGGAGCAGAAGGTCACGCTCAAGCTTGGCGGGCAGTTCTGTGAGTTCTACCCCGGCGAGGTCGAAACCGCATTGAAAAAGGTGGCCGGCGTGACCGCGGTTGATCTCAAGAGCAAGAAGGGTCATGCCGTCGTGACCGGGGATGCCAGCAAGATGAAGCCGGCTGATCTGACGGCCGCCGTTGATGCCGTCAAAGGCGATGGCTGGCACTGCAAGGGCGAGCTGGCGAAGTAAACTAGACGTCAGGGCCCGCTTCAGGGAGGTCGATCACGTAACGGGTGCGACCATCTTCGGGTGAGATCCCTTCCTGAACCTGGAATGGGGGGACATCGGCCTGAAGACGCCGGAGCACCCGTATCATCCGCATATCGCCTTCCATTTCGCACACCCAGACAGGGATTCCGCTCTCCATGTCATGGTCGCGCCGGCTGACGCGAAAGCGGGGATCCTCCATGTAAAAGGCGGAGAGCCAACCGGTGAGCGC
>JAHRHE010000104.1 GCA_020027965.1 Nitrospirota bacterium | reverse complement strand
CCTAGGGCGTGGAAAGCAGACTCATCACGCATCACTGATAACTCATCACTCGTCGTGATGTCTAGCGGCGTAATCTGGTGGACTGTCAGGGTCACCGCGCCGAAATCCTGTTCGATGAGGCCTTCAAGGAGATAGGCCCGGTCGGTCGACAGGAGGTGATAGCAGCGGCGGTACGCGTCCGGGAACACGGTCGCGTCGTAGAGGGCGGTCGTATCCTCGAAGGAGACAAACTCCATCGGCTCTCCGTCTTGAGTCTCTACCCCTTTGCTGGTGATCAGCCAGCCGATCATGGTCACCCGGCGCCCCACGTAGCGAGCCATCTCGCGGGCCTGAATATGCACCGGACGTGAGACGTGAGGCGTAAGGCGTGAAGCGAGAGGCGCCGTATGCACCAACTCCAGCGGGTGACGGCTGAGAGGAAAGCCCAGCGTCTCAATCTCCTCTTGGAGCTTCCGGCTCTCTGGATACTCGGGTGGGACGGGAAGTGCCGTCTGCGGACGTGAAGCGTGAAGCGTGAAGCGTGAAACGTCTGACGAGATACGCTTCACGAGCGACACGGGACGCGAGCAGAAGGCGAGCAACCGCCAGATCAGCGCCGGCCTGGTGAGTTCTCCGGCGATCGAGTCGAAGCAGCCGGCCTTGATGAGAACGCGCGCCTGCGCCGGTTCAGGATGCACCCGCTCCAGAAACTCCCGGAACGACCGGTAGAGACCGTGCGCCGCGCGCTCCGCGATCACCTGCTCCGCGAACGCGCAGGTGAGCGTCTTGATTTGCATCAAGCCGACGCGAATCGTTGTGCCGGCGCCGGTCGAGGCCCAGGCGCTGGCGTTGATGTCCGGCGGCAGGATCGTGAGGCCCATCCGGCGACTCTCCGACAGATAGGCAAAGGTCGAGTAGAAACCGCCCTGGTTGCTGAGGACCGCGGCCATAAACTCGGCCGGATAGTGGGTGCGCAGGTAGGCGGACTTGAATGACACCTGCGCATAGCTGGCCGAATGGGGTTTGCAGAAGCTGTACCCGGCAAAGCTCATGATCATAGCCCAGATGGCCTCAATCGCAGCGGGAGAGGTCCCGCGGGCGGCAGCGCTCCGAGCAAACTGCTTCTGGTAATCGTGGAGTTGCCGCTGCTTGTGTTTCTTGCTGAGGACCTTCCGCAACTGATCTGCGTCATCCAGCGAGAAGCCGGCCAGCGCCATGGCCACCTTGGTCACGTCCTCCTGGTACACCATAATCCCATAGGTGTCGGCCAGCACCTGTTCCAATACGGGATGCAAGGCGCGGTAGGCCCCGCCGTGCGCCCGCCGGACGAATTCCCGGATGAACCGATTGGCCGCCGGCCTGATCAGGGACGAGACGATGACCAGGTACTCGAACACGTCGGCCCGGGCCCTGCGCGCTGCGGGCATCCCGGTCCACAGCTTCTTGAGCAACAGCCGCGTGGCCGGCGACTCGATATAAAAGCAGCCGATCGTATCGCCCCGCCGGATCAGGTCCTGGGTGTCGGCGTCGGGAAGCGGGTCCCAGGTGGCATAGTCCAGCCGGTGGCCGGTGTTCCGTGCGATCGCCTCCAGCGCGTCCCGGATCACCGCGAGCGAGCGATTCCCCAGGAGGTCGATCTTGACCAGGCCGGCTTCTTCGGTCTGGTCCTTCTCCCACTGGATCACCGGCACGCCCTTCGCCGCCACCTCCACGGGGACGTAACGCCGCAGTTCGTCGGGCACGATCACGATACCCCCGCAATGGAGCGCCAGGTGGCGAAACTGGCCTTCCAGGTGAACGGCCAGGCCCAGGATCTCCGGCCACGGCTCCCGGAGCGTGAGCTCCCGGCTCAGCCGTTGCGCCCAGACGCGGGGCGTCAGGACATGCTCGAGTCGCAGGAACGTCGCGTGCCGCAGGATGCGCTCGGTCGCCCGTCCGATCTCGGTCGGAGGCATCCCGTAGACCTTCGCGACCTCACGGAGGGCTGCGCGGATTGCGAGGCTGTTCTGGTTGGCCACCATCGCGGCACACTCCGTTCCGTACCGCGCGAACACCCGATCCAGCACGCGGTCTCGCTCGTCCCAGGGAAAGTCGAGATCAATGTCCGGCGGATCGTGCCGGCCCAGGTTCAAGAAGCGCTCAAAGAACAGCTTGTGCCGGATCGGGTCCACGTGGGTGATCCCCAGGCAGTAGGCCACGATGGACGCGGCGGCCGAGCCCCGGCCGCAGGTCAAGGGCGCGTCACGGACGATCTCCTCCACGACCAGAAAGTAGTGGGCATATCGTTTGGCCTCGATGACCGCCAGCTCCTGCTCGATCCGCTGCCGCACGGCCGGCACGATCGTCCCATAGCGCCAGGCGGCGCCTGCCTCGGTCTTCTCTCGCAGCCACGCGAAGGCCTGGCGATCCGGTAGCTGCCGGAAGGCCGGAAAGATGGTGTCCTTGAAGTCCCAGTCCATGTGACAAGCCTCCGCGATCCGGCGCGTGTTGGCCAGGGCATGCGGGACGTGGGGGAACTGGCGGGCCATGAGGGCGGGTGGCGCGAGCCAGTGGTGGGGCGCGCAGCAGGCGTCCGGCGGAAGACGCGAGAGCGTCGTGTTCAGCGCGATGGCGCGCAGGAGACGGTGGAGGGCGAACTCTTCCGGTCGCACGAAATGCACCCGGTTAGTCGCCACCGGCGGAAGACCCATGCGGCGGCTGAAGGCCAGGGCCTCGTGCATCATGGCCCCCGGCGTCAGCTCGACATACAGATCCTCGAGAGACTCCCGCTTCCAGGCCGTGAGCGCCGGCAGGTCATCCGAGAGCACGATCAGACCTGTTCGATAGCGGGCTACGGCGGGGATGAGTTCGAACGACGCGTCGCAGTGCCGGGCGGAGAGCAGCCGGCAGAGGTTGGCGTAGCCCTCGGCGGTTTTCGCGAGGAGCACGGCGCGGTGGCACGCCTGCGCGTGCTCGGCGTCCTCGTACGTCAGCTCGGCTCCAATGATGGGCCGCAAGCCGGCCTGCTTGGCGACTTCCAGAAATCGGATCGCCCCATAGAGGCCGTTCGTGTCGGTCAGCGCCAGCGTATCGGCGCCCTGTGCGCGCGCGGCTTCACAGAGCGACTCCAACGACGACACCCCCCGCATCGGGGAATAACTGGAATGCACATGCAGATGGATGAAAGAGGAAGGTGCGGGGCACGGGGCACGGGGCAATAGGGAAGGTGATAAGTGCGAGGCACGAGGCAATTGGTCGGAGTTTTTTCCCACAGCCTCACGCCTCTCGCCCGGTTCTCCCGAACCAGATTGCAGCGTCGCCGAAGCGGTCGTGTACGCGGTCCAGCGCCAGCGCGAGCCGGCGCGCCCGCGAGGGTGAGGGGCTTCCCTCGTCAAAGAGCAACAACTGCCCATCAGGGAGCGCCAGCGCCTCCGCGCCCACCGTCATCATCCGGACCCGCACGCGGCGCCGCACGCAGCGCGCGAACAACGTCGTCAGGTGTGGAGAAAGCTCGGCTTCCCACGCGGTGCCGGCATTTAGGCGCTGGCACCGCGTGATCTCCACTTGATCGCTGTAGCGCACCGTGAGGGTAAGGCGATGGCAGACTCGCTGCTGCTGACGAAGTTCCCGGCACAGTCGTTCCAGCACGCCATAGAGGTGCCCCAGCAGTCTGCCGTCGTCCAGCTCGTCCGGGTCCAGGGTCACCGACAGTTCCAGCCGCGGCTGTTGCGGGAGCGGCAGCACCGGCGAGGGATCAATGCCCTGGGCCCAGCGGTGCAGGAGCGCCGCGTGGGAACCCAAGACCAGTTCGAGAGCGGGCAACGGGCTCTCCGCGATGTCGCCCCAGGTCAGGAGATTCAAGTCCGCAAGGGTTCCCAGCACCGTCCGGGCGTGGGCGCGAGAGAGTCCCGGCAGGACGGAGATGGGGAGAGGCGCCAGGAAGGGCGGCTCCGAGCCGGGCCTGACCTCGCACAGTTGCAGGGGATGCATCAACGTGGCGGCAATGCGGGCGACCAGCTTGTTGCTCCCCACCCCAGCGACCCCGGCGAGCCCGTACCGGCTTGATACATCCCGCTGGATGCGCAGCGCCGCGTCGGAGGTCGGTCCGAAGAGACGCGTCGTGCCGGTGAGATCCAGGAACAGATGTCCTGGCCTCACCGGCTCCCAGATCGGCGCATACTGGGCTGCGACGGTGTCCAGGGCCTGCTGTGCTTGCCGGACGCGCGCGGGATCGGGCGGCAAGAGGCGCAGGGACGGGCAACGCCGGCGGGCTTGGTTTATCGGCATCCCGGCCAGCACGCCGTCCTGCCGCGCCTCCCGCGACACCTCAGACAAGCGCGCGCGAGGGCTCTGGAGGAGCGCGATCGCTACCGGCCGGTCCCGGAGCGAAGGCTCAGCCGCCCGCGCCAGCGCGATCTCCAAGGCGGGAACCTGGAAACAGACAATCTGACGATCCATATTTCTGAGCTATCAGCGATCAGCTTTCAGCTATCAGCGCCCCCTTCCTAAGCTCCCCAGGCAGTGGAGCCGACGGCTGATTGCTGACCGCTGAATGCTTTATTTACAGTACCGAATCACGCCGATCACGATGCCCAGGATTTCGAAGGCGTCCGAGGGGGCGAGCACGATCGGCTTCATCGCGGCGTTGGCGGGATGCAACTCGATGCGGCCTTCCTTGCGGGTGTACTTCTTGATCGTGGCCTCCTGGTTGACGAGAGCAACGACCGTCTGGCCGTTGCGGGCAGTGGTCTGCTTGCGTACGATCACTAGGTCGCCCGGCAAGACGCCTTCGTCGCGCATGGAGTCGCCTTTGACCCGGAGCGCGAAGGTCTCTCCACCCCGCACCATCGCAGGAGGCACTTCGACCAGTTCGGACTGGGATACCGGCTCGATCGGGTCGCCCGCCGCCACGATCCCGGCCATGGGAATCCGCACCGCCTTGGCGAGTTGGGTCAACACCACCTCGACCACCCCGGGAATCCGGCGTGCCCCGCCTTCGTAGCGGGTAATGGTCATCCGGGTGGTCCGGAGCTGCTCGGCCAGTTGGGTCTGGGTGAGCCCCAGGCCCTGTCGGAGTTTTTTGAGCTCGTCCGGCTTCATGTAACCAATGGTTACATACCCAGGGGTTCCCTGTCAAGCCTGCTCGCGTGAATCGTGAAGCGTGGTTACACAGGCAGGCCGGTCACTTACGCTTAAACAGCCTGGGATCAAAGAGAAACGCTTGGGGTTTGAGGACGCGGATCCGTCGGAAATCGGGGTGGGCGGGGTTCAAGAGATAGTTCCATTCCTGCGGAATCACGGCGGATGGGACGGCAAGCACAGCCGTGACAGCCTGGGACGCCCAGGCTGTTCCAAGGTCCTGGAGGGCTGCCGGCGCCGGAAACGACTGCCAGCCATTCGGCAGGTCGGCGAGGGCAACTCGATGAACGGCGAGGTCGTCGGGAATCTCTGCGGCAATGGAGACGAGATCGTTGGGCGCGAGGTCAGTGTCCAGATTAACGAAATACTCGAGTGCGGCCAGGGATAAGGACCCGGACGTATAGACGATCCGTGTGCCGCGCTGGTTCCAACGCCGTTGGTAGAGGCGAGCGCCTTCGCCGTCAAAGGCGGCATAGCGCCGACGGCAGATTCGCCAAACTTGCACTAGCTGATCAAGCCGTGTTCGATGCTCCCCAGGACCTCCTCAACTTGCCGGGCACCGATCTCGCTGTCGAGCAGGTCCAGGGGCGTGTGACCGCCGAGCGCACGGTTGGGCCGACGCAACCACGTGGCGGCCTTCTCTTCGCTGCCGAGGGCATCGGCAGCCTGCGCGCCGACCAGCGCGAGTCGAAGCAGCCGGTCCGACTCGTCGGCTTGAAGCTTTCGTTCCTTCTTCCGGCGGGCGATGGTTCGTTGGGGAAGGCTGATGGCCCGAGCGGCTTCCTGCCGTGCAAAGCCGAATTTCACGATCAGGGCTTCGAGTGAGGCGTAGGGGAGCCCCGCGCGAACCCGATCGCGAAGCTCGGTGAGGCTGGAGATCCTCCGCTTCAGGACTTTTCGCCCCCCCAGGACCTCCACCACGTCTGCCATCCGCAACATTGCCGGACCTCCTATCTGACAATCTGGCACATATTATACTGCCATTTGACTCATGGCATCAACTGTTTCTTGGAGCCGTTCCTGACGGAAACCCTACGGACCCCCTCCCTACTTGGGGGAGCCTGTGACACTTCAAGTCCCTCAGGGTCCCGAGCAGGGTCGAGCCTTCGACCCTGCTCGGGCTCGACCCCGAGCGAGGTCGAGGGGTCGAGGGACGAGGCTCCCCGCGACCGGGCTCTGGGCCCTGAGCCTGTCGAAGGCCAGTCGAGCGAGGGCTCGAGAGGGGGGCCTCACTTGCGCCTTTTTACTGTTGCCTCTTGCCTTCCCTCGTCCATCCATAAGATGAGAATCGGGGTCAGCGTCGCTGAATTATCTGATTCGATACGCGCTGAATCTGTTTAGATACGATTCAAGGGTACAAGAGCCTCCGAATTTCCCGATCGCGTCATCCTCACCCACGATATTTCCCATGTAAATCATTTGGTTATTGACCTGCCAGCCACCACTCCGGAATTCCAACCATAAGGGCACGGCTGTTGCCTTTCTTCAACTTGTTTGGGGATTGAACGGTCGCACAACCGATCCAAAACTGATTCTGAGGGTACGGCCGCAGGGAGAACTCTGTCCTCCTCTCGGCGTATCTGCGTCGGTATTCGGTTCCACCGTTCGGTTCCAATCAACGTCGCTTGTTCACCTGCCGCCCTGCTTTCCCATTCCCTCGCGGGGTGCCCATTGCTCTCCAACTGCAATGGGCCATGGGGAGAGGGCGAAGGTGAGGGGCAGGCTGATGAGAAAGGGGGCACGTGATGGGGTAACAAAGCATACTCGCCTCAGATCCGAAGTTCTTAAACCCGAAGAATCTCCTCCCCCCTTGTGGTGGAGGGTTAGGGTGGGGGGTATCTTTGCAGCCGCGCTGTTCCTCACCACCCTCACCACTGTGCCTTCTGCCCCGGCGTTCGCGGCCGAGCCGCCGAAGGAAGTCCAGGAGGGCGCCATCGCGGAACTTGAGCTCATGAAAGAAGAAGAGTCTGTCAGCATCGCGATGCGGCACGAGCAGCCGATCTCCCAGGCGCCATCCAATGTCTATGTGATCACGGATGAAGACATCCGCCAGTCCGGCGCCATCGATATTCCCACGATCCTTCGTCGCATCCCCGGCATGGAGGTCATGCAGGTCAACGGCGCGGATTTCAACGTGAGCGTCCGGGGAGATAACCAGCTCAATGCGAACAAGCTGCTGGTGATGGTGGATGGACGCTCGATCTATATCGATGTGCAGGGCACCGTCTTCTGGAAATTACTCCCCGTCACGTTACCCGAGATCAAACGGATCGAAGTGCTGAAGGGACCGGCCTCTGCCGTGTACGGGTTCAATGCCTTTGACGGCATCATCAACATCATCACCAAGTCGCCAGAGGAGATGAAAGGGACGACGCTGCAGTTTGGAGGAGGCAACTTTGGCACGATCACCGCCTCCGCCGTTCAAGCCGGGACGGTGGGAAAGTTTGGCTATCGCTTATCTGTGGGCTCCAACCAGAACTCCCAGTGGGATAACCACGATGCGCTAGCCTTTCGGGACTATCTGTTCAATGTCCAGACCGAGTATGCCATCACAGGCGAATCAAAGGTGAGCTTCTCAGGCGGCCTGGTGGACTCAAACCGGTTCGATGGGGTAGTCACGCAGGACTCGGTGAGTTCGAGCAAGCCTGCCCAAGGGTATGCGCATCTGGTCTATGAGCGACCCAATTTCTATGTGCGGGGCTTCTGGAATCGGTACAATGATTCCGGAGTTGCGGCCTTCAATCCGATTCTCGCGCCGTTCCAGACATTGAGTGATCGGGACGGGAGTCCAGATTTCTCCCTTTCGGCCGATACCTACAACCTAGAGGCTCAACATGCCATTGACTTCACGACCGCGCTGCGTCTCACCTACGGCGCGAACTACCGACACAATACCATGTCGTCGAATGTCATCGCCCGCTTCAGCCGAGAAGACCGGCTGGGATTCTACGGTCACGCTGAATGGCGCGCGACGAAGGCGCTCACCCTGGTCGCCGGGCTCCGGTACGACCTGGACACGTTTATCAATCCCACGGTCAGTCCCCGTGTCGCGCTGCTCTACAATCTAGCCCCAGACCACACGATTCGCCTGTCAGGCTCCGTGGCCTATCGGCCCCCCACCTTGTTCGAGAAGAACGCAGATGTCCGGGTGACGACCAACCCCCCGCTGCCGCCCGTGACGACGACCATCGTGGGCGGGGCTGACCTCGGTCCCGAGCAGATCATCTCCTACGAAGCGGAATACCAGGGCTGGTATCTCAGACATCGCCTCAGGACCCGCGCCGCCCTGTTCTACAACCACATCTCGGATCTCATCAGCGCGCGAACTCTCTCTCCCACGGTGGCCACGCTGGTTAACGATCCGGGGTCGGCGGATATCTACGGCGGGGAGGCTGGGATAGAGTTCCTGGCTACCACCTGGCTGAGCGGGTTTGCGAACTACGCCTATCAGGAGATCCACCAATCCTTCACGGGGAGAGTCCAGCGGGCCGGACCCCACAGCAAGTTCAACGTAGGGCTGCGCGGCGAATGGGACAATGGGCTCAGTGCCGAGGCCATTTACCATTACTACGGCTCGGTGACGTACCCGCCGGGCCAGTCCTTTACCTCGCTCGCGCAGGCCGGCCTCATTACGCTCCCGGACCAGCATGTCGGCAGCTATAACCTCCTGAACCTCCGGGGCGCCTATCGGTTCTGGCAGCAAAAGGCGGCGGCGGGCTACATGCGCGAGGCGGAACTGGCGATCTCCGCCTTCAACGCGCTGGACGACAAGGCCAAGGAGCATCCGGTGGGTGAAGAGATCGGCCGGCGCATCATGGGCTGGCTGACGGTGAGATTTTAAAGCATGGCTGAGGGCTAAGCCAGCCTCCGCAAAGGCTCTGGCTGGTCCGCCGAAGCCAGGCGGAGGCGGATGCTGAGGGCTGAGGGCTCAGTTTTGAGTGGGGAGTTGTGCAGGGAAGCGAGAACGAGTGCAATTACCTGAACAAGTCGTAGTCGTAGATCGAATGATGATGGCCGATAGAGCGCAACTCAGCCTGGTTGTCACCGATAAACTTGAAGACAATTCGATAGGCTCGGTCAACTCGGAAGCTCCATACTCCATGGTGTTTGGGGGGAAGCTTCTCGAACAGCCGATCGAATGTGGCGGTCGTCGAAATCTCCAGCATGACCGCCTATTTGATCAATTCACGCAGCGAGTTCCGTTTAGTGACCCGTCCAGCCCGGTGGTCCCGCTCAGAGGCCTCCAGAGCTTCGAGAAATTCTTCTCGGTACAGGCCGACGGCGTCGCAAAAGTCTTCGAAGTCCTCCTTGGCAATCTCGATATGGATCTTCGTTCTTGTTCTTTTCGTGATTTTCGCGTCAAGCGCCTGACGCATCGCAAGTGCTCCCCAGACGATTCGCTTATTGAGTACACCCTCGGCAAGGACAAGTCAAACGACGATCAGAAGTCTGGTGATGGGGTGGCTCACTCTGAGATTTTGAATTGCGAATGTCGAATTTGGAATTGCTGGGAGCTGAGCCGCCTCTGCCTGGCTTCGGCACGCCGCCCATAGGCTTTGGCCGACGGGTCGGCGGCCCGCTGGAGCCCGGCGAAAGCGGGTGATGAGTGCCGTGGAGGAATTAGCTCAAGTTGTCGAGGGTCCACCGGAAAACTCAGAGCGCAGCCCTCACAACTCACTACTTCCTCTTAGGGTGCGTATCCGTGTAGCGAACCCACAGCGTAAAGGCGCCGGCAAGGAGAATGCCCAGGATGAAGAAAATTCCCAGATCGGTGTAGTCGTTCATGGCTGGTCTCGGCCATGATGACTAGTCCAACGAGAAATGTAATGCTGAGCGGTGTCATGGTGATTGGCCCCACACTCCTAGCCGTGTTTCTTGGTTTCAGTCTTTCGGCGATCAATGATCCAGACCGCGATGAATCCGATCACGGCCAGGAGCCCAAGCATCAGGAAGCCAACGCCGACCATGGTCATGGGGCACCTCCTCGTTCAATGAAAATCGCCAGCAGAAGGAACAATACCCCCACCAAGAGCCCGACGACAAGGTCAGGGAAACCTGAAGTCTTTATGACAACCGGATTGATGACCGCAACGGCAAGCGTTACCTTGCTAAGATCGTAACAATATTTCGCCAGGCTGTCTCGATGCTTGTCCAGTCGCACGCAGTCACTATAGACGAAGGAACGTCGGGACACAAGGCCCAGCCAGTGACAAGTGGTGAGATTGTCGAGATCGGGTGGGAGCCGGAGTTTTCCAATCAGGACGTGTGATGCAGGGAAGAACGTAGGAGCCTCGCCGTGGGGATTGGGCCTTTTTCTTCTTCGGGTACTTATCGAGGACGATAGCAGCAATCAAGGTCCCGGCGGAGAAGGCGAGACCCAGACCGAACACCCAGATCGGAATTGGATTGGGTGACACGAACTTGCCCACGACGATCCCGGCGAAGGCCAGCTTGCTGATATCAAGGAGATACTTTGCGACATATTCTCGCTGCTTGGGCGTCAACCGCACAGCCTCAGTATAGGGGTGCCACTGTCGACTGTCAATCAGCAGTCGGTGGCTGAGCGGAGCGTGATGAATTCCCGCTGACCCCAACCCTCTCCCTGAAAGGGCGTGGGTCTGGAGGAAGGGGAACGCAGTAGTATGGAACAGGGGCAAGAAGCGTACGAGCAAAGGGGACACAACATGAACTCCGAACACTCCAACTCATCCCAGACCTCGGTCCTGATCGTGGATGATGATCCGGACATCTGCGAGGCGTT
>JAHRHE010000214.1 GCA_020027965.1 Nitrospirota bacterium | reverse complement strand
CCGCTGGACGGGGGACGCATTACCGCGATCATCTCGCCGAAGGTCTGGTGGGCCGGCGTGCCCATCCTGGTCGGGCTGTTTTTTTGGATTACCAGTCCGATGCTGCTGCTCATCGCCATCCTGGCCCTTCCCCACCTCTGGTCCACGATCCGGAAGGACAGCGCCATGGCAATGCCGGATCGCTACTATGACGTGCCGGCCTCGACGCGCTGGAACTACGCGTTCTATTATCTGGGGCTGGCCGGCTACCTCGGCATCATGAGCTACCAGACCCATCGCATGCTTCCAGGTTAATGCCGACGATCCCCGGCAACGTCACTCTCCTCATTCAGGATGACCCATGCCGTTGATCTGGTGCTCCATCTCGGGCCACGGGTTCGGCCATGCCGCCCAGGTGGTGCCCGTCCTGAACGAGCTGGCTGGGCGGGTGCCGGGACTCACAGCCGTCCTGCGGACAACGGTCCCCCGGTGGTTTTTCGAAGGCCGCCTCAGACTGGCGTGGGAGTTGAGCCCAGCCACGCAGGATATCGGATGCGTGCAGCAGGGCCCCCTGAAGATCGACGTGGAAGCGACCTGGGCCGAGCATGCCCGCTTCCACGCGGGTTGGGAGCGAAAGGTACGCGACGAAACGCGCGTGATCCGGTCCTCTGCGCCGGATCTTGTTCTGTCGAATGTCTCTCACCTGGCCATCGAGGCGGGCGTTGCTGCCGGTGTCCAGACGGCCGGGCTCTGCAACTTGTCCTGGGATCGGGTCCTCACCCTCTTGCTGTCAGCGGTCGAACCGGCACGATCGGACCAACTCGCCACCCTCCGGCATATCGTCCGTGCGTACGGACTGGCCGACCTGATGATCCGGGCGGCTCCCGGGCTGCCCATGCCCGCCTTCAGGAAGGTCGTCGACGTGGGACCCATTGCCCGGCTGTCCGCCCTGAACGCGCCGGGACTCCGAGCAGCGGTCGGAGCTGCCCCGGATGAGCCGGTGGTGCTGATTGCCTTCGGCGGGATCGCGCTCGACACCCTCCCCTTCGCGCGGCTCGAGCACCTGACCCCCTACCGGTTCATCACGGCCGGACCGGTGCCCGAGTCCTCCAGGCGGATCCGGTCGGCCGAGTCGATTCCCCTGCCCTTTGACGTGCTTATGGCGTCTGTGGACGTGATCGTTTCCAAACCCGGGTACAACACCGTGATTCAGGCGGTCGCACAGTCCATCCCGCTCGTCTATGTCCAGCGAGCGAATTTCGCGGACGAACCGCTTCTGGTCGAGTACGCGCACCGCTACGGGCGCGCCGCGGAACTCTCGCTCGACGACTTTGCCGCAGGCCGCTGGCAAGGGGCACTCGATGCCGCTCGGCGCGCGCCCAAGCCGGCGGACGCCCCGCCAAAAGCGACCGGCGCGGCGGAGGCCGCCCATGTCTTACGGGATGTCATGTGACGGAGTGATCCAGTGCCTTCGATCGCCATGAAACGTCCGCTCTCCCCTCTGTTCTGGCTGGTCCTGCTGTTTATCGGGACTCGCCTCCTGTACCTCCTTCTGATCCATCCCGATCGGATTTCTCCCGACCCGACCAACGAACTGTACCGCGGCACCATCGCCAAGGAGATCGTGTCGGGTCTTCATCTGCCCTTCCTCGAATATCGGGCCGACAACCATTCGGGCGGATCGCTGGTGGTCGCACTGATCGCGGCAGGATTCTTCCGCCTCCTGGGTCCTCATCTGTTCGCCCTCAAACTGACCTCCCTCTTGTTCTTTACCTTGGCGCTCGCGTGCTGGTATCCGACCATCGACCGCCTGTGCGGCCGGCGCATGGCGGTCTATTTTGGTCTGCTGTTCAGCCTGTCTCCGCCGATTTTCACTGCGTTCTCCCTCACCACCATCGGGTACCATTCCGAATCCGTGTTTTTCACGGCACTGACCATCTGGCTGTTCTTCACGCTACGATCGAACGACCAGGCCCCGCTTTCCTCTTGGGCGCTGCTCGGTTTCACCGCCGGGCTCGGGCTCTGGTTCACGTATATCTATGGTCTCACGCTGCTGAGCTTAGCGCTCTTCTGGTTCTGGCAGGGCCGTGACTCGATCCGGTGGAAACCCTTGATCTGCTTCGCCGTGTTCTTCGTCGCGGGCTTCTCACCTTGGCTCGTCTTCAATGTCCAGTACGACTTCGCCGGTCTCTCGATCAGGGCTGTGCCGCTTTGGAACAACTTCGGCCTTTCCTATCTGATGGAGCCGTTCTCAAACTTTCGATCGTTCGTCCTCTATCAGTTCTTCGATACCCTGGCCTCCGACAGTCCGCTTTCCCTGGAACGGCGGATGACGAACCTGTCCTACGCCCTGCTGTATCTTGTCCCTGCGACCGGGTTGTTCTTTCTGGTCCGCACCAGGTCTGTTCTCCCATCAGACCGGCACACCTCGGAAGGAGTTCAACTCCTCGCGTTGGGTCTCGTCTATCTCGGCCTCTTCGCCCTTGCGGTTCAAGGGAGCTGGCTCAAGGCGGTTCGGTTCAACATCGCCGCCTATCCGTTCCTGTTCCTGTTCCTTGCGTACGGGATGGTCTGCCTCGAGGACCGGTTCCGTCCCATGAAGGAAGGTCTCCGGATCTTCTTTGTGTCGAGTTTGATCCTGCTGTGGCTGGCCACTCATTCCGTGCTGTTTTCGCTGGACGGTTCCGGCTATGCCCTCACTGCCAAAGGGTACGCCTATCGGCATCTCTTGGAGTTCCAGCTCTGCCGGACTTGTGATTCCGATGAGGAGGCGCTCAAGGAACTCGAGCAGAAACCCGCCCTCCTTACGATGATCCCGGAGCTTCCGCCGGATGATCGGCACGAGCTTTCTCTCTCGCTCGTCCAGTTCCTGGCGTCTACGCCGTCGTTCACCATGGGGCGCGTTCAGATTGACCGGCTCCAACGGCTGATTCCTCCCGGATACGACAGGCACTTTTATTACCTCCTGGGAAGAGAAGCGGCCGATCACTATGCCACCGACTTCGCGCGCGCGCTCGATGCGGTCGAGTTCCTCCGGGCGCAATCCACGTCTGCGTATCGCTTTGCGCTCTCCGGGCTGTGTCATTCCTGGTCGCAGGGCAACGCGTGGCCGGAGGTCTGGCCCACCACCCCCTCACCGGAATCCCTTCTCAATCGTCCGGTTCCCGTCCCCCCGGATGGTGCCCCCTTTTACTGGCGAGCCGTCGGCCAGTACGCCGCTCGCGTCTGGTACGGGGCCGCGCATTCGGTGGAGCACGTCAGGAACCAGGGGCAGGCGTTCGTGCACCGCCTTGATCCCGCCGTGCAGAGGCCGTTTCTCCAAGGTATCGGACTCTTCGTCTTCTCCCGATGGCAGGCCAGCCCCGTGTTCACACTGCCGTTCGCCCCACTGGAATTGGAACGTTTTCCCGGCGACCTCCACCCGGGTCTGTTCGAAGGGGTGGGATTGGGACTGGGCGAATTTCAGATGTTTCACTGGGTGGCGTGGAAGGGCCACACAGGGATCATCCGGCACACCACGACCGCGGGCCTCTCCGATCCCAACGTGGGCTCTCTCGAGAAAGGACGGAGGGAGTTTTTCCTCCTGTTTGAGGAATCGGTCATCACCGCTCCTCCAGCCGGGGCA
>JAHRHE010000213.1 GCA_020027965.1 Nitrospirota bacterium | reverse complement strand
GGTGTTTCCTTGCCGTGAGGCTGCGTAGTTCACGCGAGCCGCTGCCTCGGTTCGTGGCGAGATTCGGACAGCCCCGCAATACGTTAGCCGGACGGATTGCTCCCAAGCGGTTGAGCAAGGCGGTCGCAATCGCTCTGCACCTAGGACCATGGCGGCCTACTTGCCTAATAAACGCGCTGGTCTTGTACCGTCTGCTCCGCGAACAAGGAGATCCGGCGGAGTTGGTGATCGGACTTCCCGACGGGGCGGCCGACCACCGCGGGCATGCCTGGGTTGAGCTCGAGGCAGTCGACCTTGGACCGTTTCCGGGGCAGCACGACCATGTCGAGTTGGCACGGTTTAGATAAAAACCCTTGAGCATCACGGGCGGATATTTCAGCAGTAAGGGGCAGCAGCTTCCGACCGAGGGCCTGCGAGAATGGGTTTCGGACTACCGGATTTTGCCCTCCGACGCGGGAACGGACTTTCTCACTGATGCACTTCAGATCAGATTCGGGCATCTGATCTCTAAGTACAGGATAGGCTACCGGCACCGTACCCCGACCACCGCGGACCAAAACGGCAATGTGCTGATGATCTCGGGCTACCTGTTTCCGCCGGGTGCCCACGATGCAGATGCCTACCGCCGTCTCCTCTCGCGTTGTGTCGAAACCGGCGGAAAAGCCCTAGAGACCTGTGAAGGGGAGTTCGTCGCCCTGTTCGCAGAGGGCCGCGCAGGAACCCTCCATATCGTCAATGATCGTTTCGGCGCGTGCCCGTTCTATTTTCTGCAGGCCGGGGATCGCACGCTCTTCTCATCGAGCCTGCCCTTTCTGAGTTTCCTCGCTGAAAGCAGGCTCGAGAGTGACGTTCTCGGTTGGCTTCAAATCTTCGCCTTAAAGCGCACGCTGGGGTCCCGAACGCACCTCCGTGATGTCCGCAGGCTCCTGCCCGCGTCCCATGTGACCCTTTCCCCAGAGGGGGATCGGGAGCATCAGTATTGGCGCCCGAGGCACGAGGTCGATGAGGATCCTGATCCCGAGAACACCTCGAAGCGGGTCTTCGACGCCTTCCGTGAAGCAACGAAGCGGCGTGCGGAGAGACTGGGAAAGGGCATCATCGCCCTCAGCGGCGGGCTGGACAGCAGACTGCTGGCAGGCGCCCTGCCGGTGGACAGCGGGTTCTCGGCCTTCACATTTGTGGATTCCCTGGACACAACCGACACCCGGGAGGTGAGGACGGCTGCCGAAATCACCAGGATCCTTGGCATCCCTCACTTGATCAAGCCCGTTCCGAGGGGGGCGTTGTCGCCTCAACTGACAAGAGACATCATTGCCCTGACCGGCGGGCTGATCCCCGTCCAGCATACGGTCAAGACGATGCAGTGCCTCGCCGCCATCAAGGAACACGGCATGGACTCTCAAATGGGCGCCGCGCCCGCTGGCCTCAGGGGTAGATCTGTCCCGTCGGTTGAGTACCTCGATCCCACGAAAACCGACCAATGCGTCCGCGCCCACTCCAAGAGTCAGCTAGAGAAGGGAGCGCTGCGCTCGCGACTCTTCCGCCGCGATGTCCTTCGTGAACATTACCCAGAGCTTGCGCCCTCGCTGATCGAAACGTATGAGGCCGTGGAAGGTCCTACCGCGATTCACCGATTGACAGCCTGGTCGGCTGCCTATGCGCAAAGCAGCTTCACGTTCATCTGCCCCACCCAAAACCACCCGGACGTCACTGAAGCCCAGCCCCATCTCGGATATGATTACACGGACCTGATGCTCCGGCTGCCGGCCGCGTGGCTGTACGAGAGGGCGTTTTACAAATTCATGATAGTCCAGAGTCTGCCGCAACTTCGGGAAGTCATCTACGCAAACACCGGCGAGCGCCTATCGGGTGACCTCATCGATATTCACTGGGAGGGCTCTCTCCGCTGGCGCGAGTCGTATTCTCGCCTTCGAGGGTTCGTGGGACGCTCGCTGCGCGCGAGAGTTCCTTCCCTACGCCGCATGAACAGTTTTCTCTTCGACCTCGTGATAGATAGCCCCGAACTGCTGAGTAATGTCACCGAGATGGTGCGTTCACGACCGTCCCTGAGCGAGATACTCGATGTGGAAAAATGCACCCAATTCGTGCAGGATTGCCGCGATGGTCGGATCCGGGGGGACAGTCTAGGGGAAGATGCGCAAGTGCTTGGTGCGTTATCAACCATGTGTTACGCATTTGAGTGCTTCGACCGACCGACAACCGGCGCACGAGCGCCGGCTCCGCTCCAGGTGAGTGTGGCAGAAGGATAGTTTCGCAAGCCCATGAGCGTCGTAGCAGGATACTTCAGCAGTAAGAGTCCGCGGCTGGCGGCTGACAGCCTGCGAGAAAGGGTTTCAGAATACCGAATCCTACCATCGGAGGTGGGAGAAGACTTTCTTACCGACGTGAGGCAGATCAGATTCGGGCATCTGATCTCTAAGTACAAGAAAGGCTACCGTCATCAAACGCCCACAGTCGCAGATCTGGATGGCAATATTCTAATGATTTCGGGCTACCTGTTTCCACCCGATGCGCAGGACGCGGATGCCTACGAGCGTCTGCTGTCCCATTGTGTGCAGACGCGCGGGAAGATCCTGGAGACGTGTGAAGGGGAGTTCGTCTCCCTGTTTGTGGAGGGCCAGTCGGGCAAAGTCCATATTGTGAATGATCGTTTTGGTGCGTGTCCCTTCTTTCTGCTGGACGCCGATGGGCGCACGCTCCTCTCATCGAACCTAGCCTTTCTCTCCTTCCTGGCAGGAGGCAGGCTGGAGAGTGATGTACTCGGATGGCTTCAGATCTTCACCTGGGACCACGCCATTGGGTCCCGTACACACCTGCGGGACGTGCGCAGGCTGCTTCCTGCGTCCCATGTGACCCTTTCCACGGAACGGACTCACCACACCCAATATTGGTACCCCCGGCCCCAGGTCGAGGAGCACTCCGACCCCAAACTCACCGCCTGGCGC
The DNA here is from genome assembly GCA_020027965.1 of Nitrospirota bacterium. Lineage (GTDB taxonomy): Bacteria > Nitrospirota > Nitrospiria > Nitrospirales > Nitrospiraceae > JAHRHE01. The sequence continues at coordinate 644 of JAHRHE010000213.1, read as the reverse complement.
GTCTTCGAGGCGTTCCGTGGCGCCACCGAGCGACGCGCAGAAAGGTTAAGGAAGGGCATGATTGCCCTGAGCGGCGGGCTGGACAGCAGGATGGTGGCAGGCGCCTTGCCGGAAGGCGCCGACTTCTCCGCCTGGACGTTTGCGGACTCCGTGGACACAACCGACACACCGCACGTCAGGGTAGCTGTCGAGGTCAGCAGGATCCTGGGGCTTCGTCACACAATCAAGCCGATTCCGAAAGGGGTGTTATCGCCCCAACTGGTAAAGGACCTCATCGCCCTAACCGGTGGGCTCATCTCTGTTCACCACAGCGCCAAGACGATGCAGGGTATCTCTGTGATCAAGGATGATGGAGTGGACAGTCAGATGGGCGGTGCGCCAGCTGGTTCTCTGTCGGGTTCCTACATCCCGTCACCAGAATACCTGGATCCCGCGAAAACCGATGAGTGCATTCGCGCCTTCGTGAGGAGCAAATCGGGGCCGCGTGAGGCGGGACTGCTTGGGCGGCTCTTCCGCCGCGATGTTCTTCGCGAGTACTTTCCTCAGGTTGAGCCTTCCCTCATGGAGACCTTCGAGCTGTCGGAGGGGCCCACGGCCGCCCACCGGGTGTCAGTGTGGAGCATGGCAAACCGCAACTTTGCGTT
>JAHRHE010000212.1 GCA_020027965.1 Nitrospirota bacterium | reverse complement strand
CACCTCGCGGCGATGGGGGCAATCGGGCTGACGGTCCTCTCCTTCGCCCTGGCTCTCTGGACCGGCTTCGTGCACTAATGAAGTAAGGAACCGGTGGGGACCCCAGTCTGAGCACCCGACAGGATGGGCTCAAGACGGCAGAAGACGCAGGAGAGTAGGATGACTTCCCGAAAGCGGCCTTGGCTTAGCGGGGGTGGTGGTCGATGCCGATGTGGGCGTCGATAAAGCGGACGATGCGCTGCTCGTCGAATTCGTCGAACTTATCCAGGCGCCGCCAGGCGGTGAGGACAATCCGCTTATCCATGCCGGGGTAGGGCGCAAGGATCAAACGGTCGTACCGCTGCGCAACCGCTTTGAGTTTCTCCACCAGTTCAGGACAGCCATCGGGGCAGTTGTACTGGATGATGACCCCGCCATCCTCGAGATTGTGGACCTGTTCCTCTTTAGGAACGGGTCGGTCATGAATGCCCCACTTCGCGAGGTAGGAGGTGTGAGGCCCGGAGGTCGGCGGATCGCTGTTGTACGGAATGTGGGGTACCGATGGGCTCGAAATATGGGCGTTCCCCAGACTGGGAAACTCCTGCCAGGTGACCCGCGCCGTGATCCTTCCGTAGGCCCAATAGCCACCGTATCCAAGACCAAGGAGCAGGACAGCAGCGAAAGCGAGCCGCGTGCTCTGCCGACGCCGCTCCCCACGCCGTCGCTCTTCGGCCCGCCGCGCCTTCGCCTCCTGCTTCCTTTGCCGCTTCGATTCCTTTGTCATGGACCCGCTTTCCCTACAGGGGATCCATCAGACACGGCTCCGACTCAGGGTTCCCCTGCCCTGCTCAGGGCTTATATTCCCCGTCCCCATCCGTGTCAAGGCGTTTTGCACCCTGGAGGATTGTCGAAGAGGACCAAAGATGCTACCGTGAACCAGACCCCCATACACTTTCCGCTTGACAGCCCAGTTGGCCGCTCTCTGCATGAACGAGGAGAATCGAAGTGGGGCTTCCTGATGGCGTGAAGACCGTTGCGGACCGCCTGCGTGGCGCTCGACTGACCGCAGAGGAGGAGTGCGTCCGCCGCCGGGTCCTCGAGCGGTTTGCCACAGGGGCAACGGTAAACCTCAGCACCCTCGCGGAGCGATCTCGGATCGCCCCGGCTCAGATTCGCGAGATCCTGCGACGGTTGGCAGCCGCGGACCTGCTCGTCCTCGATGGAACGGGGGAAATTGTGCTGGCCGCCTACCCCTTCTCCTCGATTCCGACACCGCACCGGGTCCATCTCAGTGATCGAGAGGTCTTTGCCCTCTGCGCCGTGGATGCCCTCGGGGTACCTCCGATGCTGCAGAAGGAGGTCCGCATCTCGTCTCAGTGCGGCTATTGCGGCGCGTCCGTCGAGATTCAGGCACGGCCGGAGCGCGTGACTCGATATTTCCCGACCGAGACGCGTGTCTGGTTTCCCGCCTCAGAAGATGACTGTTGCCCCATCGCCGAATCGCGTTGCCCGAACATCAGCTTTTTCTGTACTTCTGACCACCTTGAGACCTGGCGGAGCGTGAACGGGCAAGCCGATGGCGTTGTCCTTTCTCTTCTCGAAGCCTTTGAGGCGGGCCGGGAAATCTTCGGCTCGCTCCTGGCGGAGCCAAGCGCGCGACAAACGAGGAGGAGATCATGGCGAAGCAGGTGATCGTCTATACCCAGTCCGGGTGAGGCGCCTGCGACCAGGAGAAAGAGTTTCTTTCTCAAAAGGGCATCCAGTTTACCGCGAAGAACATCCGGGAAGATCCGCAGGCACTGGAGGAACTGCTGAAGCTCGGACTGCGGGCGACTCCGGTCACGGTCATCGACGGCGAGGTGATCGTCGGCTTTGACCGGGGCAAAATCGAGCGCCTCCTGGGCATCAAGTAGCGAGCGCCGCGGGAGGGGCCGGAGGAGAGGGGGCGATGCCAAAGGCATCCTGCCACGGCTGAGGGCACCAGATCGAGCTCCCGGTCGGGATCCGCAGCGGAGACATCATCGATTGCCATTGCCCCAACTGAGCGGGGCTCTCGCTCCGGGTGAGCGAAGAGCGTGGTGTTTGGTCCGTGACGGAGGTGAAGAAGGCGAGTTGCACCGTCGGCGAGGAAACAATTATTCTGCCTGACGATGCACGGCCGGGTGACATCATCGAGTGCCACGGCGTCAAGCAGCGCGTTACCTACGAGTTCGGAGCGTATGGCTTAGAAAAAATCCGGAGTCGATAGACCGTGGAAGAAGGAAAGCTCTTCAAGACAGGACTCTGGGGGACGATCGTCACCGCGGTCTGCTGTTTCACCCCGCTGCTTCCCTGGGTGCTCGGTCTGGTCGGCCTCGCGATTCTCATCCCGTACCTGGACTACGTCTTGTTCCTCCTCTTGTTTGTCTTTCTGGCCCTCGCGTTCTGGGGATGGCGTCATGCGCGCCGTACCGGTGAGAGGGGAGCCCGCGTTGGCCGACCGTAAAGCCGTGATCATCTACGACGGCGACTGAGGGCTTTGACGGCGCTTCGCCCGGTGGGTCCACCGGCGGGATCATGCGAATCGGCTTGAGCTGATCCGTTTACAGGGACCAAACCTGGAAGCGCGCTTCCCGCGGATATCGCGGCAGCGTTGTCGTGAAGAGCTTCACCTGATCGACGAGCGCGGGGAGGTCTTTACGGGCGCCGCCGCTGTCCGCGAGACCCTGGCGAGACTTCCGGGTGCTACGGCTATGATCCTTCCGTTTCGTGCTCCCGGTGGCATGTGGATTGCCGACCGGATCTACCGGTGGGTCGCACGGAACCGCGGGTGGCTTTCGCGGTGGCTCGCTCCGGACGATGACCGAGGACAGCGGGAATGAGATGTTAGCAGTCACCGATCAGTGCGGTGTTAGGTCTCGGGTGGTGGGTGTTGCGAACACCAACCACTAATCACCGATCACTAGCATCCTAGCGTGGAAAAGAGGTCGCGGACCCGCGATTCGAGTTCATCGCGGGCCGTCCGGAAGGCGACAAGGATCTGTTCGGCTGCCCGGCCGCTCAGGACGGCCGGGTCGTCGATGGGCCAGTGAAGCTTGTGCACATGTGGCGGCAGCGCGGGGCAATGCTCATCGGCGTGGCCGCAAACCGTGACCACGACATCGGCCTCGCGGAGCATCTCATTAGTCAACGCCTTCGACTCTTGACGGGAGACATCCATCCCCTTCTCGGCCATCACCTTGACCGTGAGGGGATGGAGCCCCTTCGGGTCGATGCCGCAACTTGAGGCCTCGATCCGTCCTTTCCCATAGTACCGGGCAAACGCCTCGGCCATCTGGCTGCGCGCCGAATTCCCCGTGCAAACGAACAGCACGCGGACCTGGTGAGACATCCTTCCTCACCCGTCAGAACCCGAGCACCCGACGCTTCAGTGCAATCCCCTCCACCACATCGGCAACATCCTCGCACCGGTCCGTCGTCGCCTCAAGCAACTCGTAGATCTCCTTCCACTTGATCAGATCGTCGGCGGGGCGATCGCCCTCGAAGAGCGATGAGATCGCTTGACGGTAAACTTCATCGGCCGCATTCTCCAGACGGTTGATCTCGACACAGACCTTTTCCACATCGGTAAAGCGGGGCAGACGGTCGATCGCC
>JAHRHE010000211.1 GCA_020027965.1 Nitrospirota bacterium | reverse complement strand
CGATGCTCACAGCCCTGGGTGTGATCATCGGCGTGGCTGCGGTGATCGCGCTCGTCTCGGTGGGTCAGACCGCACGCACCAGCGTGGTCGGTGAATTCGCCAGCCTCGGCCCCGACCTGCTGTGGGTACTGCCCGGCAAGGCGAAGGAAGGATCGCAGCTCGGATCGGCTGAGGAAGGCCGCCTGACCCTGACCTACGAGGATTCGCAGGCGCTGGCGGCGCAGGGCAGGACGATCACCGGTGTCGCTCCGGTCCTGCAGACGCAGATTCAGATCACCGCGGCGGCCCGCAAGTACACGACGACGATCGTAGGGACCACGCCCGAGCTCATTCGGGTGCGCGAGCTCTCGATGTTCTCCGGACGGTTTCTCAACGAGGCCGATCTCTCCCGCCGCAAGCGCGTGGCGGTGCTGGGGATGTCTCTGGCCAAACGGCTCTACCGCAATCCGAGCAGCGCGGTAGGACGGCGGTTTACACTGAGCGGACGGTCATTTGAAGTGGGCCCAGCAAATCTTCAACCTCAACTACGCGACATTCTTCTTCGTGAAAGCCGCGGACCCAGGCTCGGTGCCTCGGGCGAAGCGCGAGACAGAACGCATCCTGCTCCGGGAGCACCGCGGCGAAGAGGACTTCACCGTGCTGACGCAGAGCCAGTTGCTGAGCTCGCTTGACGCCATCCTGCGCATCCTTACCGTCGCGTTGAGCTCTATCGCCGGCATCTCCCTCGTGGTCGGGGGGATCGGCATCATGAACATCATGCTGGTGTCGGTGACCGAACGCACCCGGGAGATCGGGATCCGGAAGGCGATCGGCGCCCGGCGCGGGACTATCCTCACGCAGTTCCTCATCGAGGCCGTGGCGATCAGTCTGGTCGGCGGGTTTTTGGGCATGCTCCTCGGGCTCGTGGGGTCGTGGATGATCTCGGCTCAGCTATTCCAGAGCGTCCCCACGGCGGCGACGATCTTCCCCGTCGTTCTGCTGGCGTTCAGCTTCTCGGTTGCGGTCGGTGTGGTCTTCGGCGTCTATCCGGCCTGGCGGGCCGCGCAGCTCAACCCGGTCGAAGCGCTCCGTTACGAATGATCCCCGGGCTTGTGCGCGAGGCCAAAGCACTTGCCCAGGCCGCGCGGTTTCAGCACCCCTGCAGCGACGCCGTGGGCCATCTGCTTCAGGTGCTTGCCGCGTCGGTCCGTCAAGGCGTCGTGGCCGAGATCGGCACGGGGTACGGAGTTGGGGCGTCCTGGATCGCGAGCGAGTTAGACCCAGCCGTGCAGTTCTATACGGTGGAGCTCGATGCGCAGCGTGCTGAGGCAGCCAGGCGTGTGCTCGCCCCACATCAGAACGTCCACGTGATCCGTGGTGACTGGCACGACATCCTGGAGTATGGGCCATTCGCGATGATGTTCCCCGACGGCGGCCAGGCCAAGATGAAGGAGCCGCAGACGGTGATCGAGTCGGTGCAGCCGGGCGGGGTGATCGTCCTCGATGACATGACACCCGGAGGACCCGTCAAAGGCGATCCCCAGCGCGAGTTCTGGCTTAGCAGTCCGGATGTGGTCTCGATTGAACTCCAGCTCAGCGAGGACGAGGCCGCGATCCTTGCAGTGCGGCGCTAGGTGTATCCGAGGTCCTTTGCTGGCGGCTCCACCTGAGCCAGTTGATCTAGCCCACTTAGATCATCGAACGTAGTGTAACTAGGTCCGGACCTAGTTGCGTTCGATGACCTCAGCGGGTCAGATCGAGTATAATACTTCGTGTTCGTGGGGACGTAGCTCAGTTGGGAGAGCGCCGCACTCGCATTGCGGAGGTCGTGGGTTCGAATCCCATCGTCTCCACCACGAACCCCGCAACAGGTTGAAAATTTCGAGGATTCCTTCCGCGTTCGCTGGAGTTCGTTAGTCTTGCGTAAGGCAACTCGCTAAGGTAGGCGACTTCCAGCCTCGCCAAAGTTTTGCTCACGATCCAGACGGCTGCCTTCCTTTACCGAGTGCAAGTAGGTCGTAAGGGTTAAACTGCTTGCAGCCCTTCTCTGAAAAACCTCGCTAGACCAAGGGATGCGGCATTTGCCGACGCTCCCTCTTTTTCAGGAGATTTATCACACGCGCGATGCGAGAGTATAGCTCGTGCTCCGACCTCCCTCCTTACTGCGCACAACGATACCCCGTTCAACGAGATCTATAATGTCCCGAAGCGCTGTGTCTGGCGAAGACTTTGTCAGCTTCGCCCATTTTGATGTCGTTAGCTTGCCCTCGAATCCATCGAGCAGCCGGTTGAGCACCAGCCGCTGCCTCTCGTTCACAGGTTCCGTGCCAAGGCTCTCCCAGAATCGAGCCTTTGCCAGAACGCCCGTAAGCAGCGTCTCGGCGCCGTCAATTGCACGGCCCAAGCAACCTAGGAACCACGTTAGCCACAGCGTTATGTCCATCCCGTCTTTTTGCGTTTCTTCCAGCATGTCATAATACGTGTTGCGCTCCTGTCGGATTTGTGCCGACATGCTGTAAAAGCGCTGCGAACTCCTTTCCGATCGTGCCAAGCACAGATCGACAATCGTGCGCGCGATGCGTCCGTTTCCGTCGTCGAAGGGATGAATCGTCACGAACCATAAATGGGCCACGCCGGCTTTCAACACCGAGTCAATCTCCGGCCCGGAGTTGAACCAGTCTAGGAAGCTCTCCATCTCCCTCTCAAGCCGTGCGGCAACCGGGGCGTCGAAATGGACGCGCTCGCGTCCAACGGCTCCAGACACCACTTGCATAGGACCCTCTTTGTCGTCACGCCACATTCCGACTCTTATCTTTTGCATCCCGCTCCGCGTTGTCGGGAAGAGGCTCGCGTGCCAGCCAAGCAACCGCTCCTGCGTCAACGGTTGGTCATAATGGCGTGTGGCGTCGAGCATCATTTCGACGACACCCTCCACGTTGCGATCTGGCGCCTTGAGGCCGCCGACATCCATCCCCAAGCGGCGCGCAATCGAGGACCGGACCTCTTCCCGGTCCAGCCTTTCCCCTTCGATCTCGCTCGACTGTACTACATCCTCTGTCAGCGTCAGCAAGACCGCCTCGTCGCGCAACCTGAAGCCCAGCGACTGCATTTGCCCTAGTAGGCGCCCCTGCCGATGGCGCACCTCGCCTAGAGGGCCCATAATGGCTTCACTGTCCCAGTAAAGGTGCGGCCACTCTGGCCGCTCATGGATATACATTGATTATTCTCCGCGTACTATGCGGATATTATAAGGCCTAATCTCCGCAAGGTCAATGATAATCTCCGCAAGACTTGCGGTGAAATGGCGTTGCCAATCTCCGCACGCCAACCAGAAGTTTAGTGATCTTTCGGGCCCACCATCGAGGCCATAATCACGAAGGGTCGGTGAGAAAGCCGCCACATCTCCGATAGGATTCTGTCCCCTTTCGCCGCACTCGTATTACGGAAATTGTGGGTTCGAATCCCGTCGTCTCCGCCCAGAAGGCTGCTTGAGGCCAGGTTGCACGAGTTCGGCGACATACTCTTGAGCTGGCCATGGCGGTGCACCTTGCCGCCGCCCCTAGAGGCTAAGCATGCGAGTTTCGATACCAGGTCTGATGTGGGTGAATACTATGCCAGGAGATCTGGATCGGGTTGTTACTGCGCTTTGATCTCCCCAAGAAACTCGACTCGAACGGGGTAGCCGTCAAGGCTTTGCGGCAGCTGCGCCATCGTGGTAGGGCGGGGGCGATCGAGGCCTACAACAATCACTGGCGTGCCGTCAGGCTTTTGTCCGACGCCCACGGACACGACGCCGGGCATGCTCATCAGCCGGCTTTCATGCTGTTTCTTCACGTCCTGAATCGTCACACGCATCGCCGCTAGAAAGAAAATCGGCCTCATTACCAAAAACTATAACGTAACCCGCAGCGCCGAGAAGACGCGTTCAATACGGTTGATGACGGTGCTGGTCGGGCTCCCCGCAAATAGCAGTCCGACCAGGCGGTTGCCGGAGTCGAGAACCGCCGAGCCGCTGTCTCCTCCCTGACTCATCGCTCCGGCCAGCAGCTGATCGGTGAACCGGGCGACCCGGCCCGCGCCGTATTGAACGTCCACGGTCACGTCGACCTGGAGAATCTGCCCCTGCGTAAGACCGGTGGTGCGACCGCTCTTCTTGATCG
>JAHRHE010000210.1 GCA_020027965.1 Nitrospirota bacterium | reverse complement strand
AGGAGAATACCAACTCCGGCCGAGCCGCCCTCGTCCTGCTGTCTGCTGTTCCGCGACGACCACTGTGCCGTCCTCTGCTCCCTTCTGGGCCAGGGCCATGGCGGCGGTATTCGTCGAGGGGGTCTCATGCAGGATGTGGAGCGTTCGACCGAAGGTCTTGGTACGCAGAACGGCGCGGATGGTCTCAGAGGTGAGGGCTTGGGAGTCGGTAGGTGACGACACGTCATCACCTCTTTTTGGATCGTCGGCCCCGAGCCGGCACGATGTCCATGCTGAGGTTGGCAGCCGGGGCAGAGTGAGTCAAGGCGCCAATAGAAATCAGGTCAGGGCCAGCGGCCGCGATCTCTCGAACATTAGCCAGCGTGACTCCGCCAGAGACTTCGATCAGAGTCCGTCCCTTGATCAGATCTCAACCCGTGCGGAGCCCGTTCGCGAGCCAGCCGACAGGCTCGAGCGACATCGCCGTCGGCTAACGCAAGGTGGTTGTCTTTGATCAGGATGCCATCACTGAGCGATTGTCGGTGATTGATACCGCCGCCCAACCGGACTGCCCATTTCTCTAGGGGTCGCAGGTCTGGCGTCGTTTTCCTCGTGTCCACGATCTTGACGCGATGGCCCTTCACTGCCTCACAGAACTTTGCCGTCAGCGTTGCAATTCCTGAGAGGCGCTGAAGGAAATTCAAGGCCACACGTTCCGCTTTCAGCATGGAACGGCCATCACCTGTGATGATGAGAATTACTGTGCCCCTCGTCGCACTGTCTCCATCCGCCAGCGAAGCCATGCATTCCAACGTCGGATCGACCTGCGCAAAGACTTCCAGTGCTACTGTAAGGCCAGCGACGACGAGCCCATCAGGCTGCTCGGCGACGATCGTGCTTCTAGCGGGGACCGCCGAAGACAAGAGCGCCTGGGTCGTCACATCGCCGTTGCCGAGATCTTCAGCTAAGGCTCGGGCGACGAGGTCTCGTGTTAACGCGGCAGGTACTGCAGGACGGGAAGTCACCCTGTTTTCCTCTCCATCTCTCGCAGGCGCCGCAGTTCCTGAGATAACTTCTCGCCCTCCAGACAATACTCTTCGTGCTCCTTCCGAGTTTTCTCTATAACATGTGGTGGCGCATTGGCGACAAAGTCAGGGTTTGAAAGTTTCTTCTGCCTCTGCTCAATTTGAATGGAGAGATCTCTGTGACGTTTCTCCTTCCGGCTTATTTCCTTGGCGATATCAATAGTGCCTTTCTGGGCCCAGACAAAGATCTCAGCGTGGCCGCCACCTATGACGACTATGTTTGGGCTGGCACCATTTGGGATATTGTCTGACTTCCCCTTCCAAAGCTCACTCGCACGGGTCAAAGACATGATTTTCAACTCACGAGGTTCGAGAAAGTTTTTAACTTCATCATCTGAAGGTACAATGGCGATCCAAAAATTCTGGGATGGTGAAATGCCCTGTGCAGTTGTGGCGCTAGTCACTGAGGCGACGACACGCTGTTCTTTTTCATGCTCCTGCTCGATGACCTCATCTATGAGGTCATCGTTTGGGGTCGGATATGGCGCCACAGTAATGCTCTCGCCGATATGGGGTAGTTTCTGCCAGATTTCTTCGGTGATATATGGCATAAATGGATGAAGGAGACGCAACATGGTCTCGAAGCTCTCAACAAGATTGGTACGCGTGAGTTCTGCCTGCGGTGACTGCTTATCAGTCATAGCCAGTTTGGCACGTTCGATGTACTGGTCGCAGTATTCATGCCAGATAAAGTGGTAAAGTGCGTTAGCAGCTTCGTCAAAACGGTACTCTTCAAGAAGAGTGGCAACCGTGTGGATAGTTCGCTGGAGTCGGCTAATAATCCATTTGTCGTCGTCAGAACGATTAGTGACAGAGGATTTGGCTGGGGGCCCTTCCAGATTCATCAGGATAAAGCGGGCGGCGTTCCAGATTTTGTTGGCGAAGTTCCGGTAGCCTTCGATCCGTTCCTCGGCCAGCTTGATGTCGCGCCCGGGAGAGGCCATCGAGGCCAGCGTGAACCGTAACGCGTCAGTCCCGTACTGGTCCATCACGCTCAACGGGTCAATTACGTTGCCCTTTGACTTGCTCATCTTCTGGCCTTCCACGTCGCGGACTAGCGCATGGATATAGACATCGCTGAACGGCACTTTGCCGGTGAACTTGAGCCCCATCATGATCATGCGGGCGACCCAGAAGAACAAGATGTCCAAGCCGGTGACAAGCGTGCTGGTTGGGTAGAAGGTCTTAAGTTCCGGCGTCTGCTCGGGCCAGCCCAGCGTCGAGAAGGGCCACAGGGCTGAGGAGAACCAGGTGTCCAAGACATCTGGGTCGCGGATAAATTCGCCGCCGCTGCAATCTGGGCAGTGAGCGGGTGCCGCTCTGGCAACGATTGGTTTGGCATTGGCAGCAATTGTGAACGACTTTTTTGAGGCTGTTTCGAGGATCGCATCCTCGTTACAGCTTCGGCAGTACCAGGCTGGAATTTGATGACCCCACCAGATTTGACGAGAGATGCACCAGTCCTTGATGTCCCGCATCCAACCGAGGTAGTTGTTCACCCACGCTTCAGGAATTAATCGAATTCGACCGTCTTCCACTGCCTTGATGGCCGGTTCAGCCAATGGCTTGATTTTGACGAACCACTGTGGCGAAAGATACGGTTCGACGATGGTTTTGCACCGGTAGCACTTGCCCAGCGCCATCTTGTGGTCTTCGACTTTGGTCAGGAAGCCCCGAGCCTTGAGCAGATGTTCAATCTTTGGCCTCGCTTTCCCAACAGCAAGCGACGCAATTTCGCTAATGACTGGTTCTTCCACCGCGGCAACTCGGAGGCCTGCGGGATCCATCCGGGCATGGCGGTCAAGGATCGAGAGACGAGGCAGATGATGCCGTTCTCCGGCTTCGAAGTCGTTGAAGTCGTGCCCAGGTGTGATCTTGACGGCTCCCGTGCCGAATTCCCGATCCACCAGGATTGGATCACCGACAATCGGAATGTCACGAGACGTTAACGGTAGCCTCACCTTCTTGCCGATTAGATGATTGTAGCGCGGATCTTCCGGATGGACGGCGACGGCGGTGTCGCCCAGCATGGTCTCCGGCCTGGTGGTCGCGACGACGAGTCGAGTGTTCGGGGCATCGCTCAGCGGGTACTCGATATGATAGAGCTTGCCTTTTGTTTCCTCGTGCTCAACTTCAATGTCGGAGAGAGCGGTGAGGCATCGGGGGCACCAGTTAATCAGCCGTTCGCCCCGGTAGATGAGCCCATCTTCATGAAGCCGGACGAAGACTTCGCGAACAGCCTTGGAGAGACCCTCATCCATCGTAAAACGGAGACGGTCCCAGTCACAGGAAGCTCCCAGCCGCTTCAGTTGTTGGAGAATGACCCCTCCGGACGTGTTCTTCCAGTTCCAGACCCGTTGAATGAAGTTGTCGCGTCCGAGATCGTCGCGTGATAGCCCTTCCTCCGCCATGAGTTGACGTTCCACAACGTTCTGCGTGGCGATGCCGGCATGGTCCATTCCGGGCATCCACAGGGCATTGCGACCCTGCATACGGCGCCACCGAATCAGAATATCCTGGAGGGAGTTGTTCAAGGCGTGACCGATGTGGAGAGAGCCGGTAACGTTGGGGGGCGGGATCACGATCGAATAGGGCGTGCCCGGATCGTCGGCGGAGGCATGGAAATAGCCCTTCTCGATCCAGAACTGGTACCAGCGTTCTTCGACCTGCTTGGGGTCGTAGGTTTTCTCTAACTGTCGAGACGCCATGGTTGGCTGTTCCTAGTTGGAGTGAACGGGAGAGAATCTTAACATGCTGCCCGTTGCCCGACAAGGAGAGCCGAAGCGCAAGGTGCGGATTTGCCGGCCAAATGCTTGTACCGGTCAAGAGGGTTATGGTATAGATCGCGCCGCTAGGAGGCGGCGCGAACGGGCACGCCTCCGCCTTGCATACAAGCTACAAGGGAGAGGGGGACTTACTCATCATGGCACGAGGACGAGAGAAGGACCGAAAAGTTCGAAAGAAGCATCGCAAAAACATCCAACGGATGAAAGGGCTGGCCAAGAGCAGGCGGC
>JAHRHE010000016.1 GCA_020027965.1 Nitrospirota bacterium | reverse complement strand
CACCGGCGGCCAGGAGAGCGGGTTGATGCAGAAGGGGTTCGTCGCCAAAATGGCGCCGGTCGGGAAGACCTTCGAGAAGGTCCGCCTGCCGGAGATCGCCCGCGAATCGGGCTGCCATTATGTCGTCAACTGCACGGTGAGCAAGCCGTCGCTGGTGGAGAAAGTGATCAAGAACGCCGTCTACGTCGCCCGCGAGATCGGACCGACCTACTTGCAGCTCTATACACCCTGCATCCTGGAGATCGGCAAGAACAGCATGGAAGGCTTGCAGGAGATGCGCGATTCAGAAAAGCCGAACGAGCGATTCGCGTACAAGGAGTATATCAGCGAGCCGGCGAAGCAGCTCTTAGCCGAGATCGCCGCCAAAGAAAAGGAAAAGAAGGCGGCGTCCAAGCAGTTGACCTCTCAGGAGGCGTGATCATCAGGTCGGGGTGTCCATAGTCGGGAGGGCGGAGCATGATCAAGAAGCGGATCAACATTCGCATGTCGGGCCTGGGCGGTCAGGGTGCGGTGACCGGCGCCCACGTCATGGCCATGGCCGCGTCAAAAGACGGGCGGTTCGCCATTTCCAACCCGTTCTTCGGCGCCGAGAAACGGATGGCCCCGGCCGAAAGCTATTGCCGGATCGGCGTCGAACGCATTTACGACCGAGGTGAGCTCGTCTTCCCGGACGTGATCGAAGTGTACCATCCCCAGGTGATCACGATGGGCAAGAGCTATACGATGCCGTTCTATTCCGGGATCAAGGAAGGCGGGGTCGTCATCATCAACTCTGACGTTCCCTTGCTGTCGGACGAAGATATCCAACGACTGAAGGATCTCAATGTCGCGGTGTTCTACATCAAGGGGACCCAGATCGCGCTGGAGGTCGCGGGGACGGAGTTGTCGACCAACATGACGATGATCGGATCGGCGGCCGGTATTACCAAGTGCGTCTCGTTGAACGGGCTCGACCTGGCGCTCCAGGAGCGATTCGGGAAGAAATTCGTGGCTTCCGGCGGGACCGCGACGCTGGACGAAGCCATCAAGAAGAAATTCGCCAAAAAGGAAATGCTCCTTCAGAAAAATTTCGCGACGGTGAAAGCGGCCTATGAGGTGGGCGCAGAATGGGCCGAGAAGAATAAAGTCGAGCTGCAGGTGGCCGCCATGGCTGCTGCCTAACAAGCGGGGATATCGCGCGTATGTATAACGTCGCCCAGGTGATCGAAGAAAAGTGCGTCGCCAAGAAAGGCTGCCGCCTCTGCATCATGTACTGCCCGGAGGCCAACTGCCTCGACCTGAACGTGGCCAGGATGGTGGCCGAGGTCACCATCAACCGCTGCAAAGGCTGCGAGCTGTGCGTCGTGGTCTGCAACGCGGCCAAACACCAGGCCATCGAGATGCAGGCGGTCAGCGCCGACGGCAGCCTCATGACGCACAAAGGTGAATCCGCGGCCCTCGGGCAAGCCTACCAAGGCTGACGCCCGCCACGCGCATCGGCAGAAAACCCCATGGCGTCGGCGCTGTGGGGTTTTTTTATTGAGTCGGAGGAGCAAGCCGGGGAGGATACCGGATGGAACGTGAAGATAACATAGTCAGGGAGCTGATCGGAGAGATCACCGGGTTGATGCGGAAATTCCCTGAAGCCCTGGAGCGTCGCGCCGCGCAACTCGAGGCCGGCGGGAAGGATGCTGAATTGGCCGGCAAGCTGGCGAAGGGCGCCGATGCCATGCGGGATAGCGGCAACCTCTATTTGACCTGGGCTCGCCACTATGCCGCGCTCTCGGAAGGCACCTCCGACGCGGCCGACGAGGAAGACGAAGCCGATTTCGGGACGTAGCCGCCTGGCTGTGTTCCTGCCATGCTTGACCGGTGTGGAGAACCTCACGGCCGATGTGCCCCTTGTCTCTTCCTGCTTCAACCGATTCGCTCGCCCGCTTCTTACCGTCTCCGAAAAAGATCCCACGGTTTTCGAAGGTTTATGGTAGAATGCAGCCCGGTTTTTGGCTCGAAAGAAAGAAGGGGGTGTGTCCAAGACAACTCAAAGCCACTGATTGTGTTCCCCGGTAGCTCAGTTGGTAGAGCGGCCGGCTGTAGGAATGGGTGAACCGGTGGTTGAGCGGCGTAGGTATGCTGATCGTCGTGAGTATCTCATCAAGGCCGTCCAAAAGCGGCGGAAGGAATTGCGCCGTAAGGCAATCCTGTTTAAGGGCGGACGTTGTGAAGGTTGCGGCTACGATCGGTGTACAGAAGCTCTAGAGTTTCATCATCTCGAGTCCTCACGAAAGGACTTTGGAATTTCCAGCAAAGGCTACACGCGTAGCTGGAGCAAGATACGTGAGGAACTGGAAAAATGCATACTCTTGTGCGCCAATTGCCATCGAGAAGTTCATGCTGGACTGCAGCTTCCACAGGAAACTGTGGTTGAAACTTCGGGTGAATTCAGGGAAGCCTGCCCCGAATCCTTCGCGATTCGGAATGGGAACCCTGAGCGAAGCCTGCCGAAGGGCCGGCCCTGAGCACAGTCGAAGGGCCAAGCGTAGGCAGGAACGTGCAGAGACTAGAGGCTGAGGAGCCTATCCAATAAGGCCTCACAAGCGCCCGACACCCTCCCCCGGCATCCGTAGCACGGTGCCTGGCGGGTGAAGAGATAGTCCGAGCCCGGTAGAAATGCCGGGGCACTCGTAACCGGTTGGTCGCAGGTTCGAGTCCTGCCCGGGGAGCCAATTTTTTCCACCAGCCTCGAGCCCGTCCGTCTTGGACACCCACAACCTGCGCCTGTGGGAGACAACGAAAGACTCACGTGTCGGTTGGGGAGCTGCGACGGGTTTGGCTTAGGGGCCGGCGGGTGGCAGGACGCCTCCCGCGTGTCTCAGGAGCGATATTTCCAGCGGAGGATCTGGAGCGGCCGTTGCTGCAGCGCCTTGGCCAGCGCGCAGCTATCATAGGCCAGCTCCGGATTGGTGTCATCGGATGTGGCCGTCCCTGCTGCAACCGTTCCTCTGATTCTGAGCCCGCCCGGGTCTGTATGGAACGTGAGATTGCCGTTTACGAGTACCGCTCCATTCCAGCGCAGATTGTCGTCTAAGATCAAATTCCCGTCCACCAGCAGCAACCCGTACCCATTCACATTCTCAAGGCGCAGACTCGACGGACTTTGAGGATTGCTGTACACCGTCACATGTTGAGCGTCACTCCCGTAGTCGACATTGCTGACATTGATGTCACCGGTGGGATTGCTCTGGTCGGGGCTGAGGACGATCGCTCCACCTTTCATCTTGTTGATCTGGGCCTTGAGATCAATGTCGAGCGGTCCCGATTGGGGCGTCGGCTGGGTTCCCCCTACCCACGCCGTAGTCCCGATCATCACCCCACCGGTCTTGATGTACATGGGCGGCTTGTCCACCGGACCGCCACACCAGTCGACTCCGTCGACAAATCCGCTGGGCGGTGTGTTGTTCTGGAACGTGAGATTCCCTTTCACGTAGACCGGCGCCATGACCGGCGGCCCCGCCGAGCGCCCAACCTCGATCTCGACGCTCTTCCAACTGTTCCCGCTCCTGGCATAAGCCCTCACGAGCTCCACCGGCTGGAGGCCGGTCGTCGAGCCAGTGATGGTGAATTGAACCGGCGTGGTGCTCCCTGGAGGGTATCCGTAATTGATGACGCTACCGGGGTTGGCTAGGGTGTGGTTCCCAGCCGTGTTCCCGTCGCCGTCCTGGTAGTGGATCGCCCCGAGCTTATGCCCGGCTTGCTCGGCATCGTATTCGGTCTTGTGTTTGATCTTGATCCAGTATGGAATAGCCGTCTGCAGGCTGTTCACAACCAGCGTGCCATTGGTGTTGATTCCCGGTCTCGGAAAATAATTCGTCTGGGCCGAGTTAAAGTCCGGATCTTGAGCGGTCGTCCATGCGTCGGAAGTTACGACGTAGGCCGACCAGAGTGGATTGGGGGTGGCGTTCGGATCACCGATCCAGTTCGGGTAGGGGCCTAATTCTGACCCCATGAGCCGGGACTTCGCTTCCTCGATGCCGGCTTCGGCCGTCATGAAGGCCTGCGTGACGGCCTTATGATTCTGACTGTTGGCCATTTCGTTGACCGTGGCCGTGAGCGCGATGGAGCCCCGCTCTGTCAAAATCGCCAAGACCAGCAACGCCACCAGCAACATGGGAACACTCCGGGACTACCGACTACCTGCATTGACCAGACTCAAGCCCACACGCGGGCCCAGGGTACGCATTCGACTCCACCTGACGATCAGAGTCCGAGATTCCTCGGTGTGACACGTGATTGCAGCGTGAAGATCCGATACCCATTATTGGCCGTATAGGTCGGATCGGGCCGGTCTGTTTTCCCTGTGATCGAGACTAGGACGGTCCGGATATTGGCCGGCACCGTCGTCGCGGCCCCACCGGCATCCAGGTAGGATACGCTGAAGGCCTGGATGTTCTTGAACACACTTTGAGCGCCGTTACCGGATCGGATGAGCTGCAGGTTCGGGGCATCATGGAAGTAGGTGATGTCTTCGTTGGCATCGGCCGTCGTGCCATTCCCGTTCAGATCGGCCCGAATGTGCAGGCGGGCGGGGTCATAGGTAATACCGGTGACGCTCACGCCCATCACGGGACTGTAGCCGGCCATATGGAGCTCCCGCGTGATCATCGTCATCGCCGTCCGCGCCGTCTGCTCCGCATCCACCGACTGATCCTGAGCCGAGAACAACCGGGTTTGTATGATCATCAGATCATACGTGGCGGCCATCACGACCCCGGTGAGCGTTAAGGACAGCATCAACTCGGCCAGCGTCTTCCCATCCTCGTGATGCACGCTCGTCACGGGTGCTCCGATCCCGACCTGTTCGTTAACGCCCCAGCAACACACTTGAACTGAGTGAGCGCGTGTTCGCGGCCCAGTAGACGGTGACGGTAATGGTCTGCAGCCCGGGGGCGGGCGTATTCGGCAGCACCGTCGTCACGCGTTTGTACGAGGGGACGCCCGCCATTGACCCGTACGCTTCCGTCACCGTCGTACTCGTGAGCGGGGCGTAGTCATAGCCGACCCGGCGCATGTCCTCGAGTTTATCCTGAACCAGGGTCAGGGCTTCAGTCCGTGTCTTGCTGGAGGCATTCGCGCCGATGACGGTCGATGCCAGCGCGACTAGCCCCAGCAGGGCCACGGACATAATCAACAACGCAAACACATGATCCAAGAGAGTGAAGCCCTGCTCTGTCCCTATGCTGCAGGTCCTTATCCTCATCCTGGGTCTGGGGCCGGTGTCATCCCGACTGTCGAGGATCGCCGGAGCGCGCTCGCCGCGAGGCGGACCCTCGGCTCTCTCGCCCGCTCGGGCGGGGAGACCTTCCCGCTGCGCGCCCTGTCCTCGAGCGCCTCGCAGACCCGGCTCGCCTTCCATGGCTGGTCGATTGCAGTGGGAAGGGGCCCGGCGTCCACCCGGCAAGCCGGGCACTCGGCGCCGCCCGCACCCACGTGTGGGCGGCCAGGCAAGCACCATTTTCTACTAGTAACTCCAAACTTTCAATCCTTTCTTTTGTTCACGCAAGTCCACTAATCCATAGGGACTTTGCCCGATGGGACAAGGGGTCCAATCCCCGGGATTGAGCCGCTCCGTATGGGTAGGTATGATGGGGAAGCCGGCTGCCTGATCGGATTGGACCTCGAGGAACAGGCAGGATTCCCCCTGGATTGAGAGCAGCCCGATTCCGGACCAGACCCGGAGGAGCCAGGCCTCGACAGCCTGACCGTGCGGGCCGGCTCGCCTGAGAAGTGAGACCGACCGGCTCATGATGGAGACGACCGCCATGAAGTTTCACCCGCACCCCCTCCTGGCTCATGCGCACCTCATGACCATCTTCCCTCGTCTCAGGCCACGCACCGGACTGCTCAGAGGGATCCCCACTGAGCGGCGAGCGTTCGTGGTGGCTCCTGGCTCCCGGATCATCGGATCTTGCCACTGGCAGCCCTCTCCCAGGCGGCAGGGCACGGTCGTGCTGGTGCACGGGCTGGAGGGCTGCAGTGAGTCCCACTACATGCGGGGCCTCGCCGACAAGTGCTGGCGGGCCGGACTGAACGTAATTCGCCTGAACCAGCGCAACTGCGGTGGAACGGAACACCTGACCCCCACGCTGTACCACAGCGGCATGAGTCACGATATCCGCGCGGTGATCGACGCACTGTGGGCCGACGATGGCCTGCCGGCCATCTGGGCGATCGGGTACTCGATGGGTGGAAACCTGGTGCTGAAGATGGCGGGCGAGGCCGGGGCTGGCTTCCCGGCGCTCCGGGGCGCGCTGGCCGTCTGCCCCAACATCGACCCCGCCGCCTGCGTCACTGAGCTGGAGCGGCCCGCCAATTGGGTCTACCAGCGGCACTTCTTGAAGCGGTTGAAGGCTCGGATCAGGCGAAAAGCGGCGTTGTTCCCCGGCAAATACGACGTATCCTGCCTCAAGGAGATCCGAACTCTTCGTCAGTTCGACGATCGCTTCACCGCGCCCGACGGCGGGTTCGCGAGCGCCAGTGACTATTACGATCGCGCGGGTGCCCGGCATGTGCTGGGCGCCATCGGCGTGCCGACCCTCATCCTCACCGCGCAGGACGATCCGTTCATCCCCTATCGCCTGTTCGACCACGCGGCCATCAAGGCCAATCCTTGCATCCGTCTCTGGGCCCCAGCACGGGGAGGCCACTGCGGCTTCGTCCAGCGCCTTCGCCCGAACGAAGACTGCTACTGGGCCGAAAACCGATTGGTCGAGTGGGTCGCCAAGGCGAGTACCCTCCTTCGTGAGGCGTCCCCTGTCGCCGAAGGCTTCAGGGGACTGCCCCACCAGAGGCGTGGCGGCGGTGGGGCGTGAGGGGTAAGGCGTAAGGGGTGGGAGCGGAGCTGAAGTTTATTCCCCGATAACCTGCACGATCAGATCGCGGCTGCGCGCCTTTGTGTCGAAATCGACCACCACCAGCTGCTGCCACGTTCCCAGCGTGAGCGCCCCGCCGTTGAACGGGATGGTCACCGACTGCCCCTGAAGCTGGCCTCGCAGATGGCTATGGCTGTTATCCTCGCCCGGGTTGCGGGTATTGTGCTGCCAGGACGGATCGGCTGGGACCAGTCGCTCCCAGACAGTCTTGGTGTCGGCCCGGAGGCCGGGCTCGTCTTCGATGATCATCACCGAGGCCGTGGTGTGCTTGATAAACACCGTGACGATTCCGGTCTTGAGTCCGGTGCCGGCCAGGGCCTGTTGGACCAGAGAGGTGACGTTCTCGATCTGGGTATTCCCCTTCATGCTGAGCCGCAGCGGCACGCTCTTTACCGGCATCCGGCGGCTCCTTGCCTCATCGTCCGTAGCTCACGTACCTCCTGCGACGACAGCGGAACACCGCGAGCTTCGGCCAGCACGCGGTCAAATGCGCCTTCGGCGGCCAGTCCACGCAGCGCGTCCAGGACAGGTTCGCTAAGAATCTCCTCGACCCGCAACTGTTCCAGGTAGCCGAAGGCATCCGCGAGCGTCTCTCGTTGACGCAGGTAATAGTCTCGTCCCCGGCGCCGATTGCTGTAGGCTTCAAACTGCTCGCAGGCGACCAGCACCTCGGCCAATTGGCGGACCCATCCCGGCGCCCGCTTGAGTTGCTCGGGATAATAATAGTAGAGCATGACCTGTTCCATCCAGGCCGCCCACCTGACGCCGAGGCGAGCCAACCTGGGCCTGACGGCACGCAGGCGCCGTCGGAGGCGGCGCGCATAGCCGAGGCGCATCTCGACCTGCTCGCGAGCCCACGCATCCATCACAATACCCGCGTGCCGTAGCTCATCGGCGTGGCGCGACAGAAACGCCTCGGTCTCACGACCGTACCGCGTGCTCGGATGGACGGCGCGCCACTCCCTGGGCCTCGTCGGAACGCCACGCCGCCTCGCCCAGGACCAGATTTTCCCGAAGAGCCCACGATCCAGCCCGGCCCGTCCCAGGTCGTGGAGCAGGCACGCAATCTGGTACGTCACGACTCGCGCGGGAGGATGCCCCAGTCGGGTCGCGACAGCCGCGCACATGCGCGCGGTCCTGACGGCGTGCGGCCGGTCATAGCCTCGAATGAGGCGACCGGGATGGCGTGGGTCCGGATAGTCGTACAGACGCATCAGCTCAGCCACGAACGCCCTCGGCAGCAACAAAGGAGCCGTATCGGCCGAGCCGCTTTGACTCTGGCGCCGAGGACGACTCCCGATAGAAAGGGGGCGACGTCTCCCGACTCTGTGCGTGTCAGCGGCCATCGGGACTCGAAGCATGGGGTGTGGCGAGAATATCGTCAGCTCGAACTGAGTGTCAAGCGGCCAGGTGGCCGGGTGCCGGGTGACCCGTTGCTCTGAGAATGCAACGGGTCATTAGCTCGCGGAACGCGCACCTGCCGGCGTCAATCGTCGCTCGCGAAGTGTATCTCGTCAGATTCTTCACGAGATACCCTTCGAGAGCCTCAGGGTCGAGCGACGAGATGCGAGATACGAACGACGGTTTTCGGAGAGGATGCAGGGTTCCTGGGCAGGCTGACGGTTCGCGAGACC
Source organism: Nitrospirota bacterium (assembly GCA_020027965.1). Taxonomy (GTDB): domain Bacteria; phylum Nitrospirota; class Nitrospiria; order Nitrospirales; family Nitrospiraceae; genus JAHRHE01. The sequence continues at coordinate 35,083 of JAHRHE010000016.1, read as the reverse complement.
TAAACCGGCTCTGTGGACGGTTCCACCTTCTGTTCCGCCTCCCACCAGGAAGGCAGGGGCAAGTCCATGTCGCTCCCCAGCAGCTCGGCCAGCGCCGCTCGAGTCTTTTTCAGGGAGTCGAGGATTCCCGGCTGAAGACGGTTCCACGTCGCAGCCTTCCAGGCTATCGGCATGAGGACCCGATCGCGAGCGAGCGCGAGGAGATCGTCATGACCCACCGGAGTGAGCGTCTCGCTCAATCCATAGGCCAGCATCCGCAGGAATTCCAGGAAATTCGTTTGCACGTCTTCATCGGCCTTGGCCGAACCGGCTACCATCTGCAAGTGTTCGATCGTCTCAGCCGTGTAAAAGCCGGCATCGCGCCGAAACAGCAGGTACTTCTCGACCAGATGTCGATCCCGCCCCCACAGTGACGCGATCCCATCCTTGCTGGAAAATCGTGCGCGCAAGTCAGCCAGGATGACCGGAATGAACACTCCGACCACGAAGTGCTCAAGATTCTGGGCTGCCGGTTCCATGCCCTTCGGAAGATGCCAAATCTGGAAGTGCTCCAAAATCTCGGAGGCGAACCATAAGCCGTCATTCGCGGCGAAGGCCAGGGCCTGACGTTCCGTCTCACGCGCCGCCACAGAGACGTCGGTCTGCCTCATGCGTGCCCACTTCTGGCAATGTTCGAAGAGGAGCCTGAAATGAGACGAGTCGAGGATGGACTGATCATCACGGAAGGCGCGAAGTTTCGACACGATGATGCTGATGATCGCCAGCGCCGTGTCAGCGGACTTCGACTCCTGACGCACGACGGATTCCGTATCACTATCAGCGGCGCGGTTGAGCCTTGCCTCACGATACTCCAGCGCGGTGCGGAAGAGGTCACGGAAGACCCTGGTTTTCGGCACTTCCCTGCGTTGGGCGTGGGTGGCGACCAACTGCTCCAGCTTCCGTTGTGACTGATCACCGGTCCATTCCTCGATCAGTTCGCGGAACTCCTTCGAGGTAAAAATCGGCGGCTCGTCGGAAATCAGCGACCAGTACCGAATATGGTCCTCGGATGGCAGGAACGTTCGCTCCCGCATCGCGGTGATAACCCGCATAAGTCCCTCGACATCGACCGTCTTTCCCTCCTTGACCTGATCCACCACCGAGTACACGTCGGGGATCCATTTGTCCCGCGCCGCCGCTTCAGAGTCACCCGATCCCGCCCGCCGCTGAAGCTGACTCGCCAGCAGGTGGCTCCTGAACGAGTCGGATCGCAAGAGACGATCGGCGACATCGGGTGAGACCGTTCGCATGAGGTCGATGAGCAGGAGCAAGAGCCAGTTGACTTCATTCTGATCGTGACGTTTGAGCGCCCCTTTCAACCGCCACAACCTTCTCAAGAACTGTTTAAGCTTCCTCGGATTATGGGGCATCAGGTCGATCACTTCTTGCAACGCTTGGCGGTCGATTTGAATGGGTGCGCGCTGGAGCTCTGCGTTGGCCAGGCGGAGCAAGTCCTCCCGCATGGGGGTCGAGAGCCAGAACGGGAAGTCAATGACCTTCTCCAAGAACTCGGCCGTGGAGCCCCACCCCGGGTGCACTCTGGGCAGGGATTGCGCGACGATGGTCGGGTCGAGACCCATGACATAGGCGCATCGCGGGATATTGAAACTTTCGATCAACCCGATCAGCAGGTCGGTCACCAGTTCAGGACTGACTCGGTCAAGATCGTCGATCATGACGAGCAGCTTCGTCTCCTCCGGGACCGTTTCGATGAGGCGCTCGATGTCGCGGCGCAATTCCTGTTGCACCACCGGCATCCCGGGTTCGGCCACATCCGTCAGTTTCTTGTTGATGCGCGTAAACGCCATCCAGGGAACCGATTGCTCCCCCGACCAGTTGAGGAGCGGCCTGGCGACGTTCGGGTAGTCGAATGCCTCTTCGATCGCCAGGTAGAAGGCAAACCACATTTGAATCCGTTCCTGTGCGTTGGACGGATTGAACCAGGCCACGCGCAATCCATTCTGGCGGGCCAGGTTCCGGATGAAGCTCAGGACGGTTGTCTTACCTTCTCCCCACCCCCCGTACACACCGATGCGAAGCGACCATTCAGGCGGACTGTTGAGGATGAGATCATAGATGGTCCGGGCCTGGGGCCATCGGCGAAGAAAATCGCGCTCGCGACTCGATTCCGGGGCGTCGGGGGATGGGGTCTGCATGGTGGCGCGCGATGCGGTCATAGTGATTCTTGTAGCAAGCTTCCGGCAAAGAATCAATCAAAGTCCATAGTTTGCGCACCGGAGAGGAGGCAGGCTGACCAATGCCCGAACCGCTTCAGAACGGCGCCCTACTGACCGATAGTCAATCGGCACGTCCATCCCCAGGATCGTCGCGCTTGGAACGATCCTGTCACTCAAACAGATTCTTCTCGGAGGCTTCTGAAATGCAACGATTGACCAGAGGACACGGCTACGAAGGCTTGCGCAGTGAGGCATGACGATTGCGCAAAACTCCCATTCAGCCTGACAAAGTTCCCTTTCGATGCTACAGTTTAGTACGTTAATTGGCACTCAAGCGGAGCTGACCGATGGCTAGGCATCCAGGCAGAGGCGCAGCCGACGGGTCCTCATTGCGTGTGTCTCTCGCCCTCATCCAGATTCTCTTCACCGTGTTGCTCAGCTACCACGACGCATTCACGGACTTGATCATAGGTCACGACGATGCCGTCCTCGGGCTGACATTCCTGACGATCGTGATTCTTTGCCTGCCACATTCCCTGCTGAACACGAGGTGGGCCATTTTCATCCTCACCGCGGCAAATACCGCCATCCTTGTAAAGGTGACGCTACAAGCTCGGACAATCGAGCCTGGGCTTTATCTCGGCTATATCCTGGTGATGCTGACGGCTTCATTCAGTCCCTCGTATGCGCAGTTCCTGGTCCTCGGTGGTCTTCTCTGCACAGTCTATGGCATGTCCGTCTACCAGTTCGGATCACTGTTTGCCGAGCAGAGTCTGGTTGTTCCGATCCTACTCGCCATGACGTTGGTCTACGCCAATAAGACCTACACGGCCGATGATGCCGTCAAGCAAGGCGCTGACGCTGATGACAAATCCCGCTCCGAGGCCATGACTGACGCGCTGACCGGTTTACCCAATCGCGCCCAGTTTACCGACTGGCTGTGGCGGGCGATCCAGTGTGCACGAAACAATCGTGAATTCCTCTTTGCGGTGCTTTTTGTCGACCTGGATGGATTTAAACCCATCAACGACGGCTTGGGCCATAAAGCCGGGGACGCCGTGCTCCGTGGCCGAGCGCGTGCTCCGTAAAGTGAAAGAGCCCATTGACCTCGCGCGGAAGCGCGTCCAGGTTGGGGCCAGTATCGGCATCGCCCTCAGCACGAATATTCACGAACGCCCGGAGGACCTCATCCGGGATGCCGATCTGGCCATGTATCGCGCCAAGTCTCAAGGCAAGGGCAACTATTCGGTGAGTGACCAGCTCCGTGATACCAAAGTCCCGGAGGGTGTGAGTTTGAAGGTGCAGCGGCCGGATGCGCCCTCATCGGGGACTGCCTCAGAGGCAAGCCACTAGTGTCGTCCCGACTGTCTTCGCGAGCATGAGTAACAAGCGTACCGAAAGACCTACCTGGCCACGGTATTGACCCGATTACGGGCCGGTAAGTTGAACCGGCACTCGCGTGCCGATGCTGACCTGAAAGGACGTTCGCTCGTTATGGCCATTCTGTCAAAGGCCGTCCATTCACCTGACCGTACCCTTGGCCCGCAACCCGTCGTTTCAGACGTCGCCGCTGAGTCCGCTCTGCCGCTTTCCCACCTGCGTACCAGCTTCGTCCAGTTGCAGGCTCTCGTGACACTGGTACTGAGTTATCAGCTTCTCTTCAGTCCGAATGCCTTGATCTCGTGGGAAGCGGAGACCACGTTGATTCTAGGCCTTCTTCTCTTCTGCGGAATGCTGATCATATTGCCGGCACGACTGATCAGCGCTGAGTGGTTCCCCGGAGTCTTGGCAGTTCTGGATACCGGCATTATCTCAGGACTCATCTATCTCTCGGGCAGTGCCGGTTCGGATCTCTATTTGGCGTATTTTGTGATTATCCTGATCGTGACCGCTTCCCGCACCGCAACGCAGATGGTGGTGTTCTTGACGCTCGTCACGGCGATCTACGGGTGGGCCCTCTATAAGGAGATTGACGACACAGGGCATGTCTTGGAGCATCACCTCATTCGCATTCCTCTCTTGCTCGTGATGGCGGTCTTTTATCGAAGGACTGCCGAATCCGTCCAACTCCTTTCGAATTACGATCCCCTCACCGGCTTGCCGAATCGTCGCCAATTCGTGCGGATGATCGGCCAGCAGTGTGGTGGGCACCGATCGGCCGAACGGGGCAGGGCGCTGCTGGTGCTCAATCTGAACAGCTTCAAGTTGATTAACGATACGTTGGGCCATGTGGTCGGAGACCAGTTGTTGAAGGCCGTGGCCTCAAGACTGAAAGAATGCCTGCGGCCGACGGATACGATCGCTCGTTTGGGGGCTGATGAGTTTTCAGTCCTGCTCGACCGTATCAGTGCTCCGGACGTCGCCGCCCGTCTGGCCCAGCGCATCCTGGACGCGTTGACGCCTCCCTTTACCTTGGCTGGTCATGAGGTCTTTGTGACCGCGAGCATCGGCATTGTGATCATTTCTCCAGAGAACGGCGATGCTGGGAGCCTGATCAAGGATGCCGGAGCGGCAATGTCTCGGGCTAAGGAACGCGGCAAGAACAGCTACGAAATTTACTCCCCCGGGATGAATGCGTGCGCCTATGAGCGACTCGTGCTGGAAAGCCGTCTCCACAAAGCACTGGAGCGGGATGAGATCGTACCCTATTACCAACCACTCGTTCATCTTGCATCCAGGCACATTATCGGAGTCGAGGCGCTGGCGCGATGGAAAGATCCTGACTCAGGTCTCGTCCAGCCGGCAAAATTCATTCCGCTTGCCGAGGAAACCGGCCTCATCGTCCAGATTGGTGAATCCATATTACGGCAATCCTGTCGGCAACTGAGGGCATGGCATCAGGCCGGATACTCGTCGTTGCACGTATCGGTCAACCTGTCCGCTCGGCAATTTCGAGAGCCACGCCTGGCGAGCACGATTGCTGACGTGTTGGCAGAGATAGGCCTGGAGCCGGGCTACTTGGATCTAGAACTAACCGAGACGTGTATCATGCAAGATGCGGAGGCAGCCCTGCAGGCGCTTGGGCAATTGAAGGCGATGGGTGTCCGTATTTCAATTGATGATTTTGGTACAGGCTACTCTTCGTTGATTTACCTGAGGCGGTTCCCGATCGATACCTTGAAGATTGATCGGGCCTTTACCCTGGACATGATGAACAGCGCCGACGCGCAGGCCATCATTGCCGCCGTGATTGCGATGGCGGAGGCGTTGAAACTGCAGGTGATCGCCGAAGGGGTCGAGACTGAGGCTCAGATCGACTTGTTACAGAAGCAGGGCTGCCGGCACGCGCAGGGGTATGCTTTCGGGAAACCAGTGTCAGCCGAAGACATGACTGAGGTACTGAGGACCTGGCCAGCCGCGGGCGAGCCCCGTCCCCCCGTTTCGAGTGGTACTGGGAGAGGCCAGACCGCCTAGCTTAAGGTTGCTATCCGGTCGCCAAGAGCCATCGTAGGGCTCCCGGTTGAACACGCGTGGTGTGGAGCCGGCGAGTGGGGTCGAACCACCGACCGTCGCCGGATCGGCCCTGAAGCCTGCCTCCCGGCTCCTGCAGAGGGGGCCAGCCCCCTCGCATCCGTTCGCATCCCAATGGGTGCGAACCCCGGCCGGCTCACCGTCTCGCCGGCGCGCACAAACCTGGCGCTCCTTATTCGTCGCGCCGTGCGCCCCACGAAGGGGGCACACCCCCTTCGGAACCCCCAGCTCGCTGGTTCGACCCCACAGGGAAATGTGCTCGACCAATGATACTGTGCTGTGGAAGTCTGGAGCCGGCGAGTGGGGTCGAACCACCGACCTGCTGATTACGAATCAGCTGCTCTGCCACTGAGCTACGCCGGCTGCCGAAGTCGCGGTGAGGGTCGTGGGGCAGGGGTTCAGATCAACTCATTGGCCGGGTATCATACCCAGCCCGGCCATGCCTGTCAATCGCGGGGCACCTGACGGACACCGGGCCTGTGAGGCCCCGGCCTCGGCTCGGCATCCCGGCGTGCATCATTTGACACGCGCCACTGGAACCAGACGGGCTTTTGCACTCGGCTCCAGACCGGGCAGGACGCTGGGGGTCTGCTCGTTGCCGAACTCAACTTTGGCGGTCTGCGGCACTTGCGTCCGGACGTAGTCGAACAGCTCGCCGACCTCCACCACTCCATTCTGATCCTCATCGGCCTCTCCGCCAAGCCCCTTGAGCAGATAGTAGGTAAACAGCCCGTGCCGGCCTCGTCCGTACTGATGCGCTTCCTGCCGGCCGCTGATGCCGAGGAGTTGGACCAGCTTCCCGTCACCCGCCGCGAGCGTCCCGGTCCCCCACACCGGCTGTTTACCTTCCCCTGCGGGCATGGGAGAGGAGCCCGTGGCGGACGTCAACGTCAGATCCAGGCACAGCACAGCGTAGTCGATCGGCAGACGATCGAGGGCGGCGTGCAGCCGACGCAGCGAGAACAACCGTGGGGTCGAGTCCGGGCTCCCTTCATAGGGCAGCAGCCAGACGGCGCCGGTCGCGTGATCCACCCACGCCCGCCCCGAGAAAAATACGACCAGGCTCCCGCCAGGCTGGACCTGTCGAGGTAACCAGTCCTCAAACAGATCCGCAAGGTCTTCCTTGAGCGCATGATCGTCGGTGAGGAGTCTGATCTGCTTGGCGGGGATCCCTCCGACCGTCCGAAGGTACTTCGCCATCACCACGGCATCGCGGGCGGCGAACTTCACGCCAGACACGCCCGGATCACGGAATGTTCCCACGCCGATCGCCACCCCGACGGCGTTCATGTGGATGTAATCACGCGCGCGTGGCGGGATCTGATCCACATCCACCGACAGCGCTTCGACATTGTCCGATCCGGCGGGGCGCAACGCCGCGCTGAATCTTTTTGAGGCACCTGGCCCGGTTCCGGAGACCCGCGTTCTCAGCGAGAGGACCAGTTCGGCCTGCTGAATCGAAGACACCGCCGGCAGCGTCCCGCTGACCTCAACCCGCTTGGTCTCTCCCGGCTGCAGGTCCCCGACCGGCAACTCTTTGGCGAGTTGTTGCACCAGGACCGGACTTCCGTCGAAGGCCACCATGACTCCCGGGACCATCTCTGAGCCGGCATTACGGACTTCCACTGAGACGGTGAACTGCTCTCCACCCTCGAGGACCTGGTCATTGTTCCCGTCCCGGAGCAGGGCCCGGAACGACAGCGGGCTTTGCCCAGAAGGCACCGTCGACGGAACGATGAGGCCGCCAGTTGCAACCGGTGTCTTGGCCTCCGGTTGCGGTCCCGCTGATGCGATACGCTTCCCGGCCTGTTTGGCCTCGGCGATTTGGCGGATCTTGAACGACGTGCCCAGATTTTCTTTGAGGCCCTGAGCCAAGATCCCGCCGACCTTTTTGGCGAGCGCCTCAATACCGTGGACCTCACAGCCTTGTGCATCTGTCTCGACCTCACCGTGAAATTCAGATCGCAGCTTCTTGGTATAGAGCACGCTGCCCGCCTCGTCGAGATAGTTCACCGTCGCTCCCAGGACGATGCCGGCCGGATAGGTGTGGCTCCCCTGCCGCGGAATGAAAAGGTCGAACTCCTTCAGCCCTAGCGAGACCTCGACCGTACCATCCACCGGGCCACCCGGCGAGGACGACGAACCCGTCTGCAGATGCTCGAACACCAGCCCGATTTCTCGCGCCAGCGAGTCCTTGAGCGGGCCACCGATCGGAAGAGTCCGGGTCTGGCGGCAGGCATCCCGATATTCCAGGCTTGCCTCGGTCACGCTCTGATCCAGTCGCAAGGCCACCGTCAGTGGAAACCAGTAGCCCTGGGGGCTGGCCTCGAACCAAGGCCTGGAAGACATCTCCCCGCAGCCAGAGAGCACCGCGAGCAGCACGACCGTCTGGGCAAATCGACTCACGAGGGATGATGCAAGGGGTAGGAGGGCAGTGGAGAAAGACATAGCCCGCTCAACTGCTGATATATACCGGAAACGGTCACAGAAGGCAACACCACGGGTCCGACAGGGCCCTGCAACCGGCACTCGCGTTGACAGCCTTTTCCGCAGTAGGCTATGGTCGCGGTCATGTCGCATTCCTCTCCGGTGGCTGGCCCCCCGTCCTCGGATGCCTCCCGTGTCGTTGACGTACGGACGCTGGCTCACCTGATCAGGCTGTCCAACCAGTCGGGCACCCTGCTGCTCATGCTGCCGACCCTGTGGTCGTTGCTACTCGCCGCGCAGGGACGCCCGGCGTGGAGCCTGGTCGCGATCTTCGTGGCCGGTTCCTTTCTCATGCGAAGCGCGGGGGTCGTCCTCAACGATCTGGCCGACCGTTCGTACGACCGCCAGGTGGTGCGCACGCGCTCGCGCCCGCTGGCCAGCGGAGCTCTCGGCGTGCCTGCGGCATGGCTTACCGCCATGGCGCTGATGACGGCCGCGGCGGGCCTCCTAGTCTTCCTCAATCAGCTCACCATCCTGCTCAGCCCGGTGGCCTTCCTGCTGGCCGCGGTGTATCCGTACTCGAAACGAGTCCTGGCAGCCCCCCAAGCGGTCCTCGGTGCCGCCTTCGGCTGGGGGGCCGTGATGGCCTGGGCCGCAGCCAGGAACAGCCTGGACGCTCCAGTGTGGCTCCTCTATGCCGGCACAGCGTGTTGGGCGGTGGCCTACGATACCATCTACGCGCTTCAGGACCGGGACGACGATGCCCGGATCGGAGTCAAGTCGTCGGCCATCCTATTCGGACGCTGGACCTGGCTCGCCGTGGGGGTCTCGCTGGGCGGGATGGTGGTGTGCCTGGGCCTGAGCGGGTGGATGGCCGGCTTGGGGCCGATGTTCTACCTGGCGCTGGCGGCCATCGGCGGATTTCTGACCTGGCAGGTCCACAGGCTACGCAGTCACCTGTCCCCCGAACAGGCCTTCGCGATGTTCAAGCAGCACGTGGGGGTGGGGGTGGCAGTGCTGGCCGCCATCTGGCTGGGGTTCGTGTAGCCGTACTCACAGAGGTCGACCGGTCTCACCCGCGGAAGACACTGCCGGCTCACCGTCTCGCCGGCGCGCAAACCGGGTACCCGCCTGGCGGGTGAATCCCTATTCGTCGCGTCGCGCGCCTCGCGGAGCGCGCACTTCTCTCGGCGTCGTTCGTATCTCGTCGCTCGTATCTCGTGAGTAGGATGGTTTGCGAGATACGCTTCACGAGGTGCGCTTCACGAGACGCAGTCAAAACGCGCGCAGTCTGAGGCCAACATGCCACCTGCCCGCTTGGGGATGGAGACGGCAGTGATCTGGAGAGGGACCGACGCGCGCAATAGGAGTTAGGCCGGTCAACCCTGAAAAATAAGCGGGCTATTGCGGGGGTGAGTTTTTCGCCCATCCCTCGCAGGAGGATGGGCAACCCTGTGCCAGACAGGCGGACTAATTCGAGGTGGTCGTGATGGAGGTGTCCGGCTTCGGTGCGCGCAGGGTACCCAGGTAGAGGGTGACCGCTCGGGCGTCTGAATCGCTGAGGCCCAGATTCGGCATGCGTGTCTCGGGCTTGATGGACTGGGGATACTTGATCCACCGATAGACCCAGGTCGCATTCAGCCGAAATCCGGCGCGGTCAAGCGCCGGACCCACCACTCCGCCCGCGTCGCCGACGCGGTGGCACGCGTTGCAGCCGTACTTGTTCTGATACAGGCGCTTACCGACCTCGACCAGCTTCTGCGCCTCAGCCGGCGGTGTCTTCAGATCCGGCCGTGGAATGACGGCGAACTTGGGACGAGTGGAGAAACTGGTCAGCGCAGCCTGGGTCTTGTCCAGAGCCTTCTTGGCGGCCGCCAGCGCCGCTTGCTCCTTCTCCGTCGCGGACTCCTCCACATCCACGCCCTTCTTTTCGGCCTCCGCCTCGGCGTTTTTTTCGGCCGCCTTCAAGGCCTGGTCGGCCCTGTCGTACGCCTGTTGGGCGGCCAAAAGCTGGTCCTGCAGCTCCTTCTTTTTCCCTTCCGCGTTGAACTCGAGCTTCATGCCGTGGAGGGTCCTCACGTAGGCCACGATGGCCCAGATCTCTTCCTCCGACAGCGTGTACTTGAAGGTCGGCATCGTGGGGACGGCAAATTCATCGTCGCCGATCTTGTCGCCCACCTCAGGCGTCGTATCCTTCATGTCGCGCGAGATCGTGTTGAAGATTTCTTCGTCTTTGAACGTGGACATCTCTTCCTTGGCCGACAAGTCTTTTGGACGCGGGTCGGCCATCTGAGACCAGTTGTACCCTTCGTTCTGTCGACCGTGCTCGCCGTGGCAATGCATGCAATAGTGCGCGTACAGTGTCTTGCCTTTCGAGATCTGCTCGCTCTGGAAGAGCGCGCAGCCTGCAGCCCAGACGACCGCCGACATCCCAACGATTGCGGCGCCCCGCCACAGTCTTCGAGCTCCTCGCCCAGCGCTCCGGTTCGCGACCCCGCTCATGCCCTCGCCCCTTTCTTCAGCTTCCGGATGATCACGAACTGCAGCCCCACCGCAAGTCCCACAGCCAGCCCGGCATACAGATAGCTCCAATAATCCGGCGGCGGGTCTGCGCGGAAATACCACCAGGACGACACCGCCTTCTGGGAGCCCTTCTCCTTGAGTTCGCCACTGTCCAGTTTCTTGCCGTCCCAGATCGCAAAGGCGATGTTGATGAATTCGCCGGGGTTGATCTGCGTGTCCTGCTCGGGGTGCGCCGTCGACAGGGCGCGGGTGAACACGACTTTCCAGACGCCGTTCTGATAGACCCCCTTGCCTTTGACATCCTGATGATCCTGGACCGTGAGCGTGCCGAACCCCTGGGCGTTCATGTCCAGTACTTTGCCGGTCTTGTTCTTCCAATACCAGATGTTGACCGGCCCACCCTCCACGAGGCCCATCGGCTGGCCGTGCGCGAAGTGCGCCTTCTTGTCCCCGACCATGAACTCCAACGCGGCGGCGTCATCGGGATCTTCGGTCGGATCCTCATACTCGAGCAGAATGGCGGCCTGCTGGCCGTCATGCAGGCCACGGACCTTCACGGACTTGGCCGTCGCTTCGAGGATCCGGGTCGCCCAGTGGACCTGGGGAGACAACGGAAACTCCGAGGCCGGCGCGCTGCTCCAGACCGCGGCGGTCGGATCCTCACCCGGCACCGGTCCCTTGATCAGGCCAGCGCGCACCGACACGCTCTCCTGTGCCCACCCAAACCCCGGAGCGAGCACGCTTAGCACAAGGAGGATTCTGCCCAGATGCACAACATGCCCTGAGGCCTTTTGAGTTGTCTTCATAAACCCTTTCTCAAAGAGAGGGCCGGTAGCCTGCCTCCTACTGCGCGCAACATCACCCGCTGCGTCTCAAAGAACAGCGGGTACCCGGCACACCAACCACCTTATTGTTTCAGCGGGCGGGCGGCTGGGCTGGCCTTCACTGCGCGCGTCATTTTCACCCGCCCACCCCGGGCGCGCTAAGACGCGCCCTTGCCCGAGCGAGCACCTTCACCGCTACACCAAAAGCCCGGTGGCGTGGCTGACCCCTATTGGGCGCGTCGAGCGAGCACACATCCACCACTTTCCGAAGCGATAGATCTTGTGCGCGCGCTCCGCGAGCAGGCGGGTCAGCCAGACCACCGGGCCGCTCCCCCCCTATTCCCACGTGCGCGGCTTCTGGTGCGCCCCGTCGTACTCGCCCATAATAATCTTCCAGATCTGGTCATCCTTCAGCTCAACCTCCCACCGCGGCATCGCCGACTTCCAAGGCATCCCCTCGACAGGCAGTCCGACCCCGCCTTTCTTAATCCTCCAGAACACATACGACTCCTGGAGTTGGGCAATGGTCCCCGAATCTACAAAATCCGCCGGCGGAGGATTGAAGCCCTTTGCCGCTGGGCCCTTCCCGTCGAACTTCCCATGGCACGGCGAGCAGAAGGCCGCAAAGAGTCCTTTGCCGGCCATCACATTCTCCGGCGTGTTCGGCACCGGGTTCGAGAGCCCCACGAACTCGCCGGGCGGGGCCGGATGGATGGTGCGGTTTTCGGCCGGCGGTTGATCACTGGGAGCGGTACTGATATAGGTCTGCCACCCCACGAGCAGGGGAAAGAGAATCAGCACCGCAAGGCGAGCGGCCTTCATCGGCCCCGTCTGTCCCTTCCCGCTCAGAAAAGCAAAGATAGGACCAAAGAACGCCTCGGTGGACTGCCCGCTCAGCGTCTCAAAGATCATGATGCCCGCCGCCGTCAGCGCCAGGTACAGGAAGATGAGGCTGGCAGGCAGGGGCGCGGTAAATAACGGCAGGACGAACTTCAGGACCAGATAGACGCCGACCAGCAAGAGAATCGGCTTGAGGAGCACGCTTCCTTTCATGTTCATGACCTCTTCGACTGCCTGCGGCGCCACGGGCCGCCATCGGGCTCGTGGCCCAGCCGCGGGCCGGCGCGGCGCCCTTATCGGGCGTGCGCGACCTGCATCACCGCCGCCGTTTTCACCGGCTGGACGATCTCGGACGGACTGACCGTGATGGACTCCCCGCTCATCTGCTGCAGGAACGCAATCACGGACAAGATCTCGTTGTTGGAGAGCCCGATCGGATTCTTGTTGATATAGGGCATCCGGGCCGGATAGTCCTTCGGCGGCCCCTCATGCCGGAAATCCTTGTAGATATACGCTTGCGGCTGCGTCAGGCTTTCGTACAGGAACTCCCTCGTCAGCTTGGCGCCAATCCCCTTCAGATCGGGACATCGAGCCGCCTCGCTCGGACCGATCGAATGGCAGAGCGCGCACTGGCCCTTGCTGAAGAAAATCTTCTGGCCGATCGCCGCCATATCGGCCGGAGTCTTGATGCTGGCCACGTCGAATACCTCTTCCGCCGGCGGCAGCGATGCCATCTGGGGCACGCCCAACGCGATCAGCGCAAAGATCCCGAGCACGATCACCACAAACCCGACCACCCGAAGGAAGCGGGCCTTGATAAACAGCAGGATCGCGACCCCGATCCCGACCACGCAGAGGCCGATCACCTGCAGCAACGCCACTTCGCTCATAGTCTTCCCACTGACGGTGAGATGCCTCCTTGGCTTTCAGCCCTCAGCTCTCAGCTATCAGCTCTTAGCTCCCCGTATAGAGGCCTTGCCCTTATCTCCCATCGTCGCCACCCAGAAGATAAAGGCGACCATCAAGCAGAACAGGAACGTATTCAGCGACATGAATGCGGCGGCGTAGCCCAGGGCCGGCGAGTAGGCATACTGCGAAGAGTCGCGCATCACGCCGTAGATATGCCAGTGCACCCGCGACGAGGAGCGGGCGTAGCCCATCAAGGTCATCAGCAGAATGACCATGACCGCATTCAGGACCAGCGCGTACCCGGCCCGGGGTGGCATGCGCCCCCAGACCATCTCGCTGGTGGTCTTCGCGCTCCGCAGCAGGACCGCCGTCAGGGGTGTGATCGTGAGCAGGACGAACAGGACAATCAACACCTGAGCCACCGAGAAGTAGTTGATCCGGGTGATGGCCGGCACGAAATAGCCCCACACGCCCAGCACGATCACGACGAGCGCGGCCACACCCAGCACGCCCCCCATCACCGCCCTGGCCACCTTGGCCCAGGTGGCCGTCTCCTGCTTGCCCGCGCGCCAGTACATGATGAAGCTCATGAACGTCACCAGGATCATGAGGTTGGCCACGGTCATCTTGGCCGACATCACTCCGAACACGCCCAGCAGCGGATGGTGCGTGCCGCCCAGCTTCCGGGCCTCTTCCAGGCTGGCGACGAGCGAGTGGGGCGTCATCCAGACGCCGAGGCAGAGCAACAGGATCACCAGCATCGCCATGATGGGTCTTCGGTATTTGACTTCCGCCCCAGGAATTCGATACGTGATGCCCAGCCAGAAATAATAGTTGGCGCCCAGAAAGAGCACCCCGATCAGCATGGCCTGCAGGATGAACAGCCACGAGAGGAATCCGCCCATCAGCGTGATGCCCATCTGCTGGTTGTACTGGTACACCTCCCGCATCAGCCAGTAGCCGGCGAACGGCAGCGGCAGCATGCCGAAGACGCCGATGAAATTCCCCACGTAGCCCATCCAGTCGTAATGATTCCGTTCTTCGGCCGTCGTGACCATGAGATACCGGACGCCGGCATACGCGCCGCAGATGAACCCCCCCAGCACCACATTGGCGATCAGGCGGTGGACGTTCACCGGCCACCAGGTGGGATTCCAGGTAGCGGCCCAGGCGCGGGCCAAACTGGAGCCTTCCGTGATCACCACGGGGCTGGCCTGGAACGTGGCCCAGGAGTTCGGGACGATCATGATGAAGAAGGCGAAGACGTTCAGCAGGAAGCCCAGGAACAGATGCAGTCCCTTCAGGCCCCCGTCCGGCATCGCGTCCCAGCCGTACCAGTAGAGATACAGCGTCACGGTCTCCACCAGGAAGAGGACGCAGTACAGGACGAAGGCCGGGAAGAAGACGTCCGTCAGATAGGCCATCAACTTCGGATAGAGCCCGATGAGCAAAAACAGGAGAATCCCGCCGAACAGCGCGGTGGTGGCGTAGGAGGAGGTGAGCAGCTTGGTGAACTCCTTGGCCAGCTTGTCATACCGCTTCTCGCCGGTTTTCCATCCCACGATCTCGCAGACCCACGCGAAGATCGGCACGCCCAGCACGAAGCCACCCAGCAACAGGTGGAGCTGCGCGACGACCCAGATGATGTTCCGGCTGCCCCCGAGCTGGGGAATATCGCGATACGCGACCGCGGCTGAGGCGGTCGCCGCCTCCTCGGCCAGACCGAGCGCGGGAAGTCCGAGGAAGCCGATCAGGATGCCCAGTCCAGTCAGCGACCAGACTCGTCCGCGCAGGAATCCGGCGATCCGCCCTCTCTGTTCGCCATGGTTGTTCATGGCACGTCTCCTCATCCGCGCACAGGCGCTCATCTGTGCAACCATCAACTTCTGAATCTAGAAGGATCTCGTCGCCAAGAGCGGCGACGGCGCCATTATACCCTTCAGGCTTTGCCGGGAGCCGCCGGGCCGGGCCCGCCCCCTTCGGCCTCCGGTTTCGCGTCCGGCTTATCGGCACCCTTGTCTTTCTGCTTGCTTTTGGATCCCTTGGTCCCTTTTGCCTCGAGCTCCTTCATGGCCGTTTCAGCCTGGCCAAGCAGCTTTTCGATTTTTGGGAGCTTCTCAGCCGGCTTGATGGGCGGCGCGATCTTCTCCGGCGGCTTCACGTAGGATTCGTGGGGAATAGGCGTCGTGACCGGCATGGCCGCCCAGAACAGCAACACGAGCACCACCCCGGTCGCGACGAGTACGGTCAACACGAGGGGTTGATCAGCCGGCACCCGCAGCAGATCCAATCGGCGAACCAGCGTTTGGTAGGAGGCGTCGGAGGGCCTGGCCGCGGACGCCTGCCTGCGGACGATCAGCCGCCCGAAGAGAAACAGCCAGCCGCACGCCAGGAGCAGCAACATCAGGACGGCTGGTCCCGCCCACAGCACCAGCTCGATGCTGATCCGCTCAGCCACTCCCAGACTCTTGAGCCACTCGAACTCC
Source organism: Nitrospirota bacterium (assembly GCA_020027965.1). Lineage (GTDB taxonomy): Bacteria > Nitrospirota > Nitrospiria > Nitrospirales > Nitrospiraceae > JAHRHE01. The sequence goes on along the minus strand of JAHRHE010000016.1, from coordinate 19,387 downwards.
ATGATCCGGCCCGCCACCGCCTTGGCGCCGGCGATCACCCCACTCTCGATCTCATAGAAGAGAGGCAGGTACACGGCGCTCAGCAAGGCCCCTTGCCACCAGAGCGTGACCCCGACGGACTCGGGCGGGTCCAACCGCAGCCGCTCCAGAAAGACCGTGCGGGCGCTCAGGCCCAGTGCCCAGATGTCAATCGGGATGGAGAGCAGCAGGAGCAAGGCCAGGCCAGGCATCTCCCATGGAGGCACGCCCAGGGCCAGAAAGAGGAGAGCCACCACGATCTTGATCGGGACGCCGGTCCAGAACGCCGGCCACGCGACGGCCAGGCCCAACTTCAGGGATGACATCTGCATCGGCTGGTCAACCATCTTCTCTACACCGATCTCGACTTCTGCTAATCTAGGAACTCGCGATTAATGATCGCCGACACCGTAAAGACCAGGATCCCAGTCATCACGATCAGCCAACCGACGAGTGCGATCGGCCGCTTGAAGATGTTGCGCTCCGGGTTGCGGTCAATGAATGGCAGCGCGGCCAGGAATAATAGGAAGGCGTTCGGAATGGCCACCCCGGCCACGAACTGCCCGAATTCACCCGAGAAGATTTTCAACCGAAGCATTTGAAACAGGAACAGGAAGTACCATTCCGGTTCTGGGTGATAGTCGCCCGGGTCCGGCGTGGCCTCCTCGAGCAGCACCACCGGTTCGATAAAGGCCAGGCTGCAGATCGTGACGAACACGGCCCCCATCGCCACGATATCCTTCCACACCTGCCGGGGGAAGAAGTAATCGGTCTTGGCCTTCAACTCCTCCGGCGTTCCCCGGAACGGTCCGGCGGGGCCGGCCTTGCGGAACAGGAACAGGTGCAACCCGGCCAGGCCCATCAGCGCCGCCGGAAGAATCATCACGTGGATCACGAAGAACCGGCTGAGCGTCATCTGGCCTGGGGTCGGCCCGCCCTTCAAAAAGCGCGCGATAAAGTCGCCGACGACCGGCGTCTTGTCCATGATCTCCACACCGACCGTGGTCGCCCAATAGGCCCGCTGGTCCCACGGCAGGAGATACCCGGTAAATCCGAACGCCATCACGAGGCCGAACAGGGCCAGACCGATCAGCCAGACCATCTCCCGCGGCTTCTTGTAGGCACCCCACAGGAACACCTGCGACATGTGGGCGAAGACCATGACGACCATCGCGGAGGAGCCCCAGAAGTGGTAGCTCAGGATAAACCATCCGTAGTCCACCTCATGCAGGATGTACTGGGTGCTCGCGTAGGCATGATCCGCGCTCGGGACGTAATAAAACATCAAGAGCACCCCGGTCACCGCCTGCATGATGAAAATGAAGAGGAGGCAGGACCCGAAGACGTAGGCCCAGCGGGAGCCGCCCGGCACCGGCTCGTTGAGCATCTTGGCCTGGATGGTCTTCAGGCCAACGCGCTCATCCACGAACGCGATGATTTTTTCGAGCGCGGACGGTTGGCTATTCATCAGACGATCCGGACTTGGGCTTTGACGCCCGCCTTGTATTCCATGTCGATGATCTCGATGTCGCCGCTGGCCGCTACCCGGATCGGGAGCGGGTCCAGGGGCCGTGGCGCCGGCCCGTCCAGCACCTTTCCGCTCGGATCGTAGATGCTGAGGTGACAGGGACACAGGAAGATCTCACGACCGAGCTTGGGCACCTTGCGCCACTTGTAACCGCAGCCCAGGTGCGGGCACTTGCCGGAATAGACGACGTACGGAAAGTCCCGTTTGTTGACCCACACGACCTGGCCCGTGGAGTCACGGAACTCCATATCCTTGCCCTTGTACACCTGTTCGAGCACCGGGGGAGAGGCCTTCAGGATCCAGACATTCTTATCGACCTCGGCTTCAGGCATGAACGCTTCCTTGACCAGCTTCTTGAACTTGAACTGGACGCCGACATCCTCGGTCTTGATCTTGTTCACGTTACCGATCTTGATCCAGCGGTTGTCGAACGGCGCGTACATGGGCTTCATCACGTACCTGAGCACCGGGTAGAGCAGCGGCAGCGCCAGCAACGCGCCGATCGCATGCGTGAGGTTTGTGAAGAAGGTCCGGCGCTTGACGTCGCGCTCCAGCTCGGGCACCGGCACCAGCACCTCGCCCGGCTCCACGTCCAGGTGATCCTCGAGATGCGCGATTTCCACTTCGCGGATCGTGACGAACGCCTCACGCTGAAAGGCGGGAAACTGGCCGATCTGGCTCGATGCGGCGCGGAGGTGAACCGTGTCCCCCGTCACCGATTGGAACGCGGAGACCGGGATCTGGCGCTCCTGGGTCCCGACGCCGTTTCCACCGACCACGATGTGGCTGACGTCGCGCGACAAGGGGTCCAGGATGACCCGGGTCACTTCGCCGACCTCGCGGTCGGCCCACTTGACTCTGGACTTCAGCTTGGGCTGCACGTTACTTCTTCTGGATGGGTTTAGGTGTGTTCACCGAAGGGTTCTTGAGCGTGGACAGAAACGCGACCAGCGCGTCGACTTCCTTATCCTCCATCAGCTCTCGATACTTGCTCGGCATCTTCTTCTTCTCGTATTCCTTCTCGAAGCCTTCCGCCATCCAGCTCTGCGGCTCCAGCACCTTCTGCCGGAGTTGCTCCGGGGTCATCAGGCTGCCGATGTTGTCCAGCTCGGGGCCGCGCTTCTTGCCGCCTTTGCCTTCGAGCTTATGGCAGTTGTAGCATTCCTGAAGATCCCACTGCTGTTTCCCCATCGCCACCATGTCTCCGGTCGCGGCTCCCGGCCCTGTCGCCGCGTTCGCGCCGCCGGCTCCAGGAGCCTCCCCGGTCCCGCCGACTCCCGCGGCCTGCAGGCGCTTCATGAGGGCCTCGGCCTTCTCGGCGAGCGCCTGAGTGCGGGCCAGCAACTCCTCCGCCTTCCCCTGCTCCGTGGCCGCGCGCTTGGGCTTCAACAATTTCTCGATCTTCCCTTTTTCATCTTGCGGGTCGTACTGCGGCAGGAGCGACGCACCGCCGATATACACGCCCGAGATCACCGCGTAAAACACGATCAGCGCGATCAGGGCCTTGGCCCCGCCCACCGGCTTGACGGCAGGGGCATCCAGCAGCACGTAGACCGCGGCGCCCAGCATCGCGTAGATGAAGAACATGGTCTGGAACACGGGCGGGAATTCCAGCGCCTTGGCGAGTACGACCAGGATGACGCCGACTACCACTCCGGCGAGACCCTTCTTGATGATGCTCTTCAGCAGGCTCGGCTGTTCAGCCATGGGACTCCCCGTCTACTTGGCCCCGGCCGGAACGGGTTTCCGCTCCGCCGCGTGCGCCTTGGCCTCGGTCGCACGCAGGGTGACGAGAATCGCGAAGCTCACCACGATGTAGAACCCCAGCGTAATCGCGGTGATCCACCAGGCGGCATAGGACAGCGTGGGGGTGAAGGACTCGGACGTGAAATCGTAGAAGAGGTTATACGTATGGAAATACTTGCGCACCAGCGACCGCACCGATCCCATGAGACCCATGGTCCAAATGGCGCTGAACGCCAGAAAGATCAGCACGAACTGGGAGACGAAATCAATCTTGCCCCAGACGATCGTGCCGCGCCGGATCGCCCGGTTGTACAGGATGTAGTTGACGACCGTCACGAATACCAGCGTGAACGCCGCGGCGTTCTTGGCCGGCATCAGGGCTAAATCGCCGAAGGACAGCGTGATCGATCCCAGGGCCAGCTCCCCGTGGGGAAGGCTCAAGGACCCGTCCTCCGGAGCCAGCGCTTGGGTGGCGACAAAGGCGTGCGGGGTCATCCAGATCGCGTTCCCAATGATCACCATCAGAAAGGCAACTTTGACCATGGTCTGGGAGGAGACCGTCCACGGGGTGAACCTGGCGAGGAGCAAGAACGCTGCGATGTACGCGGCCGGCACGACAAGCGCCATGAGGTCGGGGATCGGGAAGAGGGTCCAGACCAGCATGAACACGGGTGGGATGCTCACCATGAGGACCAGCGTGGCGAGCGACATGCGGATGTGTTCCAGCCCCCGGATTCGCTTCATGCTGAGCCAGATATAATAGTTGCTGGCCAGGAAGATCAGCCCCACCATGGCGCCTTGCATCTCAAAGAACATCGAGAGCTGGTCGGCCATCATGTAGGGGCAGATGGAGGCATCGTAGTCGCACAGCTCGAACGCCAGCAGGTAGCCCATGAAGGGCAGAAAGAGCAGCGCGCCGACCCCGATCAGATTCCCGACGAATCCCATCCAGTCGTAGTAGGAGCGCTCTTCGTCGGTCGCGGCCCCCATGTACATGTAGGCCGCGATCAGGCCGGCGATGAACCCCCCGAAGGTCACATTGCCCACCAGCCTGTGCAGGTTGAGGGGCATCCAACTGTAGTTGTAGATCTTGTCCCACAGGGACGCGGTCTGGATGTATTCGACCAGGGACAAGCCCTCCGCAGCCCTGGCCGGGGTATTCATGAACGAGGTGGGCCCGTCGATTACGAACAGGGTCACGGTCCCGATGAGATTGAGCAGGACTCCCAGCGCGATGTGGCGCGCTTTCTGTTCACCCTTCCAGGAGTCCCAGGTGTAGAAATAGAGGTACAGCACGATCGTCTCGGCGATGAACAGGAGCGGGTAAATGACCGCGAAGATCAGGAAGAAGTGGTTGATCAGCCAGGTGGTGAATTGAGGGTAGGTGGCCAGCAACACGAAGATGAACAGCCCGCCCGTGAGCGCGGTCATGCTGTACAGGATGACCGTGACCTTCGTCACCTCTTTCGCCAGGCGGTCGTAGCGAGGGTCCTGTTTCCGGTGCCCCAGCCACTCGGAGATCACGACGAAGATCGGAGCCCCCAGAATGAACGCGGCGAACAGGATATGGAGTTGGGCGACGATCCATACGGCGGTCCGGTTTCCCGTGTACGGAAACTGGGCAACCGGCGCGCTCGGAGTCTGGGCATAGGCTGCAGTCCCGAACGCCGCCACCAGACCGAGTGTCACAAGCAGACTACGTTGCCAGGTTTTCATAGTGTCTCGTCGCCCCTCCGGTCTCATCACCCCGGCATCTTCAGGTCCCGGACTTCTTGCCGGCCGCCGGGGCCACTCCACCCTTCGGAGCAGCCGGGCTCGCGGGCGCCGCCTTGCCCTTAGTCGCGGCGCCTCCTGGAGCCGTCCCGGCGCCAGCCGCCGGCGCCGCACCCGCCGTTCCCACCGGCACCCAGTTCTTCGTCGCGACGTTGTACTCCATCCCCTTTAACCCGAAGGTCCGCTCGAACGCCATCACCTTCCACCGGTCTTCTTCGGTCAGTTTGGTCTTCCACGCTTTCATCTTGGTGTCTTTCACGCCCTCCGAGATCCGCCAGAACCAGACCGCGTCGGAGTACAGCTTCATGCGCTCCGCGTTCCGGAAGTCCCGCGCCCCGGCCTTGACCGGTTTGCCGTCCTTGCCGTGGCAACTGGCACAGTTGACGTCGATGTTCTTGGCACCGATGAAAATCTGCTTCCCCTCTTCGATGATCTTCTCATCCGCCCACCAACCGGCCGGCATGTGTTTGTCTGCATACTCGGGTGGCGGGTCCGGCGGCGCGACGATCGGCCCCTCGCCTGCCTCACACCCCGTGACACTGACGATTGCGCCCGCCATGCTGATCAGGAGAGCCGCCTTGACCCATTTCATGCGTGTCATGAACCCACCCCGCTCCTTTCTGTCGGACCGCCGATCCCGCCCTGCTCCACAGACCGTAGACCGTCCCCGGATCATCCAGCCGATCCGGTCCGGAACGGACTCTGAAGCAGGAAAACCTGTGTACTAAAAAATAAGACGCTTTTACTCAGGCCACCGTGGCCTGGAGCAAAAGCGCCACCTGCCCAGATCACCCCGCTATGACGCGACAGCGTCCTGCCGCTTTCTCCTGGAGCTGCCCGGCGAGGCGATGATCGCCGCTCGCCGATGAGAGAGTGTGTACCCTTGGCTATTTGCGCTGCCCTTTACCCCTGACCTGTGACCGCCGCTGCCTCCGCATCAGCCGTGCACCCGCAAAGACCGCCACCGCGAGCACGCCGATCCCGACGCCATACATCCAGGGCTCCGGACCGCCGGCTGATTCGCAACCTGCTCCGAAATGCACGACGGCCTTCCGTTCGGTCTCATGATCCTTCGCGTCGAACTGCGCGGTGATCCGCTGTTCCTTGTCGCCAGCGGTGACCAGGATCGGATCGCCCCGATTGTCATTATGGAGGTGAAGAACCGCTTTGTAGCGCCCGCGGCGGTCCGTGTACACAGTCGTCCCGGACACCCGCTGATCGCGCTGATCCTTGACGAATACCTGCGCATCGGCAACCGGCTGCCCGTCAGGCCCGCACACATGACCTTCGACGGCAAACCGGTGATCGGCCTCGTGCATCGCGACGGCAACGCCAGGAAAGGAGCCGCCGGACCCGAGCACGGCGCCCGCGAGGCTGAGGGCCAGCCTCCAGCCGATCGCTCCCGGTCCTCCTGCCCTTCCGTGCCCCAACCAGCGTGAGAGCCGTCCGGCTCCTCTCTTGAGTGGATCGCTCAGGGGCGTTTCAACCTACGAAGATTCTTAGCAAATCACGAGGCGTCAGATTTTGGGCGGGAGAGTTCTAACATAGTTGATTTTCTTTGTCAATCAGAATCCTGGCCATTCCGGGCCACGGGAGGCCTCCAGCAGCGGGAGACGAGCAGGAACACGCCACCCGTTTCTCGCCTTGGGGCTCGCTGAGAGGGGATGGCGTCTGGCTACCCGCCGTCGCCGAAGCCCCCTGCGCTACCGGCTTCCGCCTGCGGGGGCTGGAGCCCTTCGGCGGAGGCCTCGGGGGCCCACGATGACTTGGGCAGAGGTGCGGCTATGGCGGGCCCGTCCGACCTTCGTCGGCCGAAGCCGACTCCGGCACGCCGCCCAGAGGCTCTGGCCGACGGGCCGGAGGGCGAAGGCCGAAAAGCCCTCCTTAGCGGCGCGACGGAGGGGCGTCGGCGGGAGAGGGGATGGCTGCTAGCCCCGAGCCACGTCGAGGGGGGAGGGCTGATTGCTGAGAGCTCAGGGCTGAGAGCGGAGAGCGAAGGACTGGGGGCGCTTAGCTGGGTCGCTTAGAGGTGGCCACGAGCCCTGGCTTCGGCAGCCACTCGGTCTCTCTCGGCCTTCCGCTGCGACTCTTTCTTGGCTACCCAGACCTCCCAGGACTTTCCCGACGCGGTATCCTCGCCGGTGAACGCGATCGTGACAATGTCCGCATAGGGAACCTCGCGTATGCCGGCGTCTTTCTTCGGAAACACCTGCAAGCAGGGTCGAGGCCCGGAGCCGTGACGGTTGAAGACGTAGCCCTCGATCGTTTCCCCAGAGGTGAGCCCGAGTGTGGCGTCTCCGCGATAGTCGAAGACCAACTCTACCGCCTCGGCCAACTCCTTCGAATTGGTCGGGCGAAAGACCTTCCCCTGGAGCAATCCCTCCTCCGACCCGTGTTGTTTCGTGTCAGTCATCGACTGGCTGTGACGTTGCCGACGGCAGGAGCCGACCTCAGCGGGCGGACGGCAGGAGGGTCGACACCACGGTCCGACCGAATCCCCGCAGGGAGCCGAATGTATCATTGACGGCGGAGGCTTCGTACCCGCAATGCACCATGCAATCGGCGCACTTCTCATTCCGCCCGGTGCCGTACTGGCTCCAGTCTGTTTCGTCCAGCAGGGCACGGAACGTGGGGAGATAGCCGTCCTGAAGCAGGTAGCAGGGCTTCTGCCAGCCAAAGATGTTATACGTCGGATTTCCCCACGGCGTGCACTCGTAATCAACCCTGCCCATGAGAAAATCGAGGAAGAGTGGGGATTGATTAAACCGCCAGGTCTTCTTGGGTTGGTGAAGGATCCGGCTGAACAACTCGCGGGTCCGTTGTCGTTTGAGGAAATTCTTCTGGTCCGGCGCCTTCTGGTAGCTATAGCCCGGGGAGATCATCATCCCTTCGACCCCGAGCTCCGTCATCTCGTCAAAGAAGGCGCGCACGCGCGCCGGACTGGCGTCATCAAACAGGGTCGTGTTCGTGGTGACCCGGAACCCTCGTGTGAGCGCGGCGCGAATGGCCCGCAGCGCGACGTCATAGACCCCGTCGCGGCAGACCGCCAGATCGTGCTCCTCGCGCAGGCCGTCCATGTGGATGCTGAAGGTGAGATACCGAGACGGCGTGTAGTTGCCCAGCTTTCGCTCGAGCAGCAGGGCGTTCGTGCAGACATAGACGTATTTCTTCCGTGCGACCAGGCCCCGGACGATCTCGGGCAGTTCAGGATGGATGAGCGGCTCCCCGCCGGGAATGCTCACGATGGGCGCCCCGCATTCCTCGGCTGCGGCCCAGCACTGTTCCGGCGTCAGACGCTTGTCCAGCACATGGTCGGGGTACTGGATTTTCCCGCAGCCTGCGCAAGCCAGATTGCAGCGAAACAGCGGCTCGAGCATGAGCACCAGCGGATAGCGCTTTACCCCCTTGATCTTCTGGGTGAGCACGTACTTCGCGACCGTGTACATCTGCGAAATCGGAACAGCCATCCCCCTCTCCTCTCCGTCTATGGTCTACGGTGGTCAGACCCCCGCCGGATTGCTTGCCTGAAGAAGGAGAAATTGTATCACCCTCTCGCTCCCATCGTCAATTTAGAGATTATCGGACCAGTGCTCCCCCCTCAGCGGGGCGTGACGAGCACCGCACCCCTTGTTGTCTTTTCTCCTGGATGGGGAAAGGAAGGGTCGGCGGTAAGAGAGGGATGGGCGATGTGCGAGTCAGGTATTGCTCTCGAACCGCCTCAAAGCAGTCGCCAGCCCGGCGACGGACAAGCCATAGATCAGCCACTTTGAGGGATCGAAGTTGTACCAGCGGGGGCCATTGCGGTAATCGCTCTGGTATGTGTGGTGGTAGTTGTGATACCCCTCTCCGAAGGTCAACAGGGAGACCCACCAGCTATCCCGGCTGGAATCGGATTCGCTGTGCGGCTGCCTACCCCACAGGTGGCAGATGGAATTGATGCAGAAGGTCGAATTGAGCACAAAGAAGGTCCGGCCCAGGCCGGCCAACAGAAAACAGCCGGTCCCGCCGACCCATCCGTTAGACAGAAATCCCACGAGAAAAGGCAGGGCCAGCCCTGAGAGCACGATGGGCAGATAATAGCGGTGTTGCCACATCACGACGGCATCCTGCCGCAGACGAGAGGCGTATTTCTCATCAGCGTAGGGATCACTGAAAAAAATCCAGCCACAGTGGCTGTACCAGAACCCCCGCTGGGCATTATACGGGTCCGCTTCCTGGTCGCATTGGGCATGGTGCCGGATATGGTCCGATGCCCACTTGAGGACCGAGTTTTCCAGCGCCAACCCGCCGGCGATCAACAGCCCCGCCTTGACCCAATTCGGGCAGTCGAAGCTTCGATGGGCCATGAGCCGATGGTAGCCGACCGTGATACCGAGGCCGGTGAGCAGGTAGAGGAGTCCAAACATGGACCAATCCAGCCAAGTGTAGTCATAGAAATAGGCGTAGGTGGGGAGCCCGACCAGGGCGCCAAGGCTGATGAGGCCGAAGAGCAAGGCCGTCCCATAACTGTAGGGTCTGGACAGCGGCATCACAGGGGGTGTGGCCTTCGTCATTCTGAGGATCCTTCGTAGAGAGAGGCGGAGGGGCGACCTCCGTTGGAGGCGCCCCTCCGCTCACCGGGCTTCTAGGCGTGTGCCATTAGAAGCGGCTGCGGTCGCGCGTGCTGCCACCGAAGCCGTTCCCACCGGAGCGGGGCTCCTGGGGCTTTGCCTCGTTGACCGTCAACGTCCGGCCGTCCAGTTGGGTGGCGTTCAGCGCCGTGATGGCGGTCTTCGCCTCCTCGACCGTAGACATCTCCACGAAGCCGAAGCCCCGTGACTGTCCCGTGAGTTTGTCCGTAATCACGCGCGCCGACTCAACGGTGCCGTGCGGTGCGAACAACTCCTGCAACTGCGGCTCGGTCGCCGAATACGGCAGACCACCGACATAAATCTTCGAACCCATGGGGTTCCTCCTTTGGATAGTGATATTGCCTTGAGTTCGAGAAGGAAGAAACGAAAGGAAGGAACGGGCCGAAGACGCGAATGATGAAGCGACTTAGGTCTGGCTTCCGATCAGATTCCTATCAGATTCCCGGGCAAAACAACATCGGTTACGGGCCTTGCCTTCCGAGACTTCATCACGAGGCCCTACGCGATGAAGTGGCCCCACCCTACCACACCGGGCATCCAATAGCAAACCTAAAATTCGCCGTGCCCTGATCCCTTACCGGGTGGCTCCCCGACGACCCAGACCAACTGTCAATGCGCTTCTCTTTGCTCGTTGTGCCGTTCTTACCGGCGCTCCAGCCGCCGCCCGCGATTATCAGGCGCAAGAGGGAGATTCGGCCCCGGCCAGACCAGATACGGGGGTGCCTTCAGGCCGCTTGTGGTGTTCGGGTAGAGACGCGTGGCACAACTGTACGCCATATCCTGCGCCTGACGACAGGTCTGCGCTTCAAGATGATCCGACACGACTCGCAGGTCCAGTTTGCCCTTGTCGTACGACCTGGACACGTAGAGCTCACAGGTAAAGCTGCCCTCCCCGGAATACTGGGTACTGACGAGCAACTGCGAGCCGTCGGGAAACGTAGTCAACGGTTCGACGTTCATCTTACTCACGTGCGTTTCTCCATCGTCTGCCCAACCCCGCGAGCCCCCCGCGATCCGTCATCGCCCCCAGTGGACATTCATAGAGCCGCGACAAACCTGTCGTCGGTGAATCTTCCGTGGAGCTGCGCAGTGACATGGCGCCGGTATTCAACATTCTGTTTCACGATCATGACAAGCCCCTCAGGATCCGTGAGAATCAGAAGCTCCTGCTCTGCAACCAGTTTCCGAACGGGCTCGCCCACATTCACTCGATACTGAGTCCGCCCATCAGGATTCCGGCTCGGCCCGTTGACGATCTCGGTCAGACCATCAATGACTCCTTCATGACCCTCTTGACGGTGCCTGACCTTCGTCCCATCAGGGATTCTCACCCAAGCCCTCTTCCCAGTATCCAACGGCCCGCGTTTGCCTTCGTTCATGATCATCGCGCCTCCATTGTCAGTGACTCGGAGTTGAGAAGCAAGCCCGTCTTCGTGCCTAAGGTGTTTCCACAAAACGCATCAATGTGTCCGCTCCTTGCGCTTGGGACCGGAAGACCTCGCCGGTACAGTGCCGGGAGGTCGGGCCAGATTTCGCCTTGGTTCCCGGTGGTCTTTCCGGTTGGCTTCGATGCCGGAGTCGATGACCTCGCCGCACTGCAGACAGTGCCACCCTGAGAGGGGCTCGAATTCTGTCGAACCTCCCGCATCTTCCAGCCTGCTCGTCACCATCAGGCCCTGGCAGCGTACGCAGGTCATCTCCTGACCTCCTCGGGCTGGGCATCGTTCATGCCGCCCACTCCATGAGAGGCTCCAGCCCTGCGACACAAAGCCAAGGCATACCACACTGCCTCTAAACTCTGGCGTAGGAGCGGCGGAGACTGTGGAATCGGTCGCGCTGGGGGAGACCAGGAAGCGCGAAGGATAGGAAAGTCAGCGTGGCTCAAGACGTCATGGGTTACCTTACACGTAATGAAGTGCTCTGGTCAACCTCTATTCAGCGGGTCCATGGCCATTCCGAGAATCTGCAGCCAGCCGCTGGGTCCAAGCGCAGTGATTGTGCCCACTTGTGGAGGCAGGCTCTGGAGCTCCGCGGTGCAGCTCAGGCCGAGCCGATGGGGATCAACGCACCGTTCAGCTCACCGGCATCCTCTGAAGAGAGGAACAGGAGAAGCCGGGCAATCGATTCCGGTTTGACCCACTTCGAGGGGTCGGTATCCGGCATGCTCTTCCGATTGGCCGGCGTATCAATCGTGGTCGGCAGAATCCCGTTGACGGTCACGCCGGTTCCGGCCAGTTCCATCGCCAGCACCCGAACCAAGGTGGCGAGACCTGATTTCGCCACAATATACGCCGCCGCGCCGGGGAACGGCTCCAGCGCCGCTCGCGCGACCATATGGACGATTCGGCCATGGCCTCGTTCAACCATGTGCGAGACGACGGCCCGGGAAACCAAGAAGGCAGCGGTCAAATTGAGCGAGAGCATCTTCTGCCAGAGTGAGGCCTCCGTGTCGACCAACCGACCGAGCGTAAATCCACCGACCAGGTTAATCGCACAATCAATGCGGCCCGCTTGTTGTATGACCTCGGCAATCGCCCGTTGGACACTGCGCTCATCCGTCACATCGGCCGCCACGGCTATCTGTCCCGCCGGTTGTCCACGGGGAATCTCGCGCCCCATCACCACGACCCTGGCGCCCGCCTTGACAAAAGCGGGAGTCACCGTGTGTCCCAGGGCTCCTGCTCCACCAACAATCAGGACCACTTTCCCCTCTAGACCCATAGGCCCTTCTCGTTCCATTCAGGTTCTCAGCATGCTCATCAGCTATGACGATTGACGATCACGCACGGTGAGTCACGCCGAGGCCAACTGAATGAAAATATTCCGTGCCGGCGATGGTTAGAATCGTTTCCGGTCGTACTTCAGGTCGGATGAAGCGGCACTACGCCAAGGTATCAGAGAGCAATTCGGTATCGTAGCCTCGGATCAGCCTAGCCATGCCGGCATCGGGATTGAGGCGAGGGTCCCCCACCCCTTGCCCCACACCCTCAGACGTCTCCTCCGGCCAAAATCGTTCCCTCCTGACCTCGGTACCATTGGTTCCTCTGTATACCAGCTCGTCGGTATCGAGATCATATTCCGGTATTTCGGCACTTTCCCATTTCTGCACGAAGTACTGGTAACACAGGGTGTAGAGGCCGTGGTCCTTCAGGTTGTGCCGGAGAACATATTCAGGCATTGTTTGGACATCCAGGTCGGTATGGTAATGTTGCAGCCAGAGGTAGTCTCCCAGAATGACCAACTTGACGAGCGGGGGGTCCGAATAGAGCTTGAGTTTGACGGCTTTGCCGATCGCCTTGAGCCTCTTGAGCAGCTCGATACTTTGCCTGACCTCCTCTCGAAAGCTCTCAAGAGTGAAATCGGAATCCCCGATAGCCCGTATGCGCGTGCTCGCTTCCTGACTGTAGGGGTTCACCAGCAGGATTTTAGCCCCCAGGCACTTTTCCAACACCGTGGATAAATCCCCCACTTGGTCGACAAAGGTCCCGTAGCCGCTCGACCCTATCACCATCACAGTCCTGCCCGTGCCGTGCTTTTCCTTTAGTTTCTTGATCCGGCTCTGCGCACGACGTCCACGCCTGGGGAAAAAGGAGACCAATCCAGCCCCCGCCGCCATCTTAGCGAGGGTCCTGTCCCGAAGGCTGCGATGGATGAAGTTGAAGCTCAAGATAAGAACAAACGCCGCCGTGATTTCCACCGCGATGAGGTAGATCTTTTCATTCTCTACCCGAGACCAGTACGCCAGGAAATTCCTGGCGACCGCTGGGAGAGATAAGGCAATCCCAGCACTCAGGGCAACCACGACAATGTGGTAGAGACTCCATGCCGCACCATTCAGGAGATCCCGGACCTTGGTCAGTGCTTCTTTCAACAACGAGTCACCTCTTCACATCCAGAAATCCAGTTCGTCCATCCCATCACTTCAACCCGCAAAGTCCTGCGTCCTGTTTGAACATAAAAAATTCGCGTAAGATACTCCCCTGCTTCTCAAACCGGAGGCCTGCCGCCCCCAAGCGAAGGAGGTCTTACGCGATCAATACAAAGAATATCACGAAGTGAGTCTCAGAAGCAAGTATAAACTCCAATTGCTATACCCATGGCCCAAAAACGTATCTAGCTATACTACTTAGTGGTGAGACCGAGTTACAGCAAGAACCGCCATCCACTGCCATCTCATGTTCTTGTTGATGACAGCCAGCCCGTCGCCAACCGGCCAAGCTCAATGCCGCCCCTATCGAGGACGAGACCCCGAAAGCCGGCATCTTGCTGAAACTCAGGCGGCACAGGTGGAGGCCGGAGATTCTGAATGAGGATCAAAGGCTAGAAGGCGTCTTGCGCGCAGCGGATACCCGCATAGGGGCCCTTGTCGGCGGGGAAATAACTCTCCCGGGACGCTGATTTTAGGGCGGCCTTGGGGTCCCCAAACGACCCGCCTCGGAGCACCTTCTGTTGGCCGCGTGCCGGCCCCTGCGGATTACTCTTTGGGCTTGTCGCGTAATACTTCTCGTCGTACCAGTCCGCCACCCACTCTGAGGCGTTCCCCGCCATGTTGAAAATCTCATAGGGGCTCTTGCCTGCCTCGTAACTGTCCACCGGCCTGAGACTGTCACCATACATGTCGCGTGAAATGGGCTTACTGTAGTTCGCCAGTGTGAAGGCCGGCTCTTCATTGCCCCACGGATACCTTCGACCGTCCGTTCCTCGCGCCGCCTTCTCCCACTCGGCTTCAGTGGGTAGACGCTTGCCAACCCAGCGACAGTAGGCCTCCGCTGCCATCCAGGTCACCCCCATCACCGGCCGATCCCCGTCGGAAGGCAGGTTGACATGCTCCCACAACATCGGCACCAGACCCGGGTGATTCTCCCCGGTGGCGTCCAGGAATGTGGCATAGCGCGCGGCCGTCACCTCGTACTGGTCCATATAGAACGCATTCAGATAGACCCGATGCTGCGGTTGGGTCGTGGAGGCCCCGTCTGGGCTCCCCATCGTAAACGCCCCGTCCGAGACCCACACCATGGGGGCCCCGTGCTTGCGGGCCTCTGCCTCAATCGCTCGACGTGTCTCGGCCAGCACGGATGTCGTCAGGCTGATGGCAGCCAGCCCAACCAACAGCGTGATGGTCATGACCTGTCGCATGACAGACCTCCTCGCGATTAGGTGGAGACATGACCCGCTCGGTTCCTGTGGCCTCCTCGCTCCTCGATTCGTCATCTCCACGTGCGATGGACCTCGCTCACATGCTCCATCCCGTCCGACTTCTCGATCCCCCATTGCGCATCATTCGGAATCTCAACGATCTTCAGTTCTGCGCAGTGGCCGTTCGCCTCGCCTCCCAGCTCCTCCACGACCTGCACAAGTTTGAGATCGTCCCGAGGAATGAGCGCGCCACATCGATTCAGACTAGGCTCATGCGGGCTCGCGCCGCTGGGCCAATAGGCGCCGAGGTCAGGTTCTTGGAGCGCGTCACGTTGTCCCAACTCTCGCAACCGCAGAAATGCCGTGTGGCTGAGATAAAATTCTCCGTGGCTCTTGTTGATGACGATTTTTCTCATTGCCATGCCCTCCATCTCTGCTTCCTGGCTTCGTCGGTGGTCGCTCTATCGAGCGATCATTCAAGGAGACCCCACGTTCCTGGCCTCCTCGCAGGCGATCTTTCAGTCGTGCTGCGCATGCGAAGGGAGACAAGAGGTCTGACTGAGATGACGCTCCGCCCGTGGTTGGTCGCGCTCCATCGATCATCCGGACTCAGGTACCCGAGATCTCTCGCTCCGCCTGGAGCCAGTCCTGAAGCGCGCGGCCATCTTGGCGCCCTCGCCGCTGGTAATGTTCATCGGCCAGGTTGGCGATCCGTGCGTGAAGATCAACAGGCTTGTGGAGATCGTCAGTACCTGGCTCAAGGTGTGGACCGAGGTCCACCTCGGCGACCGAGGATCCCGGAAGACCAATTGTAGGTTTTGGCTTCCCTTCGCTTCTCACCGGAGCTCCCTTGGGCTGCATGGTCTTTTCCCCTTGCTGGGCAGCCTGACGGTATACATCCCGTCGCCCATCGGCCGCACCCGTACCCGTCCCGTTTGGCTCAAGCGATCGACTTCGAGAAAAACCTGGTTCCAGGTGAGCCCCGGTAAGCGACGCTCCAACTCATCGAGCTGACAACCAGGAGCACGTCGCACGGCGTCAAGGATCCGGTTAGCAACAGTCCCCTGCTGTGACATGGCGATCCCGCTCCTGTAGACATCGGTCAGTGCTTAGCTTGACTTCGCTCAAGTAGAGATGATCCCCGCGATCGCGATCGACACGTCGATGATGGAACTCACCTTGTCCATAGCGCGCCCCTGCTTCCCAATGGTTGGGATCGTGAACCCATCGCGTCCGGAGCCAGTACACAGGTCAATGGCTAAGCTGCGTACGCTTGGGTCTTCTGCCAGATTCCCCCGGCACCGTGCCAGGAGGACGAGCCCGGCACGGCATCGGTTCCCTGTGCCCTTTCCGATTGGCTGTGATACCAGGGTCGATGGCCTCACCACACAGTAGGCATCGCCATCCGGAAACCGTGTCGCCACTCGCCGTTTCCTTCATGCTGATGGTCATCATCAGTCCATGACAACGCAGACAGTGCATCTGTCAACCTTCCTGGATTCGGTCCCGCATCCTGTTTGGGATCACGTTACTTTCCTCAACGTGCCCCCCGCACTCAATGCACGCAGATAGATATACTGTGAACCTTGTGGTTTCCTATAAAAGCACAGCAACCAGCGCTTCTTGATGAGCGACCACACTCTGATCATGTCGAGCCTCCTTCAACGACAGCCCCGGCGCCGCCTTCCATCAGCCCCCATGGCATCGGCGACGAGTTCGTCAGGGCAGCACGGACGGCCTTCTGTCAGATGGTGTGACCGAACCCATCGGGGCGCGCGATTGGCATCCGGACGGAGCCCACATCGGCTCTCTTCCATGGTGGCTGCCCACCCAATCGACGACCCTACAGCCGGCAGGAGGGGCCACGAACGTAGCCAGGAGATCCGCCAACCTTCCAATACCGGCCTTCGTGACACAAAAGGCGCGGATCCTTGTGTACAAATAAGCGCTTCAGAGAGACTCTGACTCAGGAGCGGCGGAGACTGGAGAATCGGTTGCGCAAGGAGGAGTGGGAAAGCGCAAGGGATAGGACAGTCAACGTGGCTCAAACCATCACCTTCATCGTACGCGGGGATAGGCAGCCGCGTCAACCGCTATTTGTCGGGCCTGACATAGTTCAATGATTCTGCGGGCTCTCAGACGCGGAGCTCCGTTTTCCAGAAGACGGCCCGTGGACCCTCATCAAAGTTCCCCCAGAGGCGAACGCGATCTGCAGCGTGTGAACGGGAAAAAACGGCTCTGGGCATGTCGACATCCCAAGTGCGATCGCCTCTCGTTGGATGCCGGCCCAGTTCCCCACCGAGAAGAAGAGCGGGAACCATCACCAGCGCGTTACGCGGGCTTGTGTCCGACGAACGTGGGGAAGATGCCTTGAGAATCCGGCACGATCAGGACCTCCACGAATCCTGGCCGTTTCATCTGGTCCCGCACCGCCTCCGGCGGCTTCAGAAAGGATTCCCAGAGCGGATTGATCAATGTCTTCCACACGACCGTCTGCAATTGCACATGGTGTCGCTTGACGCAATCCCACCGGTAGTATGTCGGGAGGACCAGGTGGCTGGTGATAAAGATCCCTCCTGGCTTCAACGCGGCAAATACGTTGGCGTAGAACAGGGCACACTGCTCGTCTGTGAGATAAATGTTGAGACCGTTGCTGGTGACCAGATCAAATTCTTCCACCGCGGCAGGCTCCGTCATCCCCGGCCGCAAAGCATCCCCGGCACGCCATTCCGCCCTGACCCGACTGTCCTTGCCGAGGATCTTCTGCGCCAGTTCCCGGGCGCCGGCCAGTGCCCCCTCATCCTTGTCGATCCCCACTAACCGGACCGGCTGACGCAGACGGGTATAATCCAGCGTCAGGAGGTCTCGCATGCGTCCACAAGGAACGCTCGCAAGGCTGGCCCCATCCATCACATGGGGCTGCATGTGCGCCTGGAAAATCCGGAAACGTTCTTGGGTGGCAAGCCAGCCAGGGAACGCAAAAAAGAACAGATAATCGAAGAGCGGCAGGGTGCCCTGTTCTTGCTTCCTTCTGAGGCCAGCCCGGTACTCCTCATCAAAAAAGAAATCCGTCGTTCGCCAGTCACACCCCTGCGCACAGAGGAGGAATGCGGCGACATCGCTCAAGGGAAGTTGCTCCGCCAACCGGCCGAGGAATTGGCGGGGATTGGCAAAGGAAATCGGAAACCGATGTGCCAGCTCCCCTTCATAGAAACTCATGACCTCAGCCAGAGGAAACCCTAAGTCGGCTTCCAGGGAGGGGAGATCCAGTCTGTCGATCCGGCTGCGCAGTTCCGCCAGCGCCCGATCGACTGACCGGTGGCTCGCGTGGTGGGAAGCGAATTCCTGCTGGCTCATGGCTGGGAGGATTCCCGATTAAGAGAATCACCGACTCGTCCAGCTATTCGAACGCTCGATCAAAAAAACGTACTAGTGGTGCTTCACCGCTCGGCTCAGGCTGTATCGCCTCGCGGGCGCGCGACCGACATTTCAGGTGGAAGCAAGAGCCGAAAAATGAAAGCCGCTGGGGTGTTCTCCTCTCGCGCCAAGCACGATTACATGGCGCTCGGGAGCACAAGCGAAGGCTGCCCCTCGACTCGGCTCGGGGCACCATTCGACTCGTTGGGTGCCTGCCCTGAGCTTGTCGAGGGGGCCTGCCATGAGCGAGCCCTGAGTTCATCGAAGGGCGAGTCGAATGGTGGAGGCGCCGGGCGGGTTCGAACCGCCGCATCGCAGTTTTGCAGTACGCCCGATAACTCTACGATTACTGACGACTCAGAGCGACAGAGTACTACGCCGGAGAAATTAAAACAATGACTTATGCCTGTTTCGCTGCTACTAATTGCCATCGAGGTAGATCCCGAATCGGGACCAAAACCGGGAGTGGAACCGGGAGTAAAACCGGGATCAGGGTTTCTAGGTATACACAGTGGCCTCGCGTTCCGGTTCGAGTCCTGCCCGGCTCCCCGAAATGTATCCTTTGCGAACCCTCCGGTTTGAGGTTCCTAGACCCGCAAGACCCGCGGTTTAGGTCTTGGCCGACTTCCAATGCCTCAGCCGCACTGCGATCAGCTGCGCGCGTTTCCGCTCGTCGCGTCCGTCGAGGATGCTCATGTCCTCTGGATCAGCGCGCCAATAGACACCGGCCGTCCGCGCGTTCACTCTCGGGTGTGTGTCCGCACGAGTCGTGAAGTACCCGGACGCGCGCTCGGCCGACTCCATCCGAATCTCCCCCGTCCCGTCCAACTGCGGCGCGTTCGGGTCCAGCGGCCGTTCTCCCTTCCAATAATAGAAGACGCCCGAAGACTCCTTCCTCTCCTTCACGGCTTCGCTCCAGTATCTCGCTGACAGGCTGCCATCCTCTTGCCATGAACGGCCGGCCAGCTCTAGCGCGCCGTCTCGGTCCCGAGAAATCCTCAGAAGGCTCACGGCGGAAGGCTCCCGCGCGGTGCGCTCGGTCAGGGAAAACTGCCACCACAGGCCTTCGATACGGGCAACGCGGCCCTCGTTCTCGATCGCCTTCCGGAGCTTCTGGTTGACGACTCTCATCTCGGCC
>JAHRHE010000015.1 GCA_020027965.1 Nitrospirota bacterium | reverse complement strand
CATCACGCGTCGTGCGTCGCTGACATCGGACAAGGAGAGCGTCCCCCGCTGCGCGGCAAAAACCACCACCCGCTCCAGGAACGATTCCACCAGGAATCCGTCCTGATGCCCAGTGCCCGCGTCAACGATCCGTTCCATCCGCGAGTCGTCCACCCCGGCCACTGCCGTTCTGGCGATCTGGGCCACTGCCTCATCGAAGACGAGACGACCGGTACCCATGAGGTGACCTCCTCGGTTGTCTGAACTATTGCTGGCTGAAGACTGTACGGGGACAACATCAAGAGCAGGGTTGGGCTCAACAGAAGGACAGGTGTGGGAGGGGTTCCCATTCTGCAAGCGACACACCTCTGAAGACACGGTCAGAATGGCCTGGGAACAGCCTACGGTGACTCATAACAAAGGGGCTCCATTAAGTCAAGAAAAAATACAACATACAGGGGCTTGTTACGAAATCGAGTCAATATGTTGTGGATAGGGTCTCAACAATGTGTGAACAACCCCGGAGAAAACTGTGAAAAAAAAGAGCCGGGGAGGCTGGTGGCCTCCCCGGCTCCTCAGAGTCAGCGCGCGCCTATTGTTTGGTTTTCTTCACGAAGGCTCTGTAGATCCTCCGAGCGTCGCTCGCCTCTTCTTCCAGGCCGACCATCTCATGACCGGTTGTTTGGCACCAGGCCGGCATGTCCTTCTTGATCCCCTCATCGTCAGAGAGCACCTCCAGCACCTGCCCGGGGATCAGCTCTTTGATTTTCTTGGACGTCATGATGATCGGCATGGGGCAGAAGTAGCCGAGGGTATCCAGCTTCACATCGGATTGGATCATGCTTCGTGCCTCAGTTATATGAACAGGTTGACGCTGCCCTCCTTGGCCTCAGCCAAGTAGGTCGTCACCCCTGCCAACTGATCGACATCATCAATCAAAGTGTCTTTCGAGATTCCCATGAGCCCCAGGGTGGTCGTGCAGGCGATAAACCGCACCCCCAGCTCATGAGCGGTCTCCCTGAGCTCCGGGATGCCGGGCATCCGATGCTGTTGCATGACTCGCTTCATCATTCGGGTCCCCAGCCCCCAGAAGTGGAATCGCGAGAGCGGCAACGAGTCCGCGCCCCCCTTGTTGAGCCACCCGAACATCCTGCGCAGCCAATCCTTGGCTCCACCCGAGACCCCGTCGCGCCGGATGGCGTTGAGCCCCCAAAACGTAAAGAACATCGTGACCGGCATGCCCATCGCCGCCGCTCCGGAGGCGATGATGAAGGCCGCCATCACCCGGTCCATATCCCCGCTCAAGACTACGATGGTCACTCGATCAGGCTTCTGTTCCTGCAGCTCTGCCAACGCAGTGGCGGGTTCGAGTTTCGTGCTGTTCATAGTATCACCTCTCGAGGTCCCGTTCGGATCGCTTCGTTCCGGAACCGGCATGCTGGAGAATGAGCGCCGAAGAAGTGAATTTGACTATAGTCTGCGCCTCTCGGGGTTGTCAAGGCAGCAGGGGGATCCTCCGAAGCTGTGGAAATGATGGCCAGACGCACGCTGGTGTCCTGGCCGCCGCTTGCGCAATACGCAGCATCTGCTATGCTAAATTCCGAGGGTAATAATCGTGAGACGACCCTTCGTCCTTATCACATCGTTCGCATGGGCGCCCCTCTTGGGCGGCCTCTTGGCGCTCAGCGCCACACCAGCGCTCTCCGCGGAACCCCACCGGTTCGCCACCGTCCCCGCGCTGACCGTGAGCTTCAACCACGGGACGTCGAGCGGAGGGGTGAGCTACATCACCATCCAGCTCGATCCAGACCCGCAGCACCACGGCCCGTCGGTGCTCTTCAGTGAGCGGGCTGCAGGATCGACGGTCGACGCCGAATGGAAAGAGGGGGTCCATCGCGCCGTGGCCGCCGCGGCGCGCGCCCTGGGCCAAGACCCGCGGAGCTGGACGCTGACGATCAAGCACAGCACCTACACGAGGTTCACAGAGGGGTCGAGCGCCAGCAGCATGGTCGCGGTCGGGATCATGGCCGCCTGGCGGGGAGACACATTGCGCTCCGGCATGGTGCTGACGGGGGTCGTCACGCCGGACGGTCAGATCGGCGAAGTGGGTTTGCTGCCGACTAAGCTGGAGGGTGCAGCAATGGCGCGGATGCACACGATGCTGGTGCCGAAAGGCCAGGCGCGGACGGAGGAATGGGATCTCCACCAGCAAGCCAGCCAGAGGGACATGACCGTGGTTGAGGTCGCTTCTCTTCTGGAAGCCTATGAGCTCATGACCGGGAAGAAGCCCTGAAGCGGGGCTTACGAAGTCTTCGTGTCTGCCAGCAGTGCCACGGCTCGCCTGATCTGCTCTCGGGTCCCCAGCAGAACCAAGACATCGTTCTCCTCCAATCGGACCTCTTCAGACGGGTTGGATTCTGTCATCCCGCCACGGGTCAGGGCAATGACCGACGTGCCAGTGCGAGGTCGGATAGAGACCTGCCCCAGAGTTTTCCCGAGTGCGGGCGAGTCTGCCTCAATCCGGTAGGTTTCGACTTCGACATCGGTCAGGGTCCCGCCTCGGAGATGGTGAGCCAGTTCAGGGAGCTCGCTGCGTCGTAGCAGCGCGTAGCCTTCCCGCCGGATTTGCTCCGCTTTCTGGATGATCAGATCCTGGGGTATCTTGTAGGTGCGGAGCACCAAGGCGAAAATCTCAATCGAGGTCTCGAATTCTTCGGGCACAACCTCATCGGCTCCCAATTGTTGCAGCTCTTCCAGCTCCTTGAGGTATCGGGTCCGGACGATGATGTGGAGCTGGGGATTCGCGCTTCTGGCGATCTGGACCGTGCGTCGGGCCGAGAAGGGATCCGAAACGGCGACCACCAGCACCCGGGCGTCCTCAATCCGCATGTGGTGGAGCACCCTCGGATTGGTCGCATCCCCATAGTAGATCGGAAGACCGCACCGGGACTCCTGCTGCACCTTGTCCCCGTTCAGATCCAAGACCACGTAGGGGATCTCCGTCTCCTCCAGCACCCGAGCCAGGTTGCGGCCGTTCAGGCCATACCCGACGACGATGACATGATCCTTGATCTTGAGCTGGCGACCGCCCACGCTGGCCACGTGGGCGGTCGTCTGGCCCGGGAACCAGCGGTGCAATCGCTGGATGGCTTCCACGCGTCTGGCGAGTTTCGGCGCACCCTGCATCAGGAACGGTGTCACCATCATCGTCAACACGGAGACCGCCAGAAAGAGTTGATAGGGCTCGCCGGCAAGCAGTCCGGCCTTTTGGCCTTCCTGGGCGAGAATAAAAGCGAACTCCCCCACCTGGGCCAACGCGATCCCGCCCAGCACCGCCGACCGCGGAGGATAGCCAACGGCGAGCACGGGGACCGCGCCACAGATGAATTTTCCGACCAGGACTGCACCGACCAGCGCTACCACAAGCACCGGATGAGCCACCAGGACTCGCACATTCATCAACATGCCGATCGAGACGAAGAAGAGACTGTTGAAGCTGTCCCGGAATGGCAACACTTCGGCCATCGCCTGGTGACTGTACTCAGACTCCGAGATGACCAGGCCGGCGATGAAGGCGCCCAACGCCAGTGAGAGCCCGGTGAGCGACGTGAGCCAGGCGATGCCGAGACAGAGCACGATGATGGTCAGCACAAATAGCTCCCGGCTCCGGCTCCGCACGATATGTTGCAGCAGCCGAGGCACCAGAAACCAGGCCGCCAAGACGATCATTCCGACCAACGCCACGGACTTCCCCAGCGTGAGCAACACGGTCCCGACTGTCTCGCCGACCTCGCTGGCAAGGACGGGTGTGAGCAGCATCATCGGAACCACAGCCAGGTCCTGGAAGATCAAAATGCCGATCGTGGCTCGCCCATGCAGGGAATCGCTCTCCCCTCGGTCCGCCAGAGCCTTCAACACGATCGCGGTGCTGCTCAGCGATAACAGACAGCCCCAGAAGATCGCCTGACGGGTGGAGAGCCCGGCGGCGACGCCTCCGCCCATCACCAGCAGCAGAACGCTGGCCACTTGAAGCGAGCCGCCGACGAGCAGCAGTCGAAGGGATGCCGCCACATGCGCCAGCGAGAACTCGACGCCGATTGTGAACAACAACAGCACAACGCCGATCTCGGCCATCACGCGAACCTGGTTCAGGTCTGAGACCAGGTTCAGCCCATACGGCCCGATCAGTGCGCCCGCGGCCAGAAACCCGGCGATGGAGGGGAGCCGTAGTTGGTGGAACACGAACACGACCGTGATCGACACCGTGAAGATCATCAATAGGTCGCTGAGCGCGCGGTAATCAGTCACGACTTCTCTCCGTGGAGCGGCAGAGCCGGATTTGGCCTTCGACTATACACCATTCCTTGTCACGGCGAAATTGCTCATGGTAAGGTCGTGCGGCCATGCCGCTACGCGCGATCATTTTTGATTTCAACGGGGTCATCGCGGACGACGAGACCCAACACTTCCTCACATTTCAGCAAGCCCTGCGCGAACACGGCCTCACGCTCACGAAGGACGAGTACTACGGGACCTACCTCGGCATGGACGAACGCCAATGCGCCGACGCGCTGGTGGGGTCCGCCATCGGCGCACGCGATCCCGCGCGCGTGCAGGCCATCGTGGACCGCAAGGCGGCCCTGTTCACAGCCAACACGGCCACGCACAAGCCTCAGTTGTTTCCGGGGGTCGTGGAGTTCGTGTCGCAGGTGCGAATGCGCTACAGGCTAGCGATTGCGACAGGGGGGCGCCGGGAACAGATTGAGTTCGCATTGCGGGGGACGCGCATCGAGCAGAGCTTCGACGTGATCGTGTCCGCCGAAGATACCCCGATGGGCAAGCCGGATCCAGCCATCTACCACCGGGCCCTCAAGCTGCTCAACCGAGCGGAGCCCCGACCGCCGTTGATCCGGGCGGCGGAGTGTCTCGTCATCGAGGATTCGCGGGCCGGAATTCGAGCCGCTGTCGCGGCTGGCATGAAGGTGATCGGCGTGTCCACGACCTACCCGCCCGAGCAGCTCATCGAGGCGCATGTGGTGCTACCGGACCTCCAACGAATTTCACCGGATCATCTCGAAAGACTCTTCAGCACTGCATAACCAGGACTGAGGACCGAGGGCCGAGGCTTACTGTTCCTGAAAGGGTGCTTCTCCGGCGGCCATGAGCTCCGTGGCCGGATTTCGAATGGCTCGCAGCCAGACCTCGAACGCCAGAAGGGCCCATAGGCGATGGCCATGGTCCCTCATCCCCTCCGTGTGTTCACGAACCAGCTCCTCGACATAGGGGAGCTGAAGATACTCGCCCGAGAGTGCTCGCGATGAGAGCAGCAGGTCCTGCAGGGACTCGCGAAGCTTGCCCCGGAACCAGGCTCCCAGAGGGACCCCGAACCCCCGCTTCGTGCGGCACAGAATTTCGGCGGGAAGCAAGTCGACGAAGCCCGCTCTCAGGATATGCTTCGTGGTTCCCCAGTGGAGCTTGAACTGATCCGGGAGCCCCGCGACGTACTCGGTCAATCGGAGATCAAGGAAGGGCGAGCGACCTTCAAGCCCATGAGCCATGGTCGAACGGTCCATTTTCACCAGGAGATCATCGGGAAGATAGGTCCTGAAATTCAGGTAGAGGATCTTCGCCAACGTCGAGAACGAGGCCATCTTGTCCAGGACCTCTGCCGGATAACCGAAGCCTGCCGCCGGCAGGCCGGCGAAGATCTCTGGGCGCAACAACCGCGGGAGGTCTTCGTCGAAGATCGAGACCCATCGTTGCATCCGCCCGATCAGTGGATCCCCGGAAGCGGCGAAGAACCGTCGGGCGCGTCGAAGCCAGTGGTGGTAACGCTGGGGCTCATCGAGGAGGGCCAGCCCACGGGCGCAGAGCCTTGAGAGAGACCGCGGCACGTGTTCGGCGACCATGGCGGCTTGAAATCGGAGATACCCCGCGAAGAGTTCGTCTCCCCCATCGCCGTTGAGCGCCACGGTCACGTGCTGTCTGGTTAACTGCGCGACAAGATAGGTCGGGATCGCGGATGGATCCCCGAACGGCCCGTCATGGTGCCAGACGAGGGATTCGATCAGATCGAAGGCCTTCGGCTCGACAATGAACTCGGTGTGGTCCGTGCCAAAATGCCCCGCCACCAGGCGGGAATACCGGGTTTCGTCGAAGCCCGGCTCTCCAGCAAATCCGAGGCTGAAGGTTCTGACCCGTTTATCCACGAACCGGCTCATCAGTCCCACCACGATGCTGGAGTCGAGGCCGCCGCTGAGGAATGCGCCCAGTGGCACATCGGCGACCAGTCGTTTCCGCACCGCTTCCGTGAGAAGCGCTCGGACCTGAGCCGCGGCTTCAGGGAAGGGAGGGTGGCGTCGAGGTGAAGGGGGGAAAGTCAGGTCCCAGTAGCGCTGGAGCTCAACACGCCCGTTGGCCTCCACCGTCATGGTGTGGGCGGGCGGGAGCTGAGCGATGGCCTGGTAGAAGGTCCTTCCTGGCGGTGGGTAGCCAAAGGTGAAATAGTGTGGAACTGCCTCGAGCGACAGGTCGGCGGAGACCGCCGGATGCCGAAGAATCGCCTTGACCTCGGACGCGAAGACGAACGTGGGCCCGGCCCAGGCATAATACAGCGGCTTCTTTCCCACACGGTCTCGGGCGAGAAATAAGCGCTGGCGGCGCCCGTCCCAGAGGGCGAAGGCGAACATCCCGTCGAGTTCATCCACACACCGATCTCCGAGCTCCTCATATAGGTGGAGGATCACCTCCGTATCGGAATGAGAACGAAAGGCCCGACCTTGAGCCTGGAGGCGCGCGCGCAACTCTCGAAAGTTGTAGATCTCCCCGTTGAAGACGATCCAGAGCGTGGCGTCATTGTTGGGCATCGGCTGATTCGCGTTGGGGCTCAGGTCGATGACGGCCAGCCGACGGTGACCGAGGCCTACCGCGGGACCTGAGGCCGAGCCGTTGCCCGAATGGAAAAACGTCCCCTCCCCATCGGGACCCCGATGCGCGAGGCTCGCCGTCATGCGCCGAAGGACTTCTGGGGCTACGGGCATGCCTTCGAAGTTCACGACCCCACAAATCCCGCACATCGTTCCATCCTTTCAGATCGAGTTTTCGCACAAGCCGGTTTGGCGCAAGGCCGGATCGTTAGGCCCGCGGGCGGGAGCCATACCAGGGGATTGCAGCATCGAGCCCTTGCGCGACCGTGTGGCTGGGAGCGTAGCCGAGCAGCCGTTTGGCCTTCATAATGTCGGCCTGGGAATGCCTGACGTCTCCGGGCCGAAACGGTCCGAAGTGGGGCTCGACGCCTCGGAGGTCGGGCCGTGCCCCCTGCAGGCGATCCCTGATCATCCGGTAGAGGTCGAGCAAGGTGGTCCGTTCGCCTACCGCGATGTTGTAAACCGTGTTCACCGCCTCAGGATGGTCGATGGTGGCGGCCAGGAGGTTGGCCTGGAGCACGTTGTCGATGTAGCAGAAGTCCCGGCTGGTCTGACCATCCCCATTCACCATGCAGGCTTTCCCTCCCAGCAGATTCGCGACCCAGATTGGAATGACCGCGGCATAGGGACCCTCCGGGCTTTGCCTCCGCCCGAACACATTGAAGTAGCGAAGACCCACACATTCCATGCCGTAGGTCTTCCCGAAGACCTCGGCGTAGAGCTCGTTCACACACTTGGTCACCGCGTAGGGTGAGAGCGGCCTCCCGATGGCCTCCTCGACCTTCGGGAGCCCGGGATGATCCCCGTAGACGGCACCGGAACTGGCATACACGAACCGCTTGAGCTTCGCACTCCTGGCCGCCACCAGCATGTTGAGAAAGCCATCGATATTCGACCGGTTGGTCGCCTGCGGGTCGGCAATTGAGCGGGGGACCGATCCGAGCGCGGCCTGGTGGAGCACAGTGTCGACGCCCGCGCAGGCCTTCGCACAGTCCCCAGGCACTGCGATATCCCCCTCGATGAAGGTGAACTGCGCCCACCGTTCGGATCCGACCGACCGCCGCACATCCTCGAGGTTCTGCCGTGACCCGGTTGAGAAGTTGTCCAGTCCGATCACCGTCTGGCCGCACTGCAACAGCAGCTCGAGGAGGTTTGAGCCGATGAACCCTGCCACGCCGGTGACCAGCCATCGCCTCGGGGCGGCCGCGACCCTCTGTCTCACGGTCTCAAAGGCAGTCATGGGCGTCGCCCCGACAGACTCAATTGTGAGGGACTCAATCCTGTTCACCGTGAGGGTCGGGAGGACGTTGTCTGCTGCATGAAGGGAGGATCGCCGTAGTCGACTCGGTACAGTGCGAGTGGATCCAGTTTCTCGGAGAGGGACAGGATTTCGGTCCCTCCGTCCTCTGCCGGGCGGAACACGTCCAACGCACGGCTCGCGTGATAAGCGCACCCGTAGGGCGCCAGCTTCTCCCGAAGCTCTTCCGGT
Source organism: Nitrospirota bacterium (assembly GCA_020027965.1). GTDB lineage: Bacteria > Nitrospirota > Nitrospiria > Nitrospirales > Nitrospiraceae > JAHRHE01. Next base: position 45,658 of record JAHRHE010000015.1, on the reverse strand, counting down.
GGTTCCCAATGGCCGGTGAGCAGCGCAGTGCGGGCGGGGTTGCGCCGGCTGAACATGAATGAGAGATGGTCCGGATACCAGTCGGCTCCTCCGGTGGCGTAGGAGACGAAGAGTCGGGCCTTGGCGCTGGCGGCCAGCTCGGACAGATACCCGTTGGTCAGGTAGCCGTTCTCGCCGACATCGAGCCAGCGACCAGGATGGGAGAGCGGGGCATGGGCGGCATAGGTCCGCACCTCCAGGAGCTGCTGCTGGGAGGCCAGCACGGTGGCAATCGGCCCATGGCGCCGGACCAGCTCCGCAATGACTCCGTCCTTGACCGCCGAACGGCCGGAGTTGGTGGGGCCGCTGTCCACATGCACGAGCGTATTCCGGCCTCGATCCGCGATTAGATAGCAGTTGCGCGGCATCTCCAGATCGCAGGGGTCTTCCCCGAAAAACGGGACGGAGACAACTTCTCCACCCTCGAACTTCCAGGTCTCGCCGTGGGCCAGCTCGATGACCCGCGTGAACCCCAGCTCCCGCAGCAGCGAGAGGTAATTGAAGTACAAGGCGCGACGGTTCTTCCGGCTCGGAACGACGACAGGAATGTCTTTCGGCATGTGCAAGAGGGTACGCGGGTCGACATGATCGTCGTGGTCATGCGTCAGAAAGATGGCGGTTGTGCGGGGCAGCAACGAGCCCCAGAGCGAGGGGACCGGCGACTCGGCGAACCAGGGCAGCAGCCACGGGTCGAAGAGAAAGAACTGATCCGTCTGGCGGTAGAGCAGGGCCGCGTGACCGAGGTGGACCAGATCGCGGTCGCGGGTTGCCGACAGCCACCGCTCCTTGAGAGACGCGCGTCCTGCCACGGTCAGGCAATCATGGGTCTGGAGGAGCTCCATCAGGTGAGTCAACTGCCGTTCCAAATCGCGGCCGGACGCGGTCGCGACCGTTTGGAGCTCCGAAACTCTGTGGGTCCCATCCAGGAACCCGAGGAAATTTCCGACCGCGGGGCCGATCGGATGCTCAAAGCCAAACGGGATGGCCTGTCTGGCCACCGCGTTGAAGAGTCGCAGCCCGGCGTAGGTCATCGTGGCCGACTTGGCTGCATCCAAGGGAAACTCCCAAAAAAATGTTCCGTCCGGCTTGCGCCCACAGCGGATATGTGCGCTCAACTTCGGCCTCGACCGCACTAGCTCCGCATACGCATCCTCTAGACGCGCGCTGCGTGTGGGGTCATCCAGGGGGGCACGACGGGAAAAGACGTCGCTAATGGCGGTCTCGATCGCACTCAGCAACAAGCCGTGCGCCTCCTGCAGGCTGGCCACGACCTCAGGAGCCACCCCGCCGATGTAGGGGAACGGGCCCGGCGGTTCCGCACTCTCGAGCTGGACCCAGGCCCACGGCACCAGCCCGACGTATTGGTCTCTCTGGAATTTATCCCAAACTGCCATACTCGTTAGTAACGCTTCCTTACGCCTTACGGCTGATCGTCGGTTCGAAGAGCACCTGGACCGTATTCCCATCCGGATCAGCCAGGTAGAACGAATAACTGCCGTCCCGGTGGGCCTTCGGGCGGTGCACGATCTTCGCCGCGGCTTTCTCAGCCTGTTCGAACATCCGGTCCACCGTGTCCGGTGACTCCATGACGAACCCAAGATGATCCAGGAACTGACCACGCGGTGGCTGATAGTCGGCCAGCTCCGCTGGAGGAATCTGGTGCAACGCGAGGTTGTCGAGGCCCGAGCTCAGGTACAGATTGTCCGCATCGGGCTGCCAGACCACCTTCATTCCGAAGAGCCCTTCGTAGAAGGCTCGAGATCTGTCTAGGTTGGTCACGCGCAGCGCAAGGTGCCGCAACCCTCGATTCACCGGAGTCGTCATGCCCAGACCCCTCAGTTCTCAACCTCTCTCCGAGCATTTTCTATAGTAGGCCCGCGTGCTTCTTCCGTCAATCGGAAAGCTGTGCCTTCCCCCACACCTGTCCACGTCACTGGACAGGCACAGGGCTGTCCGTTCTCTGGTCGATTCAGCCTGAGCAGTGTGGTAGCATCCCGCTAGGCTTTGAATTGTGAGCCGTCAGTCCTGAGCCCTGGTCATGCACGAAAGAAGGAGTCAAAGACGATGTTGAGAGTCTGTCCGGCGAGGCGATGGGTCATCGTCATTCTGCTTGCGGCCTCCGGGCCCGCATTCGCCGCGCCAGTTGCAGAGGTCGTGGCTAAAGATGGCGCACCGATGGTCCTGGTGCCGACGGGGATCTTCCCCATGGGAGTGCCGCCAGGCGACCGCGATGGAGGCCGAGACGAATATCCCCGCCATGAGGTGTTTCTGGATACCTACTCGATCGATACCTTTGAAGTGACGAACGGGCGGTACCTGGAGTTCGTGAAGGCCACCGGCCATCGCACGCCCCAGCACCCGACCGACCCGAGCCGAAATCTCTGGCAGGGTGGGCTGATGCCGGAGTCGATTGCCGACCGGCCCGTGGTCAATGTGGACTGGTACGACGCGGAGGCCTTTTGCCACTGGGCCGGCAAGCGACTGCCGACCGAGGCCGAATGGGAAAAAGCCGCGCGCGGTACGGACGACCGCCGGTTTCCCTGGGGGAACGTGGAGCCGACCCACGGGCACCTCAACTACAACCAGCGCTGGCAAGGAGAGAAGACCCTGATGCCGGTGGGAAGTTACAAGGCCGGTAAGAGCCCGTACGGCGCCTACGATATGGCGGGCAATGTCTGGGAATGGGTGGCCGACTGGTACGACCCACTCTATTATGAGAAGAGCCCGGCGCGCAATCCGAAGGGCCCTGAGACCGGGACCCATAAAGTTCTCCGGAGCTCCGGGTGGGCTGTTGAAACTCCTCTCGTGCGTGTCTTTACGCGCGTCAAGAGCGATCCTAAGGTTCGAAACGAGTCAACAGGCTTTCGTTGTGCGCTGAGCGCAGCGAAGTAAAAAGGAAAAAGTTGGACACGAGCAACACAGATAGCGTGTTCCTTCGAGGCCCCCATGCCGCATGACCGCGGATTTGGCGGCCTCCGCGTGGCGGCCTTTGAGAGTCGGATGGCGCAAGAGATGACCAGCCTCATTACCCGCTATGGCGGGCAGCCGCTTGTCGCGCCTTCGATGCGCGAGATCCCGCTTTCGGACAACACGGACGTGCTGCGGTTCGGTCAGTTCTTACTGAACGGTCAGTTCGACATGCTCATCTTGCTGACCGGGGTAGGGACTCGCACAATGGTCGAGGTGCTGCGGACCCGCTCCCCGTTGGATCACATTCGAGCGGCGCTGGGCTGCGTGAGCCTGGTCGCGCGCGGGCCGAAGCCCATCGCGGCGCTCAAGGAGCTGGGCCTGACGCCGGAGATCGCGGTGCCGGAGCCCAACACGTGGCGCGACATCCTGGGAATCTTGGATCAGCGGAAGCCTGTGGCGGGGCTCCGGATCGGCGTCCAGGAATATGGTGTCTCGAACCCTGAGCTGTTGAACGGCCTGCGTGAGCGTGGTGCGCAGGTCACCCGCGTGCCGGTCTACCGCTGGGCCCTGCCAGAAGATACGGCGCCGCTGCGACGGGTCCTGGACGCGATCATCGCGGGACAGGTAGACGTGATGCTGGTCACGAATGCGGTACAGGTGGATCATCTCGTGGAATTGCTAGGAGGTCATCAGCAGGTGGAGCAGTTGCGGCGGGCCACGCGGCGGATGGTGGTTGCCTCAATCGGCACAATCGCGAGTGGACGCCTGCGCAGCTACGACCTTCCGGTGGATCTGGAGCCTTCCCATCCCAAGATGGGAACCCTGGTCAAAGAGGCCAGTGAACGCGCCGACTCACTGCTCACGCAGAAACGATCGGAACGATGAACAGGTGAGGAACTATTCCTTGCGGTCGATGCCCGGCTCAGCCTTCAGGCCGGGCATATCGCGTGCGCAGCGGAAGCCGAGCCAGTTCATCTTTGTGTTGGGATCTGCTCCGTTGCGCTGGGCGGGCCGGACGCTGGGCGTGCTATCGATCCACCCCCCGCCCCGAAAAGCTTTCTGCGTCCCTCGCTCCGGTCCCTTGGGATTCCGATCCGGCGCCGTCTTATAATAGTTCGGATCGTACCAGTCGGCCGTCCATTCCGCCACATTGCCGGACATTTGATAGACGCCGTAGGGGCTGACCGAATTTTCATACTTGTCCACGGAGATAATCGGCGGATAGAGCAGGAGACGCTCCGGCCTGTCGCGGACCGGCCCGGACAATCCGGTACGGCCGAAGTTCGCGCGCGACAGGCCTGCCGGCTGATTGCCCCAAGGATAGATGCGCCCGTCCTCGCCTCTCGCCGCCTTCTCCCACTCCGCCGAGGTCGGCAAGCGCTTCCCCACCCACCGGCAGTAGGCCTCGGCGTCATACCAGGTGACATGCATCACCGGATGACTGGCCATGGACTCCTGAAAGTTACCTCCATCATACTGCCAGTCCAAAAGAGGCGGTCGATCGGTGGCGAGGACAAACCTGAGGTACTGGACCGTCGTGACTTCGAACTTGTCGATTTCGTAGGTATCCAGATAGACCTTCCGCTGAGGAAACTCGGGCTGATAGGCGTTCCGGTCCACTTTCCTGTCGCTGCCCATGATGAACGAGCCGGCCGGAATGCGGACCATTTCGTCATGAGCCGGCAACTTCGCGCGCTCAGACGCTATTATTTTCCCCTCTGGGGTCCACTCACGCGTGACGTCCGCGACATCGAGCGCGCCAGCAACCCCGGTAAGCCCGCTTACAGCAACGACCGCAATACTCGTGATCAGTTTCCCAGCCACCTGAAGCCTCCGTCACTCTCTCCGCGTTCCTACATCGCCTTATCCGGCTTGCCGGTCTTGTTCTGGTCAAATTCTTCCAACGGCTGGAAGCTGACCGGCAGTTGGAAGAGAAAATCGGAGAGCGCCCTCAGTTTCACATGTTTGTATTCGACCAGCCAGCTTCCATCTTTCCGAGCCAGCTTGAGCGGGAACCGGATGTCCGTGGCGAGCCACTGGTAGAAGACATGCTCCTGATCGTTCTGCCGGACCGTGACCTGGTAGAGCGTGGTCGGGTGCCCGTCCAGCGTCTCGGTCCCGATCTCCTCGCGCGCCACCTCCCCCTCCAGACGCTCGCTGACCTTGGGCGCCTGATCGGGGTCATACGGGACGGTCTTGAAGTGTTTCATCCGGGAGAGCAGCAACCACATAAGCTGCTTGTCCTTGCGGACGATCGTGACGTTCACCGGCCCCAGGTCGTGGTGCTCCAGCCGCCACATCTGGTCGCGATAATAGATGTAGGCCTTCCGGCTATGCCCATTTGTCCGGGTGATCTGGTCGGCGGAGAACTCCAGAGCCCACACCCAGGTCCCGCTGAACAGCCAGACCGCGCAGGCCATGGTTACCGTCCACGACTGAGTCATGGGCCAGAGTCTCACAGGGGTCAGCGGCGCCGGTCCCTCAGGTGATCCACCGCAGGGTGGTCCGTTCCGGTACGGGATGGGTGAGGTTGGGTGCACCGGCGAGCTGGTCCGCATGATATTTCTGAAGGCGCCGGTACCAGACCGCCATCGTATCAGAATCCAGGCTGAGACTCATCGCGGTGCTGTGGCGGTGTCCCAGCTCCTGCAGCTCCACGATGGCTCGGTCCTGCTTGAGCGCCTTCTGAGCGATGATCCGGGCCAGCCACACCAACGGGAATGCCCAGTGGAGGAAATTCCACCCCATGGTGAAGTCCAGTCGAGCCGCACGCTCCGCGATTGGCGTGACTACCACCATGATCGCTCCCCAGCGCGTGCCGACCTCGAACGTTTCAACGTGAATGCCGGGCATCAGGAAGTCAATCGTCGTCCGGGCCGGCGTGAGCCTGGGATTGAGCACGCGAAAGACGATGGTGTTGGGCAGGTGGACGTTGTTGGAAACGGTTCGAAAGCCTTCTGGGAGGCGGGTGAATTCCTTTTCCTTCTCGCGCGGGACATGCCGCTGACGGAAGAGCCCATGGTGCACGTAGGGAACGTGTGCCGGGTCAATGAAGTTGTCCACAGCCAGGTCCATCCTGGCCTTCACCGGCAGCGACATCCGGAGGAGCGACACACGACTGGGCACCGACGGAGCCGGAAACTTGGGTGGCGGGGTCGAGGGCTTGGGGAATCGCTCATGGCTCGCATAGACCCAGACCCAGCCGTCCTGTTCCTGAACCCGAAAGGATTGAACGCAAGGCGATTTAGCGGCCGCGCTGCTTCCTTTCCCTAAGACCGGCACTTCGACACAGGCGCCCGAGAAGTTGTAGCGCCACCCGTGATACCGGCATCGGATGGAATCGCCCTCCTGCCAGCCTGCCGACAGCGGCACCCCGCGGTGCGCACAATGATCCTCGAGCGCATGCACGGTTCCCGACTCGTCCCGGACCAGGACCAACGGGCGCTCGAGCAGCACGGCAGCCGTCGGAGATCCGAACTTGACCCGGTGGCTTTGAGCCGCGACGTACCAGTATCCTTCAAGCATTCGGCCACCTCCGGGTCAGGCTAGAGCGTTACTTTTCCTTGAGGCACTCATCGTTGACAGGGCGTCCCAGCCTACCGGCTCTCGGCATTCAGGTCAAGAGGGTGGCGCGTTTGACCCTCCTGTGGGATAATGAAACCCGCAAAAGTCACATCATGAAGGCCCTCGTCAAGACAGCTCCTGCGCCAGGACTCACGCTGCAGCCCATGCCGGATCCCCGCCCGGGCCCTGCCGAGGTGGTCGTCCGCGTCAAGGCGACGTCGTTGTGCGGCACCGACGCGCACATCTACAACTGGGATGCATGGGCCCAGGGCCGGATCAGACCGCCCCGGATCATCGGCCATGAAATGTGCGGTGAAGTCGTGGAATTGGGTGCCAACGTGACGTCCGTGGCGCCGGGGGACTACGTAGCTGCGGAGTCTCACTTCACCTGCGGACGGTGTTTCCAGTGCCGGACGGGCCAGGCGCACGTCTGCAAGAACTACCGCATCCTGGGCATTGATGTGGACGGCTCCTGCGCCGAAGCTGTCGTGTTGCCGGTACGGGTGCTCTGGAAAACCTCCAGGGACATCCCGCCTGAGCTGGCCTGCGTCCAGGAACCGCTCGGGAACGCGGTCCACGCAGCGCTGGCGGAGGATCTTACCGGCCACTCCGTGCTGATCACCGGCTGCGGGCCCACCGGCTTGTTCGCCGCCGCCGTCGCGCGCGTGGCTGGGGCGTCGGTGATCATCGCCTCGGACATCAGCGATTACCGGCTCGCCCTCGCCAAACAGCTTGGTGTGGATCATACCCTTAATGCCAAGACGGACTCGGCGGATTCCATGGCCTCGGCGATCCTTGACGTCACCAACGGTGAAGGGGTGGACGCCGCGCTGGAGATGTCCGGGGATCCTGCGGCCCTCCATCAGGCATTCCGCTCCGTCAAGAATGGCGGACGCGTCACGCTCTTCGGCATTCCCACCGGGCAGGTCTCGTTCGACTTGCCAAACGAGATTATCTTCAAGGGGATCCGGGTCTATGGCGTGACCGGCCGCCGGCTCTTTGACACCTGGTACCGGTTGGCGGGACTCTTCAAGGCCGGTCTGGACATTCGCCCCGTGGTTACCCACACGCTTCCGATGGCCGAGTTTGCCCGCGGGTTCGAGCTGATCAACTCTGGGCGGTGCGGCAAAGTGGTCTTAACCCCATAAATGGGCAGGGGGCGCGAGGCACTAGGTGAGAGGGTAGAGAACACCTTCTTACCCATTGCCTCTCGCCCCGAACCTCTAGCCTGACGCGAAGCGTATGGCGTACGGGTCATTGAAAAAGGTTGTTCAAGAGCAGCTTGCCGAGATTCGAGCTGCGGGCCTGTACAAGGCCGAGCGGCAGGTTTTGGGGCCACAGGGTGCCGAGATCCGAGTCGCGCAGAGACAAGGGGACGCGGATGTCCTAAACCTCTGCGCGAACAACTACCTTGGCTTGGCGAACCACCCCGAGGTGCTTCAGGCTGCGGCGGAAGGACTGCGGCATTACGGCTATGGCATGGCGTCGGTGCGTTTCATCTGCGGGACCCAGGACCTGCACAAGCGGCTCGAACAGGCCATAACCACATTTCTGGGGACCGGCGACACGATCCTCTACAGCTCCTGCTTCGACGCGAATACCGGCCTCTTCGAGACGCTCCTGGACGAGCGCGACGCGGTCATCAGTGACGCCCTGAACCATGCCAGCCTCATCGACGGCATCCGGCTCTGCAAAGCGAAACGGTTCCGCTACGCGCATTCCAACATGTCCGAGCTGGAAGCCGCGCTCAAGGAGGCGGCCGGTTACCGACTGCGCCTGATCGTCACGGATGGGGTCTTCTCGATGGATGGGGATCTTGCGCGGCTGGACGCAATTGTGGACCTCGCAGAGCAGCACGATGCCGCGATGGTCGTGGATGACAGCCATGCCACCGGGGTGCTGGGCAAGTCCGGGCGGGGTACCCCGGACCACTTCGGGGTGGCAGACCAGGTGGACCTGGTCACCAGCACGCTTGGGAAAACGCTGGGAGGCGCCTCGGGCGGCTTCACGTCGGGCCGCGCGGAGACCGTTGAGCTGCTGCGGCAGCAGTCCCGCCCGTATCTCTTCTCGAACTCGCTCCCGCCCGTGATTGCCGCTGCGGCCCTGCAGGCGCTCAAGCTCGCCGCCCAGGGAGAGACGCTGCGCTCAACACTCCGCGAGAACACCGCCTTCTTCCGCTCGCAATTGTCGTCGCTCGGCTTCACGTTGGTGCCCGGGGTTCATCCGATCATCCCCATCATGCTGGGCGACGCGGCGCTCGCCACCAGTGTGGCTGAACACCTGCTCCAGGAAGACATCTACGTCGTCGGGTTCAGCTACCCGGTCGTGCCGAAAGGCCAGGCCAGGATTCGCGTCCAGATGTCCGCCGCGCACACACGGGAGCAACTCGAGCGCGCCGTCAGGGCCTTTGCGAAGGTGGGTCGGGAGCTGGGAATCATCGCCTAAAGCCAGTTGAAACTGGCGATCTTACTCCCGAATGGCCCGGGCGCGCTTCTGTAAGTACCCGTTCCGGACGGCGCTGTAGAGGTCCAGCGTGGCCTCTTCGACCCCCTCGAAGGTCTCCAGGTTCAGGGACCGTTCGTTAAAGACGAACTCGACGCGCGAGCCGATATTCACCAGGGTCGCCTCGAGGCCCGTCGTCGCCTTCGGAGCCTGCTCGATCTCGATGAACGGAAGCAAGAACCAGTTGATTGGATCGAGGAAGATGTCAAGGACGAACCCCACACCGTCACGGACCGTGTAAGGCGGAAAAAAGGGCAGGATGAGGTAGGCACCGGGCTTCATCCCGTAATACCCCAGCGTCTGCCCCATGTCTTCGTCGGGCGTGGTCAGCTCAAGCCAGTTCTTCGCCGGGTCGAACAGCCCCCCAATCCCCAACGTGCTGTTGATCGCGAAGCGGCCGAGTTCCAAGCCCGCGCCCTTGAACTTCCCCTGGAAGAGATTGTTGAAAAAGCGCGGGACGAACCGCGCGTTGTGGAAGAGATTGCTGATCCCTCGCTGCACCGCATCGGGAATCAGCCGGTTATAAAACTTTGCGATCGGCTTGATCGCGTAGCGGTCGAGCTTGTAGTTAAATTCAAAGACGGCGACGTTATAGGATTCCCAAGGGTCATACTCTTCTATCTCACCGGACAGCCCCTCTTCCTTTTTGGCAAAAGGGTCATAATCCTCGTCGCGCGCTTGCGTACCCTTGGGGCTCGCCGGCCGGTCCGGGTCCGAAACCTTGTCCTTGGGAGACGCTTGACTCGACGATTTGCCGGCGGCGTCACGTTCGGCAATCGTCGTGATGAACGCGGACGCCTCCTCGGTCCCCGTGTCCACGAGAAGGCCCGGCCCACCAACAACGACCGCGGACACCTCAGCCGCTGGGAGGGATCCGGCTGGTGGGACTTCGGGAAGGTGCCCAGACACACTCGCGCAGCCGCCGGCGACCAACGCGAGCAAGGCCATGGGGCCCCACCCGGTGCACTCAGACGCCCGTCTCTGCACTGTGCCCTCCTTCCTCGAGCGGAGAACCGTCGACCATCAGGGCAGGTCGAAGCCGAGCACGCAACTTCGACCTCAGACTGAAGCCGTCGCCTGGTTACCCGCTCCTCTTGGGTCGGCGCACTTTAGCAGGATACTTAGGTAAGTTCCAGAGGAATTCGTTGGTGTTTGGCTGGGCCGGGTCGGCGGGCAGCCACCGGCCCCGGACGCGCGTGACGAAGCCTCTCGCTCCCGCCGGTCAGGCCGTCCCGCCTCAGGTGAACGACGAAAGCAAGGGCCCTGGCGAAGATCTTCTACCGGATCACCTCATCGGCAAAACGCTTCAGGCGTTGGAAATAGGGTGTGCCTCCCACCAGATAGAGATCGTTGTGGCCTGCGCCTTGGACGAGATAGAACGCCTTGGGACCACGCACCGCGTCGAACACCTGCTGGCCAAGTTCCAGCGGAACGATATCATCCCGGTCTCCATGGATGACCAGAATCGGCGCGGCGATACGCGGCAGGCGATCGACGAGCGTGAACCGCGCGCCGAGCAGCCAATGGACCGGCAACCCGAAATAGTGATGCTTGGCCAGCGCCTCGACTGAAGGAAAGGCGGATTCTAGGACCAGACCGGCTGCCGGCCGCTGACTTGCCACCTCAGCGGCCACGGCGCCGCCGAGCGACCGTCCGAAGATCACGAGCCGTTCGGGTGCGACTCGCCGACTCGCGCTGAGATAGGCATAGGCGGCCATCGCATCCTGATAGAGTCCCTCCTCGGTCGGCCGCCCCTGGCTGCGGCCATACCCGCGATAGTCGAACAGGAACACCGAGAGGCCGTGCTTGTAGAGCTCGACGAGATTCTCCAGACGATTGATGATGTTACCCGCGTTGCCGTGGCACCAGAGGAGCGTCGCCGGCCCGCCGGACGACTCGACGTACCATCCGAACAGCCGGGCGCCATCCGCGGCCTCAAACCACACTTCCTGGAGCGGAAGAATAGCGAATGGCCAATAGCCAGCAGCCTTTACCAAGAAGCTTGCCACAAACCATCAGCGATCAGCTATCAGCGATTCGCCCAGTCAAAAAAACGCTTGTACCGAGAACAAGGTTTGGTCGTCGTGATCGCGGTGGTTGAACTCAAATCGGACCGTGAGATTTCGCTGCAGCGTGTAGCGTTGCCCGAATGATACACGAAAATCGTCCGATCGGTCTCCCAGCGGGTATCGGAGATAGGTCGTCGAGAGCAGGATCTTCCAGCGGTCGGTGAGATCGGCCAGCAAGCCCACGGTCCCGCCACCTCCCATCCGGTAATTCTCCTCATAGCCCTTACCGATATCAGCCTCCAGCTCGCCGAAGGCGAAATAGACCTCACGGCCCAGGATGCGGCTTTCCAGCGCCGCTCCGACCCCGCCGTTCAGAACGCCCGTACTGCAATACCGGCACCCCACGCCGCGCTCTTCCGGGCGAAGGCTCTGCATGCCGGCATTGATCTTCCATGAAGGGCTCTTGAACAGCGCGTCCATCGGGGACAACGAGACGATGTTGGCCAGCGTGAACTGTTCCACGCGGAACTGATCGTTCTCCTGATAATGGCGGACGCTCAAGGCCAGCAGCTCGATCTGGGCATCCGGCGTGTACCCGATCTCAGGGTCCAGCAAGTCGTGGTACCCTGCTCGCACCGATAGCTCCTCGAACAGGTGGTCGTTTCGCCACCCGAAACCGAGGCCGGCCCGGGAGGTCTTGTGCCCCAAGTCAGGCCGCTGCGCGAACGGCGCGATGCTGACCGCCTCCGTCTTCACCTTGAGACCGCTCCGGGCCGTCAGCACCGTGCGATTTCGTTCCTTGTACGAGGGGGCATTCCCCTCGTCCGTCACGCTCCGGTAGCGCAAGTAGTCGGACACGAGGTCCAGCACGAACGCTTGCCGCTCCGTCGGCAGGCTCCTGAACTCCTCCGACTGGACCAGTGAAGCATCCTTGGCGATCCGCACGATCCATTCCTGTTCGTCGACTGACGACAGTGCCCGCTTCCGCTTGATTTGCGTGCTCCGTGACGGGCGGTAGGCGATGTCTCCCACGAGGCCGGCTTGGCGCGTCACCAGTCGCACCGTATCCGCGGGGACCGTCCAGAACACGAACTGGTCGGTCAGAAGCAGGGTCGGATCGGCCACCTCCAGCAAGGACAGCAAATGGTAGGCGCAATTCTCCTTGAAGAAGAAATAGTCGAAATAGGCATTGCCCAGCTCCCAGGCATGCATCAGCATCCGGCGGATCTGCCCCTCGGTGAAATTCAACCGGTACTCCCAAATGTCTCGATTCTCAATATCCCCGTATTCCTGCACCTTGAGGTAGTAGGGGATGGTGGAGAAAAAGCCCTTGTACCCCCCGAAGATCCCACGGAAGGCGTATTCGATCCCCACGTCGAGTGGAACATCAGCGGCATAGTTGATCGTATAGGCCAGAATACGCGTCTGTTCGGTCTGCCCCTTCTGATCGAGTCGCAGGAGGGTATGGCCGAACATGGAGGCAGGATTGTTTATGAAGGCCGATGGAAAAATCATGGTCACCGATTGCGCGTTCAGCTCCTCCAACCAGGCCTGGAACCGCTCACAGGGCTGCGGCGGCAGGCGTCGGTCGTCGAATGAGAGCTTTTCCTTCAGCCATGCGTAGCGTGCGACGAACGCACACTGCGCCGGCTGCTGAGACCGTCCGACCAGGTCGGTGGAGAAAAACTTGGCGAGTGTGGCGTTCAGTTCGGCCTGAGGATCGGTCTTGCCGGACCGGGCCAGAAAGAACCCGGGGTCATCCGCTTCGCTCGTGTAGCCGCCCCAGAGGTTTTTCCGGTAGTGCAGCAGCAGATGCCAGTCGCGTTCGTCGGCGAGATTGGTCCCAGCCGCCCGGCGGACCAGTTCAGCGAGATATTCCCGGTCCGTGCCCTCAACTGCAAACGCAGGGGCCGCAAGGACGAGGAAGGCGAGAGCAAGTGCAGGCCGTCTTAGCAACGTCGAATCAGGATATCACACCCTCTCCATAGCCCATTGCCCTGCCGGGTGCAATGGGCTATGGAGAGGGTAAGGTGAGGCGTAGTCCAGGAAAGAGAATTCGCCACAGCCCGTGAACGCGATCGAGACGTTGGGCGACGCTCATGCCTTCGCCAGCGCTCCTCCATGTCTGCCGACGGTGTTCCTGCCGGAGCTTCGTGGAGGCTCCCGGCGGGAGGCCGGGCAGCAAGCTCAGCGCGCAGCCGTGGCTTTGGCGAGGACGGGGTGCTCGGCCATCGCGGCATTCAGCGCTTTGAGCAGCGCAGTCGGCGAAGCCTCACCGGACTGGATCAAGGAGGTGTATTTCTCCTGCGTCAGGGCAAAGAACTCGGCCTGATGCTCCGCCGGCACCCCTATGAGCGTGGCCAGTGAGGCCAAGTGTTCGCCCCCACCCTGCGCCATCTCCTGAGATAGGTTCTCGAAATTGAGGCTGGCAAACGCGTTCATCTTTTGTTCACATCAGCAGTTGCGGGCCAATCATATCAGTATGCTTGTAATCCTGCCACGCGATTTTTCCCAGTCCGCACCCTGGACCTATGTCCGGGTGGACGGAAAAGGCATTGTTGGCCTGCAGAGTAACGAAGAGCATCGGACCCAATACGAGAAGCAGCTTTTTTCTCATCGCTCTGTCCCTCCGGTTGAGCGACCTCTTCGGCGCGACCTGCGGCCACGCGCCGCGCTATTCTATTGACAACGACGCCAGGTATCTCAGACGCCGCCATGGTCGAATGGACTCCCTATACAATGGGTGCCATTCCTCCGACTTGTTGAGGCAGATATAACAGAATGCCTTCCGGCACTACCAAAACTTTTCGCGGCGATGCCTGCCATCCTGGATCAACGACGCGATCGCCATGCTTCAATCTGCCAACCCCGCCAAGCGTGCCGGCACAGGCCCTGATCTTTCAGGAACACCATGGGGCAACAAGTTGACCTCAGCGATGGACATTGAGTCTTACGAGGACTGGATGCGTAGCCATCGCCTCCTGCAGCGCAGTCAGCATCGCGCCTGGGGTGGTTTCCCCGGACTGGATCAAGGAGATGTATTTCTCCTGCGTCAGCGCGAAGAACTCTGCCTGATGCTCCGCCGGCACCCCCATGAGCGTGGCCAGCGAGGCCAGATGCTCCCCCTGCCCCCGGGCCATCTCTTGCGAGAGATTGTCAAAGTTAATGGCGGCGAACACGGTGACTTTGTGCTCGGCCATGATGATTCCGTCGTTCGTGCAACCCGAGGTCCCCGTGCTGATGGCAAAGGAGGCCATCCCGATCCCATTGGTCGTCCACATCATGACCTGGGGTGCAATGTTCTTTGGATGCTTGTAGTCCGACCACAGCAGTTTTCCAAGACCACAGCCTGGGCCAGTATCCGGGTTGACCGCCAATGCGACACCGGTCTGGGAAAACATGAGGACGATCGCGAGCTGCAGGATTGCGAGCCTTTTCACCATTGTGAACCCCTCCTGTTGAGTGATTGCCATCGGGCTAAACACAATCGAACCAGGCGGGATTATATACCAATTCAGTTGCTGAGCTTACAAAAAACTCTGGGACGAGGACGCAAAACATGGTCGAACGTGAAAATGCAACCGGGCTGCGGCTTGCTTCCCGGAAGGATCCCCAGAACGTCACTGGGGCGCCGACAGGGTGACAAGAACTGGATGCGCGGCCATCGCCTCGTGCAGCGCAGTCAGCATCGCGACTGGCGTGGTCTCCCCGGATTGGATCAACGAGCTGTACTTTGCCTGCGTCAGAGCAAAGAACTCGGCCTGATGCTCTGCCGGCACGCCCATCAAGGTCGCCAGCGACGCGAGATGCTCTCCCTGCCCCTGGGCCATCTCTTGCGAGAGATTGTCAAAGTTAATGGCGGCGAACACGGTGACTTTGTACTGGGCCATGATGATTCCGTCGTTCGTGCAACCCGAGGTCCCGGTGCTGATGGCAAAGGAGGCCATCCCGATCCCATTGGTCGTCCACATCATGACCTGGGGTGCAATGTTCTTTGGATGTTTGGAACTCGACCACAGCAGCTTTCCTAGACCGCATCCAGGTCCTGTATCCGTAGTTCCGGCGCCCAACACGGCGTCGGCCTGCACACTCACCATGAGCATTACGATTTGGATCGCGATCAGGTGTGTTCTCATTGAGGTCCCTCCCGTAGGGTCGCAGCCACGCTGGCATGAGCGCAGAGGCGATCGGATTCTGTTCTGGCTGCTCCAGAAATAGAAAGGGCCTGGGATGCCCCAGGCCCTTTCGGACGCTTCCGGAGACTATCTACCTCCCTCTGACGATCGTGCACCAGTCACCCACAATCCCCAGAATACTCTTTGCATAGTGATCCACGTAGGAGACTTCCGTGATTCCCCCGGCGGCCTTCGCGGCAGCGATGCTGGCATCACCGGTAGCTACCAATCCCAAGATCGACTGCACGCAGGCCTTTCCTTCTTTCGCCGAAGCCGTGGACGTGGTGGCGAAGTTGCCGTACTTGAGCTCAGTGTAAATCCCGCCCGCGGCAGGCGACTGCACAATCGGGCAACCACTGAGAGCTGGGGTGAGAATACAGACCGCGATCAACATCAGGACCAATTTCATACCGTCCTCCTGTGTGGTGTGAGTTCACTGCACATGCCGCTGAACCGAGCCGTTCATCAGCGAATATGGACGACCTTGAGAGATATGACCCACACTATATTTGCACTAGGCAGAGTTGTCAACACTTCCTGACTGTTTTGCAAGACGTTAAGAGAAGAACGGCGCACGCCTGTCACCTGTGCTCGCGCTGATCCGATCAGAACCGCATTCCTAAACCCGATAAGACATAGTTGGCTCGATAATCGAGGGAGAGCTCTTGCCAATGATAGTTCGATGAAAAATACTTGTATTCGGCAAACACGAACACCCGCTCGCTCACATTGGCCTGCAATCCGCCCAGAAACTGGTAGCCGAAGGCCGGGGCAGTTTCGAGACCCTGATCCTGCCGGCCGGGAATATCAGTTCCGCTGAGGATGCCGGACGAGTGGCCCACCCCAACTCCGCCATAGAAGGTGAACACCGCCCAAGGATAGCGCACCAGCAGATTAACCATGGAATTGATCACGGTCAGATCCGTGCTTGCTTGATGGAGGGATCCTCCTCCCGTTGCAAGAGGAAACGTAATCTCACCACCGTGTCCATACACCTCGTATTCGAGGCCGACAAATCCGCCCAAGACCTTCGGATAGAAACCGGCCTTAAAGCCGGCCCCCACGCCTCCACTCACAGTGGTTCCAACCTGACTCACGCCATTCAAGACCACATCATTGTCGCGTGGGAAGGCTCCCAAGACATAGAGGCTCAGCTCCGCGTCGACTTGCTCGAGGGCGTACCCTCTCGAAGCCAGGAGCAGGACAAGCAGGCCCGCGAGAACCGATCGTAGAAGCCCCGACAGCGCTGGCCGTACCAGCGCCCTTAGGGACTTCGGCCGGTCGGGCACTCTCCCACCGCTGGGTGATCCACCGTGGAGGAGAAAGCTAGGAAGGATAGAAGAATGGTCGGTCGAAGGCTGGTTCCCTTCTGCTCCGGTGAAGGCTCCCTGCCGGTTCGTCATGTGGCAGGGATACGAGTCCTGCCTGTTTCGCCAAAGCGAGATGGCACCGTGAGCTCTCTTGTGCTCAGCTATCGTTTTGGCACTTCCAGCAAGCGGATTCCCTTCTTCAGCAGCTCCGGGTTCCCGAGAAGCTGAGGGGTCTGCTCGTTGTTGAATTCCCGCCGGGCCACCCGCTCGACCTGAGGCTTGAGATAGGAATAGAGTTCAGAGAGATCGATGGCGCCGTCTTTGTTCTGATCTCCATCTCCCTGAAGTCCCTTCAGAAAGAAATAGGTCAGCAACCCATGTCCCTTCTGGTCGTAGGTGCTGGAAATTTGATCGCCCGCACTGGCCGCCACGACCACCGTTTTCCCGGCAGCAATAACCGGATTCTCTACAGAAAGTCCAACAGGTCGCATCCCTTTGCCAATGACGGAACGCCCCCCCGCGCCCGAAAAACACGAATCGAGCACTACCACCGTTTCCTTAGCAGGCAGCTTTGCCAGATTGTCGTAAAGGCGCTTGAGCGGATAGCCGGTGGTATTCACAAAGGTGGGATCACCATCATAGGGAACTAGATACGCTTCCCCGGTCTTCGGATTTGGGGCGCCATGTCCTGAATAGTACACAAACACGGTGTCGTCTTTCTCGACCCGATTCGGGAGCCATCCTTCGAGGTATTTCTCCAGATCCCCCTTGGCGGCACGCTCATTGAGCAGCACCACGACATTTTCTTCCTGGTATCCCATGGCTCTGGTCAAGTATTCCCTCATCAACAATGCGTCGCGGTCAGCATAGTCCGCCTGTGGCAGTTTTTCACGATATTGTCCGATGCCGATGACAACAGCGTGGGCACCATGGCGCTGTCTAGCCGTCACTGCAGGAAGCCTGTCTACGTCGCTCTCGGCGACGAGAGCTGGCCGCTCTTCCTGTCGAAGGGGTTGCGGGCTTGATCTCGGTCCACCGGACTCCGCCACGGCCCCGGGGGGCGTCTCGGGTGCATATTCATTGATGCCGGCGACCAGGCCGTCAGGACCGTAGTAGATCGGCAACCGACGTTTCTCACCACGCGTTGCCTCGACCGGTGTTCCGATAAGCTCCCAGAAGCCGATTGTGAAGACATCATAGAGCAGGTGTACGAAAGCTCGTGCAACGCTGGGCTCGTTTCCTACCTCGTACTCATAAACGTCGGTACGTGCTCCGTAATCGGTCCTAGCGGAATCCACGGGAGGACCGAGGTGGGCCTCCACATCCGCATTGGTCGATCCGACATGGATCGCCTGAAGATTGGGTTCCTTTTTTCCGCTCAAGGCCATGACTACCGAACACCCGGTCAAGGACAAAAGCACACAGACCAGTAGGATCGGCTGTACCAGGTGTTTCATTTCCCCCTCCTGTTCCACAGCATTCCTAAAGATCCCTACCTTCTCACTTCATACGGAATCGTCGCCTCGGTCCATTCGGATTCCTCGAGCAGGGACAGCTCTTTGAGAATATCCGTGACCAGAGCGGTGTCCTTCCCGGGGTACACCTGGAATACTCCCTCGCGCATTTTTCCCCTCCCCAGGTCGATCTTCCTGGTGGTGGCGATGAACTTGATCCGCTCCACCGCCTTCTTCCCTGTCTGGGGAGGAAACACTCGCAGCCGCAGTCCCATCGTGCGTTGCCCCTCGTCAGGGAAAACCAACTCCTTTTGAGCCGGAACGAAGCTGTCCTCGGCGAACCGGTTCGGGAACAGCACCGTGACTGCGTCATCCTGCGTGACGTTGAAGATATACAGGTGCGCATCGCGCGATGGGGTGGCGGTGATCCGCATTTCCTCACCGTCTTGAAAGACCGTCTTGTTGAGCGAGGTCTTGACGGTGAAATCACCTTTATGCTCAACCCGGACCGGTCTGACCTTGGCACGCAGCCTGGTGACATACTGAAGGGCCGGGGTACCGGCGCCTGGCCCGATTTGCCGGACGCCTTCCTCTTGTACCTGCTCTTCCACGACGATCCCCCGCACGAGAGAACGGACCAGATCCTCCGCCACCTGGGCGTTGTACACCACGGTCAGACCCTTGACGAAGGTGCCGACCGCCTGCTCCACGGCATGGCGCCTGGCCTCATCCCTGGCGCGCGCTTTGGCTTCCGCCACGGTGAGGTCCTCCCCTAACAGCACCGCTCCCTCGCCCGTTACCCAGATGCCTTCTTTTGTTTCCGGAGAAAGACCGACCGGAGGAAAGAGACGCTCGGGCTGGCCCCTCGGCTGCTGCAGGATGCGTTGCATCTCCGATTTGGGCAACACCGCCACCGCGAAGGCCTCACCGGTCTGGAGGTCTCGCCCCTGTTCCACGATCTCGATGCCTTTGATCAGTTCCGCAACCTCGGTTTCCAGGACGGTGCTGAACTCTTGCTCGGTCTTCCCGCCCCGTTCTCGCTGCAGGTCCACCTGCACCATCCGCACCTCAACCCGGATCTTCTTGGCAAGATCCGCGCGTGCCAGTTCCGTCGCGGCCTTGCCGGATTCGCCCAAGCCGATCCCCAGGAGATACTGGTCGGACGGATATTGCTTCTGAATTTTGGCGATCAGGCCTTTTTGGGGTTCGGTCGCCGGCGGAAGGTCTGAGGCTTGGCCTACTTCTCTCTGGGGGACGGAGCTGCAGGCCACGAGCCAGCCAAAGGCGATCAGGATCCCAGCTCGAAGGATCGGGGTGGTCATCCTGTACTCCAAAAATCTGGCCCAGGCCGGCGCTTACCTTAGAGGAATCTTCTTTGCTTGGCAAGTACCCATAAAGATCTCAAACGCTCATTGGGCTCATTGAATGAATTCAACAGGTTACTGAGACCGGTCGGCCAAGGGAATGAATGTTTGAAGTGTTTCTGACCGGCAGAGCCGATGTTAGGGGCTAGGCCGATCCGCCTGTTTTAGCAGGGTGGCGTTGATAACCAGTGGGTCTAATTCAAAGGCTCCGCCTGTCAGAAAATCGACGTAAAAGCCGATAAACAGATTCCACAGATTGCCGAGCGTTGCCTCTACAAAATGCTCCGGTGCTCCTATCACTTCGACGCGCCGCTCTTCATAACCCTGTTTCCATAGAAGAATCGTGTGCCGTTGGTTTCGGCGAAGGGTGATCGTGGCCGGTGTCCGTGCCAGCTCGTTGCCCAACACTGAAATCGTTGCGCCAGGAGGCTCAGAGGCAATCGTTACGGCTTGGGTGCTGCCATTCATGATAGTTGCGCAAGCGGTCGACAGTAGAGCCACTGCAACAATGGCAATCGCTTTCATAGCCTACCCTCCCATATCGGCCACTGTGGGTGGCCCAACCACCTGATCGTCCAGGCGGATGTGGGTCGGCGTGATGATGCCGCCTTCAATCGTGAGGAGGCCCAGGCCCCGAGGCAACTTGAAGCGCTTTGGGCCGGCCGAGCCGGGATTGAAGAGCAGCGTGCGTCCGTACCATTCTGTCCTGGGCTGGTGCGTATGGCCGAAGATGCACACGTCGGGCCGTTCCCGATCCAGGAACGCTCGTCCCTCCCTGGTCAGTTTCCCACCTTCATAGACGATGTGCCGGATCGCGATCGTTCGGCCGCCGATTTCGATGAGGGCCTCCGGCTGAATTCCGCTCTGCTCGTACCCATCCACATTCCCGGAGACCGCCGTGACGGGTGCGATCTTTTCCAGTTCGGTGATTACGGATCGGTCTCCGATGTCGCCGGCGTGTAGAATGTGCCCCACGCTCTGGAAATGGCGCAGGATCGCCCGGTCAAACAGCCCGTGCGTGTCGGCGATGACTCCGATGCGCCACGCGCGGTCCCTCCGACGTCTGAGTGGACGGCTTTCCTTCCCGGGTTGACCGGTCAGCGTTCGACCCTTCACAGTGCTGCCTGTACGCCCTTCCAGGCAAAGGTGAACGGCTCGGGTTCTTGGCGGGGCAGCGAGGCGGCTTCCGTCTTGAGCCGCTCAGCCCGCGCGGCGCTCATCGGATGCGTGGACAGCAGCTCCACTTGTTGTTTGTCCGCTGGGGAGAGCCGCTCGAAAAAGCGGATCATCCCATCCGGCGAGATCTTCGCCCGATGCACCAGCCGCAGACCACCGAGGTCCGCCTCCCTCTCCTGGTCACGCCCGAATTTCAAGGTGATCAGCTCAATCCCCAACCGCTGCGCCAGCCCGACCAGGCCTTCCTGATTCCCCGTGAAGATCGTCACGACGGCCACGATCCCCAGGGTCTTGACGATCCGCTCGAGCCCGTGGCGCAGCAAGACGTGGTTGAGCTCATGGCCCAGCACCCCCGCCACTTCATCCGGACTCTCGGCTTTCTTGAGCAACCCCGTGAACACGACCACGTACCCGCCGGGCAGCGCAAAGGCGTTGACCGTGTCGCTCCGCACCACGGTGACCTGAAACTGATAAGGGTTGTCCGGAATCTGGTCGGTCAGCCTCTTCGTGATCTCCTGCACGGCCGCGACGGCCGCGCCTTCCTTGACCACTGTCTGGCCGGCGATGAATTCCCGGCTCGCCGATTCTCCGATCGCCCGCTCCCATTCAACGGGGATGCGGCTGACCGCCATGTTGACCAGAGTGTCTGATCCCAGCCAGAGCGTCACGACCAGCGCGAGCGGCGCTCCGACCGCAATCGCCAGCAGCGTGCGTCGTCCGAGTCGCACCCGGCGAACCTTCCCTGCGGTTCGCTCCAGATGGGGAATCAGCTCAGGCGGGGCCGAGCGGCGGAAGGAGGCAATGAGCGAGGGGTCTTTCAGATACAAGGTGCGGGAGTTGCCCTGGTGCGGCCATGTGACGACGAGCTGATCATGATCGAAGCCACCTGCCTTCACCGACATGCCGGCAAACGGAACCGTCTCGTCTGTTCTCATTCCGCCAACGGGCTGGGGAAGGAGGAGATGCAGCCCAACCGGCGTCACCTCCACCTGACACGGCACCCCTGCCGCTGGAAGATCACTACCGAAACAGAGGGCGTTGGGAAAGGTTGAGGTCGAGGCTGAGGTTGAGCCCGGAGCTGAAGATTCCTTGGAGGATTCCATCACTCTTTTCTTCTCAAATCCTTAGCCTTAACCTTAGCCTCAACCTTGCCTATTCGGAAACCGGAATAAATTGCCGGATCCAGGCTCCGAATCCGCCGGGGTTGCGGCTCTGGATATAGACGAGGCCGGGGCCCCGGAACCGGCACACGAACCCTTCGCCTGAGGTAAAGCTCGCGATCCAGCCGGCCGACGCCTTTTCAATGGTGTAAGTCGTCGTGGCGGTCCAGGCCACCAGATGGCTGTTGTCCACGATGTATTCTTCGTCCGGTTTGAGCTCGACCTTATGAATCGCGCCGAAACTGTTCAGGATCAACGGGCCCTTCCCGCTGATTTTCAGGATAAAGAAGCCTTCGCCACCGAGGAGCCCCCGGCTCAGGCTCTGCATCCGGCTCTCGATCTTGACACTCTCGGCGCCCGCAAGAAACCCGTCTTTCTGGACCATGTACTCGTGGATGTCATCAAGCTCCATGATCACGATCTCTCCGGGGACGGTCGGCGCCAGCAACACCTCCCCGGCTCCACGCGCCGCCCGGAGCGTCTGGAAGAAGAACTTCTCGCCGGTCAGCACTTTTCTGGACAGCGCGCTGAGAAATCCGCCTTCCAGCTTGCTTTCCACGTCAATGGTGGGCGAGGCTGCCACCATGGCCCCCGACTCCGCCTTGACGCTTTCCCCCGACGCCAGTGCGATCCGCACCATCGGAAAGGCTCCGGGATACAGAATTTCGCTCTTCATGCCTATGAGCCTCCTATTACTCCTCGTCGACCTCTCCCAGAACCCCCAGCGACCAAACCGACGAGTAGGAAAACACCTCCGATGCTTAAGAGAACGATCCCCAAAGTCCAGTTGCCGCTTCCAAATACTCGATTGCTAGACGCTGGATCATCGGGAAGATACTGGACCTCGAGGGCATCTCCTTCTTTCAGGTTTAATCCAATTAGCCCTCCTACGTTTCCGAGCCCGTGGATCATCTGCCCCTGCGGGGACAAAAACTGGTAGTCAATTTCGTAGCTCTTAACAGCTCCTTGCTCCTCGGTTTGCACGTACCGCGTCGTTTTCGAATTGATTGTCGCCTGTACCACGACGCCTTCACGCTGGTAGCGTAGTTCCTTGGAAACGATCAGGTAACCCGCAATGCTCAGTGCGAAGCCGAGGACGGCAAGCGGTAAAACCAGCATAGACCTGGACAGAAGGCGCTGAGCAAGCGACTCGTTCACCTCCGCATTAGTGGTCTGGTGCATTCCATCTCAAAGAGCTATCGCCAGCTGGAGCAACAGATGCCCGGCACTCCACTCCTTGCTACGCCCTTGAGGGTAGGTGTCCAGGCTGCCTCTAACTGCGCACGTCATCACCCGTCCCGTTTCCCCGTCCCTCACTAGCCGATGCCACCTTCTTTCCTTTGAGTGTCCAAGAGAGGGTGACCGGCCTGACCCCTCTTGCGCGCGTCCGGCGGTCGCAAGTTCGCTGCCTTCTCCTCCCCAGACGGCCAGGTGGCAGGGTGGACTCAGACTGCGCGCGTCCACCGAGCACACATCCATCACTGTTCGAACCGATAGATCCTGTGTGCGCGGTGCGCGAGCACGGGAGGCCACCTGCCACCTCGCCCCGCCCCTCCTTCTTGAGTGCGCGACGCGCGAGCACACCGGTCAGCCCGGTCACCCTCCACTCCCTCTACCCCACTACCCATCCATAGACCCGGTGGCTCGGCTCCACCCCTTCCTCTCGATACGCCATCTTGATCAGGCTCAAATAATCTTTCGGCAATTCGTTGCGCTTCTCGTTCACATCCACCCCGAACACCCGCGCGGCGTTCAATCCGAAGATCTGCGCCTTCACCTCCCGCGTGAGCGGAGTGAACCCGCGCTGTTCGATCAGACGGTCCGGGATCTGGAACCGCCGGAAGGCTTCGATCTGCCACTGCGGCGTCCCGTACCAGATCGAGTCCGTGCCCCAGACCACGTGATCCGACCCGAAGGCAGCGATGATCTCGCCCAGCAGATGCGCGCAGATCTCCGGATGAGTCGTCACCAGTTGACCGAAGGTCGAACCCAGCTCCATATATATGTTCTTGATCGCCGGCTCTGCCCGCTTCATCCGGCAGAACTCGCTCGTCCAGGGAATCTGACCGGTACGCGCGAAAGTCTCATCGATCGTGGCGGCGCCCAGGAACCCCGAATGATAAACCAAGAAGGTAATGTCCGGAAAATCTTTCGCCGCCTTGATCAGGTCGCGTGGATGGTTGTAGTCCGCCACCGGACCCAGGGGGAGTCCCTTGTGCACGCAGACGCGCGGGACCTTGAGCGCGCGAGCCTTCTCCAGCATCGGGTAGGTCACCTTCTCGTCATCCATCCACCAGCCGTGCTCGAATCCTTTGGGTGGGGAACCCGTATAGCATTTCCAGGCGTCCACCTTCAGCGCGCCGGCCTGCAGGTCCATGAAATCCAGGTCGGCCCGGCCCAGTTGCGGGGTGGCCAGGCCATGCGCCAGCATGCGCTGTGAACCGCTCACGCGGTTGATCTCGTCCCGGATGTGAGCCATCTCTTTCGGCGGCACCACCGCCTCCTGCGGGTAAGGCCCGGGCGGGGTGCTGATCAGCCCCAGCGAGGTCTCGCTGTCCAGAAAAACCTCTTTGATGAAGCTTTTCCAGGAGAGATCCGCCAGCGTTCCTAGATCGCCGGCCAACTTGGGATTCAATCCGGCTTCCCGCGCGCGCCGGCGGATTCCAAGTAATGCCTGCTTCGTGACAGCTGCCTTTCGGCCTGCTTCGGCGTCAGTCGGATCATAGCCGGTGCTGACGTAATGCGTCTGGACATCGAAGATGAAGAACGCCTCGCCTTTACGCTCGGTAAAGGCCGCCGCCTCAACGAGCTCGACATCCAGCACGTCAAAGAACTTCCCGAAGACGCTATTCATGGCCAGCAGGGCGGCCGCCATGCCGCCCGTGGTCTTCAGAAAGTCTCGGCGGCTGAGTCCCAGTGATCGGCCGGCCAGGTCCCCGATCGAGTCGGTCAGCCACTCAAGCTTGGCCTGCGCCGGCGTTTGCGGGATTGGGAGGAATTCCTCATTCGAGACGATGCGGGTCGGGATCGGCGACGGGAACGTCGCCCCCTGTTTCATCCAGGGCCTGATCGGAACATGTGGGCGGTTGCTCATGGCCGTCGAGCCTCCAGAGCACGATGTGGGTGCCTGATTGTGAGGAAAACCAGGGAAGGGTGTCAAGCAGCAGGTCAAGGGCTATTCAAGGATGAGCGGCGAACTTGGTGGATAGAAACACAGCCTTGACGATCGGGGGTCGGGCGGCGCATACTGCGCCTACTGACCCTCCAGTTCCTCATGGGGTTTGCCATGGTACCGGGGTAGCCCGCCACTGTTCCGCTGCTGGAGACCATCGAACGTCCTCCGTTCATGCCTTCTCGGCCGCCGTGTGCCCGAGAAGGCATTATTATTTTCTCATGAAAGGAGAGCCGCGATGAAGATCACCCTGATGGTCACGCTGACGATCCTTCTGGTCTTGGGATTCTCGCTCTCGCTAGCGTTGGCCAATCCCTCGATGCTACCCACGCATCCGGGTTATCCAGCCGGCAAAGCGGTGTCTCCTGTGACAGGACAACTCCTGGCGAATGACGCCGGCCAAACGAACGCGACAGGAGAGAAAGCCCTGTTGGAGGGGGCCGCCGCTGAAGACTCACACGTGGTCCAAACCCTCGCAGACGAGAATAATCAGCGGGTCCTCAAGCGCTCAGGCGCCGGGCAACTCCCGGACGTGCAGGGTCCGCAAATCAAGATTGAACCGCCGGTGAAGGAAGGCACACGGATGAAGTAGCGCGTCTGCGCGAAGGAGCTACCGAAAAACGCCCCCTCCTTGCCTGGCGAGCGGGTGACCGACCCGCCCGGGACCTGCGATTGGGGTGCGACTGGAAGGGTGCCCTGGGCGCCGGATTCCTTCTCAGTGCTTGTCGAATGTTGCGTCGTTCCTTCAGGCTCATGTCCAGCCACTTCTCTCGGAGTTGCTGCCGGCATTCCGGGGGGAGACTTCTGAAGCTCACGCACGGTCTCACCCATGAGTTGCGACCGCGTGGTGTGATGGTGGGAGGTGTCGTGGAGACAAGCCGAAGGCGGGTAGACCGCACGTCCGCTGAAGGTTCCGCTCAAGATTCAGGATCAACCAACCCTATAACAACGGAATCGGCACGCTGACGTCCAGCCTAGGATCCCCGTTATCGTCTTTTCTGTCCCGCCCGACGCTGTACAGTCTCTTCCTCTCCTGGTTCACCAGCATCGGCAGGCCCGTAAAGGGATCGAAGATGTTCTGTCCCGCCCTGGCGACGCGCGCCAGCAGGTTTCCCTCACTGGACAGCCCACGCATCCTAGCCATGATGGCAACCAGCTGGACGCGCGCCTCGGTTTCCAGAATCATGCCTGTGAATTGTTCCCAGACCGGCTTGGGGATCTGGACAAGGTAATTGTCAATGGGATTCAGCAGATAATCCACCACCATTTGAGGCGGCGTTCTGGTGAACTCGTGCAAACTCGGAAATGTCACATCGGAACTCTCTGCCGACTTGATCGCCGCCTCATAGAATCTGGCATAGCCGTTGACGACCCGTTGCTTCGGCAGCGGCATGCCCGTCAGCGCCCGAGCCAGGAACGATTGCTCTACGATCGGGTTGTTTCTTGCCACGCCACTTTCAATTTTTTTGCTGACGAGCACAAAGGCATTCTGCATCGGCCAGCGCAGGGAAATCTCGGCCGCGCTCAGGGGCTGGGCCACTCTGAGCAGGCGGGAGACTGCTTCGCCTCTCAGCTCCGTCCGGCTGAGCAATCCGGCGACGACCATCAGATCCTCGTTAAACGCCGCGGCCGCCATGTCTTTGACCGCCAGGGTTCGAGCCTGCCCCAGGGCGGTGCGCCAGGCCGCGACGTCCTTCTCCAATCGAGTGAGCCCTTCCTCCATTCCCTGGTGGAAACCCTCGGCCACGTAAAGCCGGTGGGCAACCAGAATCTGGGCGCAATCAGGGCTGTCGGGTTGGCCGTACCCCCAGTCATCAAATGGCATGCTGAGCCATTGACGGTATCGTTCCATCAGCGGTCGGGACTGGGAGATCACGGAGCTGATCCGGGCGGACTCGTTCTGAAACCGACCCGTGGGATCGGCGATCAAGAACCACCCCGCCAGCCTCTGTGTTTCAGGTACAAAATGAAGTGGCCCGCGGGATTCGCCTTCCACACCGGAACACCCCTGGCCAGGATTGTCGGCGGATTTCTGCCACCTCTCATATCCCGCTTTCACCGGATCGGCTGAGGCGTTGGCGCCGAATCCCAGCAGGAGGAAGTACCCGTTCTTCTTCGGATCTTGCAAGGAGCGGGCAGGGGTCTGCTTCAGAGTTTGAGCCAGATCGCTGGCGGACTCTTCGATCGAGACCCACAAAACTGCCGGGCCTACAATGACGAGGGTGATCAGGGCAAGGACCGCAAGGACCGCAGACATGATCGCGCGGGCCGTGGCGCGTACGGCCGAAATCCCACGACTGACCAGGACAGCAGTTCTCGCTTGCAGGACCACCTTTCGGGAGGAGCGGACCCTGCGAGGCTTGGGGCTCGGCTCTACTTCATCCACGCGCGGTGGGGTCCTGCCCTGGGCGATCGAAAGCGATTCGTCCTGATCAACGCGCAAGCGCGCCGCTAAGTGTCCAGGGAGCCTCGGAGGCGCCCCAGCGGTCTCCTCGATGAAGGCCACCGAGGAGGAGATGTCGTAGTCGCTCAGACTTGACGGTTCTGACTGGCCTGACGTCGCCGATGGCGCGCTTGGTGGCGCCTCCGCAATCGGATCAGGCCAGCTTGTGGATGGCGAGGGTGGAGGCGGCACAGGAGCCGCTTCACGCCAGGCCGTGGAGGAACCAAGCGAAAGCGGTTGCACGGAAGCCGCCGTCCACGACTCCTCCACCGGCGGCAGGCTCGGCATGACCGGAGATTCCTCAACCGAGGGCGAGACCGGTGCGCTGGCAACAGGGGACACCTCCAGCACCGGCATGCTCGCGGCAGACTCGACCGTCAGCGGGAGCGCCCCCGCCCCTTCTGCCGACGCCAGACTCGGCATCACCGTCGGTTCTTCCACCGGTGGCGGAGGCGGCGGGATGAGCTCCAGGGTAGGCGGCGTCCAGGTCTCGTGCACCGGATGGAGGCTCGGCGTCCCCGTCGGTTCCTCCACCGGTGGGGGAGGCGGTGGGATGGGCTCCAGGGTAGGCGGCGTCCAGGTCTCGTGCACCGGATGGAGGCTCGGCGTCCCCGTCGGTTCCTCCACCGGTGGGGGAGGCGGTGGGATGAGCTCCAGAATCGGCGGCGTCCAGGTCTCGTGCACCGGATGGAGGCTCGGCGCCGTCGCTTCCTCCACCGGCGGTGAGGGCGGAGGGGGCGGCGGTTCCTGGGGTGTGGGCTCGGGGTCGGGTTCGGGTTCGAGAGACGGCTGGGTCGAGGGTTCGTTCACAGACTCGAGTGCCGTTGGCTCGACAGGTGCCTGGATTGGGTCCGGTGAGTCTCCTGTCTCGCTCGGCTCGCTCTCTTCCACGCTCTCGGTCGGCGACGACGACGAGTCAGCCGAGCCACCCTCATGCAGGAGCTCCAGCAAGCTGGAGGGCCCCTTGTCTCCATGCAGACGAAATGCCCCTCCCTTGCCCTTTTCCCGAGCGGGTGACGATGAGGTCTCAGGGACCTCCTGCTCGGAGTCGGCGAAAGACCGGGGGACTTCCCCACCCTCTCCCGAACGCAGCCGGAACGCAGAGGGTCTGCCTTTCCCGGCCGGTGGCTGAGGCCGTGGCGGCTCAACCGGTTTTGGCGGCGATGCCGATGACCCCTTTGTGCTCGGCGAGGGCGCTGGCTTCGCCCCGGCCGGCGGAGCCTCCGGCGTGATCTTCGGTGGCAGTTCGACCGGTTTCGCCGGCCGTGCCGGTGACACCTTTCTGCCGGGAGGCGGAGGGGCCGGCTTTGGCGGCGGGGCGGTCGGCCTGATCGTTGGCGGTGGCTCGAACGGTTTGGCCCGCGTGGGCGACGGCTCCGCCGTCACTTCCACCGGCGAGGGAGGCTCAGCCGGCCTCGGCTGCGCGTCCACCTTCGGTTCCATCGGAGAGGGAGCCATCGGAGCGGGAGCCGGCGGTGGTTCAAAGAGGGATGCGAAACGTTGGGTTACCGGGCCCGTGGGTGCCAGCCGTTTCACTTTGACATAGAGATCAGCCGCGAGGGTGGGACGGTCAGGCTCCGGATCCTCCAGGACCATCTCGATCGCCTTCCCGTACTCGGTCATTGCTGCCGGGGCATCGCCCTTGTCTTCGCACACCTGGCCGAGCAGCTCCAGGAACGGGAGGCACCGTGGTGCGGCTGCCAGGTATTCGCGCAGAACCGCCTCCGCCAAACGATAGTCCTGCCGCTGCATCGCCTCCTGAGCAAGCGTTTCCAGTATCGCTCTGGCGGTAATCAGATTGCCCAGTTTTAAGTGCATCGTGGCGAACAGCCGGCGCCCCCCCTGGTGCGTCGGCTCGGCGGCAAGCAACTCCTTCAGGACAGACGCAACCCGGCCGTACTTGCCGGCGTTCATCTGCTTGAGCGCCTCATCAAAGAGGGCTGTCTTCTTCGGGGGTTTATTGGGCGGCACTGGAACGCCTTTACGGTGCGGCGGCAGATCTTCGCCTAGGCTGTCTCATGGGCAAATCCTTTATGCTCTTTATACTCCCGCCCCCTGGAGCTTCCCGCCAACGCGGGCGCGGCGCTGAGACCCTGACGAGCCAGGTTGTGAGGGGATACGGGGTCTTCTAGGCTGTGTCGCGTGCGCGGGAAGCCTGATACGACCAAGTCTACCACCGCCAGGGTTAGATGCCGGCTACGTTAGCAAACCAGAAACCCTCGTTTTTTTCCAGTAAAAACTGAGGTTACCGGATAAAGCGGGAAAGGCAGGGGAGCGGATGAGGACGCCGGCAGGGGGGGTGGAACAACCGTGAGGCAGGCGAACGACAGGGGTGATCGGTGCGGGGGCGCGATCGGCTCAGCTGGCTCCGCTCGAGGTCTTTCCGGCATCCAACACTTCGCGCACTTTCCGGGCCAGGGATTCCGGCGAAAAGGGCTTCTGCAGGAACGCGGTCCCGGGGTGCAGCACGCCGTGGTGGACGATGGCGTTTTCGGTATAGCCGGACATGAACAGCACGCGCAGGTCCGAGCGGGTCACGGACAGGCGATCAGCCACCTCGCGACCGCTCATTTGGGGCATCACCACATCCGTCATCAAGAGATGGATCGGACCCGTGTGCTGCTTGGCCGTCAGCAAGGCCTCGATGCCATGCCGCGCCTCAAGCACGGTGTAGCCGTGCATTCGCAGCGTGTCCCGGACGAGGGCTCTGACCCCCGGCTCGTCTTCCACCAGCAGGACCGTTTCGGTGCCTTGAGGAAATCCGGCCGGCATCATCCCGGTCTCGACCTCTACGGCGGCTTCCTCGACCCGAGGCAGGTAGACCTTAAACGTGGAGCCACACCCAGGTTCGCTGTAGAGGAAAATATAGCCGTCACTTTGCTTGACGATGCCATAGACGGTTGACAGCCCCAATCCCGTTCCCTTGCCCTGCCCCTTGGTCGAGAAGAACGGCTCGAAGACGCGGGCCTGGAGCTCAGGTTCCATCCCGCACCCGGTATCGCTGACGGACAGCATCGCATACCGGCCGGGCTGAATCACGGCCTGCCCCCGGCGATAGGACTGCCTGATGTCGTGGTTCGTCGTTTCGATGGTGAGCTTGCCTCCCTTCGGCATGGCGTCCCGGGCATTGACCACCAGGTTCATGATCACCTGCTCGAGCTGCCCCGGATCCGCTTTGACATGGCCGAGCCCTGGATCCAGCACGGTGACGAGGTGAATGTCCTCGCCGATGAGTCGCTGCAGCATCGTCTCCATATTGGCCACGATGGCGTTGAGGTCGACCACTTTCGGGATCAGCACCTGCCTGCGGCTGAAGGCCAGAAGCTGCTGCGTGAGCGCGGCGGCCCGGTCCCCCGCTTTCTTGATCTCCTGGATGTCCGGAACGAGCGAATCCTCTTGGCCGAGACGGTTCAAGAGCAACTGGGTGTACCCCGTGATGATCGTCAGCAGATTATTGAAGTCGTGCGCGATCCCTCCGGCCAGCTTCCCGACGGCTTCCATCTTCTGCGCCTGGTGGAGCTGCGCTTCCAGGTCTTTGCGCTCGGTAATGACCAGCATCACGCCGCACAACTGGAGCAGCCGACCGCCCTCGATGATCGGCGTCACCGAGTCCCGAACCCAGACCCCTCGACCATCGGACGCGAGGACCCGATATTCAATGTCTTGGCTACGCTTCTCTTCCACCGCCTTCTCGAACGTGGCGGAGACATAGTCCAGATCATCGGGATGAATCAGACTCTTCCAGGTCAGCCCCTCCAGCAACTCTTCCGGCGCGTAGCCCAACAGGCGTGTCACCTGCTGGCTGACGAACGTGAAGCGAAAGTCCACCCCCTCGGCTTCCCACACGATGCCGTTAAACGAATTGACGAGTTCCTGATATCTGCGCTGCGACTCCTGGAGCTGCACCTCGGCTCGCCGGTGTTCCCGCTGGCCGATGACAAGGCACGCCACGTTGGCAGCCGTGACCGCAAACGTGAGCTCGTCCGGCATCCACCGGCGAGCCGGTCCGCGATGCTCGTACCGGAACACGCCGTCCAACCCGCCGACCAGATGAATCGGGATGTCGATGAGCGAGGTGACGCCGTGGGGGGTCAGGTAGCCGGCCGAAAGCTCGCACGTGCGTTCGTCGTGGTGAGCGTCCTCTGCGACGATCACCTCCTGGGAGGCCAGCGCCTGTGAATACCGGGGGTAATCACCCAGCACCAGCTCCAGTCCGGACGAGTGGCGATGGAGGCTCGGTTCGTAGAGCTCGAGACAGCGGATTGCCGAGCCGCCGGCCTTCTTACACCAGATGCTGACACGCTCGACGTCCAGGGCCTGAGCCACGACCTCGGTCACATGCTGCAGCACCGTCACGTACTCCTCGGCGTGCAGCTTGTCGCTGCGGATCAGCGCATACAGCGCGGAGAGTTGTCGGACCATCGCTTCGCTGCTCAGGCTCCGATCCTCTGCTGGCTGAATTCGATGGAATCCGCTCATAGCCAGGACCGTACAGGGCAGGTGGGAAATTGTCCAGCAACCGACTCAAATCGCTCCGGCAGGGGACCGGCTCGCGTGGATCGGTTTTGCTTGACGAATGGGCTCTTTCATGGGGTGATCCGGAAGTATCTGCGGGACTCCTGTTCTCAAGAATCGGCCGTGGAAGAGCGAACTGATCAGCCAGGCCGCTGCTCACCCGAAAACGAAGGCACAGTCGATCAAGGGATCCGAGCACCGGCGGGAATGTACAGAATGTGCAGGGTGACGGGACCGACCCTCGGCGCGAGCCTGAACCGTGACTGCCCCTCAGACCGCAGTCGCGACGACTCAGTGCTCGGTGACTTGCGCGGAGCTAGGCTGGGATCACGCAACGCTGAGGCGAGCGTGTCAGGACGATGCCTGACGCGATTCCTTGAGCATCTCACTGAGTTTGTGCGCCAAGGTGTCCCCTGTGAAGGGTTTAGGGAGAAAGTCGACGCCGGGGTCCATGACGCCATGATGGACGATGGCACTCTCCGTATAGCCCGACATGAACAGGACCTTGAGGCCCTGCCGCTGAACCGTGAGTTGGTCCGCAATCTCTCGCCCGCTCATGCCCGGCATGACGACATCGGTCAACAGAAGGTCAATCCGCCCCTCGTAGCCGTTGCTGATCTGCAGCGCCTCCTCCCCGTTGGTCGCGGTCAGCACTTGGTAGCCCTGTTGCTGGAGAATTTGCCGCACAAAGCTCCGGACCATCTCCTCGTCTTCCACCAAGAGGACAGTCTCCGACCCCGACGGTGGCGCCGCCTGTACCGCGCTCGGCTGCGGCGTGGCGCTCGCCCCCTCGACGCGCGGCAAATAGATCCTGAAGGTCGCGCCACGCCCAGGCACACTGGAAACCTCGATCTGCCCGCCGCTTTGCCTGACGATACCGTGAACCATGGCCAGGCCTAGCCCCGTCCCCTTGCCCTGCTCCTTGGTCGTGAAGAAGGGCTCGAAGATCCGCGCTTGGGTTGCCGTATCCATCCCACACCCGGTGTCGCTCACCGTGAGCATCACGAATGTCCCAGGCGCCAGGTCGGCCGGCCCGGGCGCCGACGTCGCGTCGCGCTGGACTTCGGCCGTTTCGATCGTCAGCCGGCCGCCCCCGGGCATCGCGTCGCGCGCATTGATGGCCAGGTTCAGGATGACCTGCTCCATCTGGGTCGGGTCGGCCTTGATGCGTCCCAGCGAGGGGGCGCGCACCAGCGCCAACTGGATGTCCTCGCCGATCAGGCGGTGCAACATGGGCTCCATGTCGGTGACGAGCGCATTCAGGTCCAGGACTTTGAGCTCCAGCATCTGCTTGCGACTGAACGCCAACAACTGGCGCGTCAGGGAGGCCGCTCGTTGCCCAGCCTTCTTGACCTCCTCGATCTGCTGCCGAATGGGATTGGTCTGAGGCATTCGCATCAACATCAGGTCCGCGTACCCGTTGATGGTCGTCAATAAATTATTGAAGTCATGCGCGATGCCGCCGGCCAGCCGTCCGACCGCCTCCATTTTCTGCGATTGAAGGAGCTGGTCCTCCAACTGCTTGCGCTCGGTGATGTCGGCAAAGGAGACGACGGCGCCTCTGATGAGCTGGCCTTCGATGATCGGAAATGAGGTGTATTCGACGGAGATCGCCGTCCCGTCTCGTCGCCAGTACACTTCACTGGCAACCCGGCAGCGCTCCCCGCTCCGCAAGGTCTGCTCGATGGGGCACTGCGTGGCCGGATAGACCGAACCATCGGCATGCTTTTGATGAATGAGCTGGTGCATGTTCATTCCCACCGCGTCCGCGGGGTCGAACCCCAGGATGCGGGCTGCGGTATTATTGATGAAGCTACACCGCCCCTCCAGATCCACTCCATAGATCCCTTGAGCGGTGGACTGCAGGAGCAGGAGTCGGTCCTGGGCCATCCTGGCCAACTGCTCCTCCGCTCGCTTGCGCTCGATGACCTCGGACCGCAAGACGACGTTCACCCGGGTCAGCTCCGCCGTCCGTTCCTGGACGCGCTTTTCCAACTCATCGCGTGCTTGGCGGAGTCCCTCCCCGACGAATTCCTGCTCGGCGAGGGCGCCCTCCAACCGGGCATGTGCACGCACCGTCTTGCGCAGCCTGTGGGTGGTCACGCCATAAAAAATCGCCATCACCATGAGGAGCGGCAGACGCAAGAGGTGCTGCTCCAGCAAGCCGGTTGTCTCCAGACTCCCCATATACAGGACGACACCGTAGACCGCACAGACCAACACAGCCAGCGACAGGATCATCTCGAAGCTCCGGCTGGCGGTCGCGATCAGAATGATCGCGAAATAGGCGAGGTACGTGTCGGACCCGGCATCACCGGACAGGTAGATGACGCCGCTGGTCACGGCCGTGTCGGTCACGGCTAAGGCCGCTGGAAACCAGGCCGCCTCGACCAGCCAGGCCGGGAGCGCCATGAGGCCGGCCACCAGCAGCATCAGCCCCAGGATCACATACTCTTTCCCCTCCACGCTGAGCAGGGCGTCATGGCTGAACAGGAGTTGATAGGAGAGGACAATCGTGATGAGCGTTTGTTGCTGGATGAACAGGGAACGGTTCGACTGGTCGAGGGAAGAGGATCTCGACGAGGGGCCGTTCCGCGGGGAAGTGCCCTGTCTGTGTTCAGCCGACCGCGGTTGTTCTCCCACGCGCTTCCTTCCGTACACGGCCGTCACCTTCCGGAGACGGCACCATGCGAGTGTCAGTGTGCTTCACGAGTATACGCAAAGTCCACTCCAAAGAAAAGCCCCCTCCCTGAGGCCCATGTCGCCCCCTGTGTGTGAATCAGGACCCCATAAGGAGGGCCGCAGAAGCGGTGGAACGGGACTAGCGCAAGTCCTGCATCAGTCGCTGAAAATCCTTGTCCCGGTGGATCAGGTGAGAGGCGGCCACAAGCAGCCGGTCGATCTGTTCGTCGGTCAGGTACAGGGTGGTCGGGATCTTCATCAGATAGTCCCGCTCGTCCGGATCGTCTACCTCACTGAGGCTGGCGTTGATGAAATACACATCCGCATCGGGCGTAAAAATGCTGTCCTTGCCGAGCTCCCCGCGGCGAAGCTGAGCCTTCAATCTGTCGATCTCGGCCCGCATGAGATGGAGCGTATCGATGGAATACCGGTTGACCGGAATGTCGATGAGCGCGTGCAGCACTGTCGAGAGAGCCGGGACCTTGCTAAAGCGATAGGACGCCACATCAGGAATGGTCTCGGCGTTCACCACCAGGAAGACCAGCTTCCGGATTTTCTGCCCCCCATAAGCCCGAAAGGATTTGTCAAAGTCTCCGATGACAGCCGCTCGCTCGATCGTGCCTCGCATGCCGACATTGTCGGACAGCCCGCCATCCAGCAGATGGATGTACGGGCGCTTCTCTGCGTCGAGGTAGGACCGGAGCTCGTCGGCCCGTTGTTGCGACCAGGAGGTGCGTCGCGCATGGTCCAGCCAAATCGGCGGGTGATATCCGCACTGCCCGGCATAGTTCTTCAGCGAGATCGGACTGAGAATCAACGGAAGCGCGCTGGACGCGGCGGTTGCATGGGCAATCGGCAATGGGCTCAGGTCTGAACAGATCATATCGAATTGCGCCTGGGAGAATTCAAACCGCGACAGGGTGGCCATGTCCGAGGCGTGGATGAAGAGGATCGGCCGTTGATAGCGCGTGACCAGGTCGCCAAACGTATGGCCATCAAACAGGGCTTCATCGAGAAGTTCGGACAACAGGTGGGCACGGCCGAAATACGGGGACATGAGACGGAGCCAATTGTAGGGGGACCAGAAGACACGTGACTTGAGCTCACTCTCCCAGTCTTTCCGCAAAAACCGATATTCAAAGTCGTGGAAGATCCGATCCCCATACAGAACGTAATAGGCCGCCGTGAAGCTGCCTCCGGACAGGGCACGGATCACGCTCAGCTCGTCGAGCAGCCGCTTCTGACGCCCCTCCCAGGTAATCTGTTGACGCGCCAGCTCCCGCAACGCGCCATAGGCCAGGGTGGAGGCGCGGATGCCTCCACCGGAGAAAGACGCAACGAAGAACAGGCTGTCGGAACTGCCCCCGGGAACGAGCGGGAGATTTTCGTACCGGTACCCGTAGGCGGGGTTCCATCGCTCAAGCGGTGCATTGAGACTGGAACCGACGTGGTCGCACCCAACGAGACCAGCCAGCAGAACGAGCAGCCAGAAGGAAGGAAGCCGAGTCAGCATACCTCTGAGCGTGAGAGCCTCTGTCGGTACTACGGAATCATGCAGGTGACGATGCCGAAAGCCAGACAACGGCGGACAGGGTACGCCAGGGCGAGGCCATGTGCAAGAGGCTCGTGGGGTTCAGCGCGGCGAGGGAGTGACCGTGCCTTGGGATGGGGTTTCGGGAACCGCCGAGGCGTTGGCGGACACGGAGGTCCACCGCCACCAGAAGCCGAGGGACCACCATTGCCACTCGCTGTCGGTGTAAGACTGCAAGTCCGTCAACCGGGCAGCTCCCATGGCCTTGCTTTGGCGGGTCACCATACTCACGACGCGCTACTCACGACGCGCTCCACGGCGGTTTCATGTTGGAAAAGCCTGATCGCGTTGGCCTCCTCCGCGCTGCCGGTCACGAAAGGGATCAGATTGAAGAGGTAGAGGCCCGATACCTTGGCATGAATGTGGGCCAGCGGCCGACCTTCGGAGACAAACCGTTGCTCGTGAAGGTCGCCGACGACCGTGAGGGTGGAGCAGCCGGTCAGCGCGGCCAGGATAATCCAACCCACTGGAACCAGGAGAGACATCGTCTTGAGCAAGAAAGGCTTCCGTTCAAGCCACACGGCCCTACACACGAGCGTGACGGCTTTGCAGAATGATTACCGTGGCTTCTTTGGTGCGTAGGGCTCGGCGATCGTCACCTTGAGCAGTTGCCCGTCCTTGAGCTGGTCCCCCAGCGCCAAGCCGTTGGCCACGGCCACCTCTTCCTTCTTCCAGGCCGAATTGGAACGACTGGCGAGTGCCTCGATTGTCTCCCCAGCGTGAGCCCTGACCAGGCGGATGCGCTGCTCTTTGATAGTGGCACGTTCGGAGGCCGACAGAGGCCTGAAGCTGTGCGCGACAGAATGGAAAACGGCTTGCAGGCTGTCGAACCGTTTGGTCGGGGCCAGGCCCGCCAGTTGGTAGATCAGCCCTCCATGGGCAATCCAGGTGAGATCGAGTTTGAGCCTGCCGTCCGTCTCGATCTGCGTATGAGCGGCGGGCAAGCCGCCGATCGTGATCGATTGTGTCTTGGCCACGATGTCCGACGATTTCGCGGCCTTCTCAAGGGCGCGCGCGCCGTCCAGCGGGTCGTTGCCCTCCGCCGCCGCCCCGAGGATCACCGCCGCCTCGCCGTCAGGCGCCACGGCCGCCACCTTCTCAGGAGAGTTCTCGAGTTGCCATTTTTCCGGAAACTGCACGAAGAGATTGAAATCCGGATGGAGGAAGGCCTGTCCCTCGAAGATCCCGTTGGCCGCTCGTTGCCCCACGACGACGCCATCCAGCCGGGCCAGGAAGGCCTCGCGTGAGGCGCTGATCGGCTGACGGGTCGCACGCGTCAGCTCCTTGGCGTGCTCCGCGGTCTTGGCTACGCGATCGGGTGTCGCTGGATGGGAGTCAAAAAAACTGGGCTTCCGGGGGCCCTTGTTCATCAGTTCCACGTCGCGCTCGAGCGTGTTCAGAAACGCGGACAGGGCGGCGGGATCCCACCCGGCCCGGGCCGCCATCTCCTGGCCCACCCGGTCAGCCTCAGTCTCCTGGCTGCGGCTGTAGGGCGCAAACACGAGACTCTGCGTGAAGGCGCCGATTCCACCAATGATGTTTCCGACCAAGGGACTGACCAGGCCTGTGATCCCGGACACGATCCCAAAGACCACCGCAAACGGGCCTTGTTTCGAGATCTTTTGCACGCTATGCCGGGCCGCCACGTGCCCGATCTCGTGCCCGACGACTCCCGCCAGCTCGTCTTCGGAGTTGGTCAGCGCCAGCAACCCGCGCGTGACGTAGACGTACCCACCTGGAAGGGCGAAGGCGTTGGGCTCGGCCATGTCTGCGACATGGAACTGGTACGCGACGTCTTTTCGGGGCGATTGATCGGCCAGTCGCTGGCCAAGGGTATTCAGGTACTGGGTGAGCGCAGCGTCATCCAGCAGGCCCATCTGCTGCTCGACTTTCTTCGCTTCCTCGGCCCCGATCTTCTTTTCCTGTTCGACAGAGACCAGCGCCAGCTCCGGCATTCCGCTGACTGGGTTCATCGCGCAGCCGCCGTTCAACAGGGCGAAAGCACCGGCGATGAACAGCCACGCGCGAAGCGGGACGTGCGCCCGATGCGTCTCGTTCTCACAGACGTGTGGGCCGATGTCAGGGGCCATGAGTCCTCCTTATCCTTGTATATATCCAAGATGACGCGCCGGCACGAAGGCGCGTAGTCTAGCACAATCGCTCGCTTGTCCACCAGAACGTGTCAGCCAGGCCGGCGGCTCCCTGGAGCCCGCGACGACGGGCCGGGCGGCAAGCGCTTCGGGTAATCCAGCGGACGACATGGGGTCAGTATAATCGGCTTGCATTTGCAGCTCATTATCGGGTTTAATTCGAGCCGAGCCGTCCCATGTCTGTCCCATCGCTCATCGCCTGTCACGAATGCGACCTGCTCCAGCGCGAGACCCCGGTCCCGCAGGGTGGTGTCGCGCGCTGCCGGCGCTGTGGGGCCCTGCTCTACCGCAACAAGGCGGACAGCTTCGACCGCACCCTCGCCTACACCCTCGGGGCCGCTGTGCTGTTCGTCATCGCGAACCTGTGCCCGATCGTCGGGCTCGAGGCGTCGGGCAACCGCACCTCGACAACGCTGATCGGGACGGTGCGTACGCTCCACGAGACGGACATGACGAGCGTGGCCGCGCTCGTGTTCGTCACGACGATCCTGATGCCCATGCTCGACATCGGGGCGATGCTGTACATGCTGCTGCCGCTCAAGTTCGGGTGGGTCCCGAGGGGGCTCCCGGCCACGTTCCGCCTCATCCAGACGGTGCGGCCCTGGGGCATGGTCGAGGTCTTCATGCTCGGGACGCTCGTGTCACTGGCGAAGCTCTCGCACCTCGCCCATGTCGTGCCCGGGATCGGATTGTGGTCGTTCGGCGCGCTGATGTTCCTGGTCGCCGCGGCGGCGGCGACCTTCGATCCCCGCGAGCTGTGGGCGCGAGCCGATGCGGCCGCCCGTCAACGGCCGGGTTTCGAGGCAGGGACCGCCGCGAGAGAGGCCACGACATGATCGCCTTGACCGCCGCCGAAGCGGGGCTGCTCGTCTGCCACGCCTGCAGTCTCCTCAGCCGATCGCCGGCGACAGGCCACGACCTGGCGTGCGCGCGTTGCGGGGCCAGCCTGCACCTGCGCAAGCCCGACAGCATCACGCGCGCCTGGGCGTTCCTCATCGCCGCCTACATCCTCTATGTCCCGGCGAACGTCCTGCCGGTCATGGAGACCGGTTCGCTGTTCGGCTCGCAGCGGGACACGATCATGAGCGGCGTCGTGTATCTCTGGACGTCGGGCTCGTGGCCCCTGGCGGCGATTATCTTCATCGCGAGCATCCTGGTGCCGGGCGCGAAGATGGTCGCGCTGACGCTGTTGCTCGTCTCGGTGCAGCGGCGCTCCACCAGGCGGCTGCAGGACCGCACCCGGCTCTACCGGATGGTGGAGTTCGTCGGTCGGTGGTCGATGGTGGACATTTACGTCGCGGCGATCCTCACCGCACTCGTTCAGTTCCAGGGTCTGGCGACGATCAAGGCGGGGCCGGGGGCGATCGCTTTCGGCGCGGTGGTGGTGCTCACGATGTTCGGGGCGGAGTCCTTCGATCCCCGCCTCATGTGGGATCCGGTGAGGAAGAACGATGGCTAAAGAATCGCGAGACTTCGACCTCCCCGAAGCCGTCGCCGCGCCGAAGCGGCAATGGTCGCCGCAGCTCGTCTGGCTGATCCCCATCGTGGCCGTGCTCGTCGGCGGCTGGCTCGCGGTGAAAGCCGTCCTCGATCGGGGGCCTACGATTACAATCAGCTTCAAGACCGGCGAAGGGCTTGAGGCCGGCAAGACGAAGATCAAGTTCAAGGACGTGGACGTCGGCGAGGTGAAACAGATTATGCTGAGTGAGGACCGCTCCGGCGTCGTGGTGACCGCGGAGCTGGTGAAGGGGGCGGAGAGCTCACTTGTGGAGGACACCCACTTCTGGGTCGTGCGGCCGCGCATCGGCGCCGGCGGGATCTCCGGACTGGGGACGCTGTTCTCTGGTTCCTACATCGGGGTCGATATCGGCAAGTCCACGAACCGGCGGAAAGACTTCGTAGGCCTCGAGGTCCCGCCGGTGTTCACCGGGGACCAGCCGGGCCGCGAGTTCGTGCTGCGCAGCCAGGATGTCGGTTCGCTCGATGTCAGCGACCCGGTCTTTTTTCGCCGCGTGCAGGTCGGCCGGGTCGTGGCGAGTGAGCTGGACAAGGACGGCAAGGGCGTGACCATGAAGATCTTCGTCAACGCGCCCTATGACAAGTACGTCACCGCCAACACGCGCTTCTGGCACGCGAGCGGCATCGACGTGACGCTCGATGCGACCGGAGTCAAGATCTCCACCCAATCTCTGGCCACGATCGTGCTCGGCGGCATCGCGTTCCAGACGCCACCTGACACAGTGCTGGCGACCCCAGCTCAAGCCAATACGGTCTTCACCCTCTACGCCGACCGGGCTGAGGCGATGAAGCGCCCCGACCTCATTGCTCGAGCCTGGGTGTTCGTGTTCGACGAATCCGTGCGCGGGCTGGCAGTGGGAGCGCCGGTGGACTTCCGCGGTATGAGCATAGGCGAGGTGACGGAGATCGGCCTGCAGTTCGACCCGGTCAAGAAGGAGTTTCAAACGAGGGTCCAAGCCAGCCTCCATGCCGATCGCCTGCGCGGACGCCTGAAGGACCCTTCCCTGGTTACTTCCGCGTCTGTGGAGGATCGGAATAGAGTTCTCAACACCCTGGTCGAGCACGGATTTCGCGCACAGCTCAAGACCGGCAACCTGCTGACTGGCCAGCTCTATGTCGCACTCGATATGTTCCCCACGGCGAAGCCCGCGAAAATAGATTGGACCAAGGAGCCACCTGAAATGCCGACCATGCCAGGCGGCCTGAAGGAATTGCAGGAGACCATCAGCCGAGTTGCGGCGAAACTAGAAAAAGTCCCCGTCGACCAAATCGGCGCCGACCTGCATGAGACGTTGCAGAGTATCGATAAACTCGTCAAGCGGCTCGACGCGGAGGTCGCGCCCGAAGCGCGCTTGACGCTGGAGGAAGCACGTCGGACGCTCGGCACAGCGGAGCGCGCCTTCAAGCCCGACGCACCGCTGACTCAGGACACGCGCGAAACGCTACGTGAGCTCAGCCGGACGGCACAGTCGCTGCGCCTGCTCGCGGACTATCTCGAGCGCCATCCGGAAGCGCTGATTCGTGGCAAAAAGGATCAAAAACAGTGATGCGACGTCGCCTCGGCATCGCCATATCATGTCTGGTCGCTGCGGTCCTCGTGGGCTGCAGCACCTCGTCCGAGCCGCGCTTCTACACGCTGAGCGCCAGCGGGATCCCGGCCAGTGACAGGACCGAGAAGGCCGTGGCGGAGTACAGCGTCGCGGTCGGCCCGGTCACGCTCCCTGAGATGGTCGACCGTCCGCAGCTCGTCGTCCGCGTCGGGGCGAACCAGGTCGAGTTACTCGATCAGCACCGCTGGGCCGAGCCGCTGAGGAGCGAGATCCCGCGCGTGGTCGCGGAGAGCCTTGCGCACCTGCTCGGCGCAAGGCAGGTGGTCACCTATCCCCACAACGCCAGCTTCACGGCCGAGTACCAGGTGCTCCTGGACATCCAGCACTTCGATTCAGCCCCCGGCCAGGCCGTGATGATCGACACTCTATGGACGGTTCGCAGTGCCTCCGGTGGTGAACCGAAATCGGGCCGGTCGGTGGTGCGAGAGCCCACCAACGGGAACGACTACGATGCCTTGGTGGCGGCCCACGGCCGGGCGCTGGCCACGGTGAGTCGCGAGATCGCGGCGTCTATCCGTTCGGCCGGGCCCACGCCGGCTGGACCCACATCACCTGCATCCACACCGCCTGCATCCACGCCACCTTGAGGCACCACCAAGCCCGATAGAACACGGTCGATCCCCGCGCAATAAAACCGTTGGGCTATGAGCGACGAACGTCCACGTCCTGACCGTGTCTGGGAGCCACACCGTCTCAAGCGGTGGCTGCAGGAGCCGCTGCTGCATTTCCTGCTGGCCGGCCTGGCGCTGTTCGTCATCTATGGGGCCCTGCGCGATCCATCCCCAACCGACAATCTCGAGCGGATCGAGTTGACGGCCGATGACGTTCGACGACTGGAGGTCGCCTGGGCTGCCCGGTGGCGACGCTCGCCGACGCAAGCGGAGCTTCAAGGCCTCATCGAGGAGGAACTTCGCCAGGAAATCCTCTACCGCGAGGCCCTCGCCCTCGGCCTTGACAAGGGCGACACGATTGTCAAGCGACGCCTGGCCCAGAAGATGGAATTCCTCTCCGAGGATGTGGCGGCAATTCGCGAGCCGAGCGCCGCCGAGCTCAAAACCTGGTTCGAGGAGCACAAGCAACAGTTCGCCAACCCACCACGCGCGAATTTTCGGCATGTGTTCTTCTCGTTCGATCGCCGTGGGGCGCGTACCGAGGAGGAGGCGCGCCGCGCGTTGCCCCGGCTCGCATCGGGGCGGCCCGCGTCGGCGGCGGGCCCGCAAGCCGGCGACCCGTTTATGTTCCAGGACCACTACGGAGACAGCACGCCGGAGCAAGTGGTCAGTGTATTCGGCACAGCGTTCGCCGCGGCGTTGTTCCAGCTCAGACCTGGGTCCTGGCAGGGCCCGATCGAGTCGGGGTACGGGTGGCATCTTGTCCGGGTCGATTCGTTGACTCCCGGCCGCATCCCGTCATTCGAAGAAGTCGAGCTGGCCGTGAAATCGGAATGGCAGGCCGAGCAACGGGCAGAGGCGAGACGCAAGTCCTACGAGGCGCTGAGAGACCGCTACGAGATTGTTGTGCAGCGCCCCGAGCTCTCCGAAGCGGCGGCGAAGGCTGTCGCGTCCGTGAAGGAGGCGACCCGATGAGGCGCAGCTTGGGTCTTTCCCTCTCCCGGGGCTTCGGTGCACTCGGCCTGCTGGTCATGCTGGTTTCTTTTGCGCTGCCTGCCGAAGCGCACGAATCGAGGCCCGCGTATCTGGAGATCAGCGAGACGGCGCCGGGCCGCTACGACGTGCTGTGGCGCACGCCACGGCTGGCCGGTATGCGGCTGCCGGTCGTGTTGGACATGCCGGCGGGTGTACGCAACGTCGCAGACCCCGCCGAACGGGTGCTGCCGGATTCTGTCGTCGAGCGGCGCGTCATTGACGCGGGCCAGGAGGGTTTGTCCGGCCGGCGGATTCGCTTCCGCGGACTCGAAGCCGGCATTACGGATGTCCTGGTGCGGGTGAGGCATCGGGACGGCACGCACTGGACTCAGGTGGTGGGACCGTCGCGCCCGTGGATCGAATTGAACGGCTCGGCCGGGATCCTGTCGGTCGCCGGGGATTTTCTGTTGCACGGCGTGAAGCACATCCTGCTCGGCTTCGATCATCTGTTGTTCGTGTTCGGCCTCCTGCTGCTGGTGGACCGGGGGTGGGCGCTGGTGAAAACCATTACCGCGTTCACGCTGGCCCACTCCATCACACTGGCCCTGGCCACGCTCGGCGTCATGCGCGTCCCTAGCCCTCCCGTGGAGGCGGCCATTGCATTGAGCATCCTGCTGCTGGCCACCGAGGTGTTGCGACTCCATCGCGGCCGACCGAGTGTGACGGCTCGATGGCCCTGGGCGGTGGCGTTCTGTTTCGGGCTGTTACACGGCTTCGGGTTTGCCGGCGCACTCGCCCAGATCGGCCTCCCGCGGACGGACGTGCCCCTGGCGCTCTTCACGTTCAACGTCGGCGTCGAACTGGGCCAGCTTGCCTTTGTGGCGGTGGTCCTTGGTCTGCGTCCCGTGCTGAAGCGGATGACGCTCCCCGAGATTATGGCGCATCGTGCCCGGCCCGTCGCATCGTACGTACTGGGCACGCTGGCGGCCTTTTGGTTTTTCCAGCGGCTCACGGCGTTTTGAGAAGACACACGGTATGGGGCCCGGACTGGACAGTGCAAGCCGGGGTACGTTGGGCATTCTCGACTCGGCTCTTTCCCGCCACGCTCTTCTGATAGATGGTGGCGGGGCCGTGACCTCGCGCGCTCAGCGGGCTTGACGATTCTACAGCTCATCAATAGAATAGGCCCCTGACTGTCTTCCTGCAGGCCTGTCAAGTTTGTCAATATACCTCAGCCTTCAATTCATGTAAGATCAGCGCGACTGATCAATTATCGTGCGACTGCTCATTTCTCCTAAACTCCGACAGGCTCCTGGGGAGGAATTTCACCACACCAATTCGCCAGAGGAGGTTCGCCATGAAGTCTCATAGCCGTATCGTCTCGTGCCTGTTCGCGCTGGTCGTCGTCGCTGGGTGCGCTTCAACCGAGGTCTCTAACCGCCAGATCCTCGTGACCGAAAAGATCCCTCGGCCCGGTCACATCTGGGTATACGACTTCGCTGCCACGCCCGCCGAGGTGCCGGCCGACTCTGCCCTCGCCGGCAAGCAATCCGAACACCCCACCCCCCAAACCGCCGAGCAGATCGAGACCGGCCGTCGGGTGGGCGCTCTCATTGCGACGGAGTTGGTCGAGGAGATTCGCGGCATGGGGATGCCGGCAAAGAGAGCTTCGAGTCAAACGACACCGGAGATCAACGACCTCGTGATCCGGGGCTATCTCCTCTCGATCGACGAGGGCGACGCGACAAAACGCGTTGCAGTCGGATTTGGCTCCGGGGCGTCCGAGTTGAGGATAGCGGCTGAAGGCTTCCAGGTGACAGCTCAGGGA
The DNA here is from genome assembly GCA_020027965.1 of Nitrospirota bacterium. GTDB lineage: Bacteria > Nitrospirota > Nitrospiria > Nitrospirales > Nitrospiraceae > JAHRHE01. The sequence continues at coordinate 900 of JAHRHE010000015.1, read as the reverse complement.
CTGCGAAAACTTGGATCCGGCAACGTACGGTCCGGCGGAGGTAAAACCCCGGGCGGCGCAGTGGGGGTTGCCGCCCTCATTGTCACGGGCAACCCGGTGGGCCTCATCGTCGGCGGCGGGGCGAAAGCGTATGGGGAGTACAGCGGCAGCAGTAAGATTGAGGGCCGAGCCAAGGCGACTGCCAAGGAGATCGCGGACCAGATCAGGCCCAGATTCCAGCAACAGGGTTGGATCAAGTGAGCGAACTGGCGTCAGTAAGGGCATAGGTCACCGATTCCCAGTGGCATGGATGTTTTGGAAGCCGAGCCGTGAGTCGGCCGCTGCCGACGAGGGACTTGAAGTGATGAGGTCGTGACGTGCTCAGATCTGTTGTTTAGTCACGGTGGCGTGGCTCGCCGGAGCCCTCCTCGGCTATGCCGGCGTGCGCTGCATGATACCCGGGCTCGCTCTTTGAAGAGTGTCCCCTGCAGGGCTCCAAGAAATTAACGACGGAAAGGGCACGACCGTGTCACTGAACTGGCGGATGGATCGGCTTTGCTGACCGCGGATTGCTCCGCGATCACGTTCCTTAAAACAAATGAGGCAGGCATGAAGTACCGTGCTCCGCATCGTTTGCACCTCGGCTGTGTAACAGCCACAATGTTGGTGGCTGGTCTGTTGATCCTGACAGGGTCGCCGACCTTCGCCCAGATACACCCCGAGCGCGAGGCCTATTTCGGCGAAACCCATGTGCATACGAGCTGGTCGCTCGACTCCTACGCGTTCGGCACCACCAGGACCGGGCCGGAAGAGTTCTACAGGTATGCGTTGGGCCAGCCCATCCCCCACCCGGGAGGATTCGACGTGAAAATCACGCAGCCGCTCGACTGGGGTGCAGTGACCGAGCACGCGGAATATCTG
>JAHRHE010000209.1 GCA_020027965.1 Nitrospirota bacterium | reverse complement strand
CTGGCCCACGCAACTGTTCGGGCTCGTTGGGGGAAGGGCGTGGCGACCCTTGCTTTTCCACGGTCTCTGGGACCAAGGGGACATCGGTCTACCACGCCCGGCTTCATGGTGAACCGCATCATTCGTGAACTGAGTTCAAGATACAAGGGGACATTCTACCTAATTTCGTCGAAGTCAGGGACCATCATCATGTCGGAGGAACGCCGATCTGGCAAGAACAGTTGAATGTCGCCTTATTGTTCCCTGCCGGTGCCTCCCCAAGACCATTACCGGCGAAGGCTGACGGGTTTCCCGCGTGTGGAGATGAGCCGGCACTTAGTCGCGGTCAACTCCAGTTTGCCTCCAAGTACGCCAAGCAGCCTCAACAGAGTGCTCAACGCTGGGAGGTGTGCGCCACTCTCGAGGCGCGCGATCTGCGGTTGCTTCATGCCGGTCAACTTGGCTAGATCGGTTTGGCTCAGTCCGCGTTGCTCGCGTAGCTTCGCGAGCTGCACGGCGATCGCCACCTCCCGCTCGGCCTCAGCCAGCTCCTCAGCGAACTGCGGATTCTTTTTAATTTGCTCGTCGATGTATTGTCGATGCGTCTTCATGGCGGATCCTTTCCTTGATTGCCTCGTATCGTTGCTCAGCAATACGAACATCCCCTTCTCGAAGTTTCTGCGTCTTCTTGTGAATGGCGTGCAGAATCACGAAGCGCTGACCGATGATCGCCCCATAAAAAAACCGGTACTCATTGCCCGACCATTCTGGGCGTAGCTCCCAAATCTTCCCGCGAACGTGCGCCGCAATGGAGGCCGGAAGGTGTACTCCGTCGGTTTCTAGCCGACTAATGTACGCGAGGCATTTGGCCCGGGCTTTATCCGAGAGCGCATTGAGAAATGCCTCGATTGGCTTGTCGCCTTTTGCCGTCTCATAGTACAGCACGGTCCAAGCCATGTCTGAACTATAACATTTGTGTTATAGGTCGTCAAGCGCTGAAAATCCTGGGTCCTAGGGGGGGGTCGCATAGGGGTGGGGTCGGGGCTTGAATCTTGAACGGTCGCGATCAGCCAGGTGAGTCCTGGATCTGCTGCAGGGCCCAGGAGGCCCAGCGGCGGACGCCCGGGTCTCGATCCGCAGCGGCCGCGGTCTGGAGAGTGGGGACCACGCTTGAGTCGCCGAACTTCCCCAGGCGGAAAGCCGCTTCGCTTCTGACACCGGCATCAGCATCCTTCAGCAAGCGGTTGCGGATTGGGACCAGGGCGCGGGGATCGGCCAATTCACCGAGCGCCGCGACCGCCCCTTGGCGGACCGCCGCGTCGGCGTCACGGAGCGCCGCGACGAGGGCCCCATACGCGGATGGGGGTTCCAGCCACGTCAACGCTTGGACGGCGGCCCGCCGAGTCTTCACGTCAGGATTTCGCAACGCTTCGGTCAGCAACTCAACGATCACCTGAGTACCGCCGAGCATGCCCAAGGCCTGGGCGGCTGCCTCTCGCACGTCTGGGGAGGGGTCTTCCAGACGCTCAACCAACGCCACTCCGATCTCCTCCAAGCGGTCATTCCCTACGTCATCCAGGTTGCCGAGCGCCCAGGCGCTGTATTGACGAACGAGGGCGTCGGGATCGGTGAGCGCCTCGACCAACGCGGGGGCCGCTTCGGGCCGGCCGATCTTTCCGAGCGCCGCCGCCGCTGTCCTCCGGACATCCAGGCTGGGATCATGGAGCAAGTCCCGCAGGCGTGGCACCACGCTGTCCGGTGCGACCTCGGTCGCCTCCTCAGAGCAGCCTCCACTGAGGGCGAGTGACAGGAGCAAGAGAACGCCGAGGATGGGGGTCGGGGACACGTGCAGGACAACTCGAGTGGGTTAGCTGGTCTTGGGCGGATCTTCTTGAACAGCGGGCATCTGCCGGGCCGCCTCAATCGATTGCTGGAGTTCCTTCTCCGCAGCCTCCACCTCGGCCTGGATCGTCCGCATTTCCGGATCAACGGAGTTCCGCACATCGGCGACGGCCTGCCGGAAAGTGCGCAGCGCGTCTCCGACGCTCTCTCCGAGACTTTGCATGTCCTGAGGCGAGGGTCCCGTGCTCTGAGCGGCCTTCTCCTTCAAGGCAGCCTGCTGGGCCTGTACGCGCGCGACGGCCTGTTTGTTCACGATGGCCGATGGACGCTTTGCGCCCGGTTTGGCCTGCGCGGTCGGGGGCAGTGCGGGATACGCGGCCCGCGGCGCCGGCGGGGCCTGAGCCATGCGCTCTTCCATGGTCATGGGCTGGGGCGTCTGGCTCGCCGGCTGTGCCGCCTGGGACGCGGTTGCTGCAGCCGGCGCCGGTTGAGCGACCTTCGGACGAGGCGGCTGGTACGCTTGCGGTCCTGAGCCGGCCGCCGTGAGGGCGGCCGTCGTACCGGGGGTCGCCTCAGGGCCGGGCCGATAGGGTGCTGTTGGCTTTGAAGGAGCCCCAGCCGATGCGCCCTGCGGCGGTCCAGCGGTCTGTCCGACCACGTGCGCGTCTTCGACCGGCTGGGTCGCAGTCGTGGCGGCGGCCGCCGGCGGGCTGGCGTTCGGATCCACTGGGGGTGGCTCCTCACGGACCTCTTTTTTAAAGCCCTTCAACGCCTTGCCCACGCCCTCTCCGATCTGCGGGAGCCGCCCGGCCCCGAAGATAATCAGGACAATGGCCAGGATGATGATGAGCTCTGAGAAACCCAGGGTACCAAACATGGATCTGACCTCTTGAAACCGTACCCAAACTCTAAAGGGCCCGGATGACCGCTGTCAAGCGGTGTACACTCCGACCTCGCACCTTACACCAAAATCGGGACGATCTCAGTTTGCAGGGGCTGGCCGAATACGACCGCGTCGCGGTCGGACACGTACACATCCAGCTCACTGCGGATGCCGAACTCGCCGGCCAGGTAGATACCGGGCTCGATCGAGAAGCAGGTCTTCGGCAAGAGGCGGCGTCCATCACGCGTTTCCAGGTTGTCGATGTTGGCGCCGTTGCCGTGGACCTCTTCTCCGATAGAGTGCCCGGTGCGATGCAGGAACCGATCTCCATAGCCGGCCTCTGCGATGACCTTCCGGCAGGCCTCGTCTACTTCCCAGCCGCAGGGAAACGCTCCAGCCGCGACCCGCGTCCGCACGAACTCGAGCGCGGCATCGCGGGCCCCGCGCACGATCTCAAAGATCTGCTTGTGGCGGGGTGGGACGGCCGGCCCCACGTAGCCGGTCCAGGTGATATCCGCATAGACGCTGCCCGGCTCCGGCCGCTTGGCCCACAGGTCGATCAAGACGAGGCCGCCCGGAGCAAGCTGGGAGGAGCCCTGGGCCTGCGGTCCATAGTGAGGGTCGGCACTGTGGGCGTTGATCGCTGCGATGGGAGCGCTGGCGGTCATCAGTCCATGCTCGCGGATACGAGTCAGGATGAACTGTTGAAGCCCGTATTCGGTCAGCGGGGTGCGCGAAGCAACCGACAGGCCGACGTGGCTGAACGCCTCATCCACGATCCGACGGAGCTTCTCGGCGGCCTCCCGATGGGAGGCAAGCTGCCGGTCGTTCCAGACCGCTTCGAATCGCTGGACTAGATCTGCGGAGGTAACCACCTCCACGCCGAACCGGCGGATCAACTCGATTGTGCCGGCATCCACGCGCGAGATGTAGGGGATGGCGTTCAGCGGCGAGTACTGCATGGCGATGCGCCGCGCCGTGGTCAAGAGGCGGGCCAGGCAGGCC
>JAHRHE010000208.1 GCA_020027965.1 Nitrospirota bacterium | reverse complement strand
GGCGCTGGCCCTGCTCTTCACCGTGGTCGGCATCGTCCTCCTGAACCAGCCGATGGGCATGCGTCACGGCATGTAGGGCTTTCACGCAGGCCTTCCCCTGAACACGAGAGTGGAGAAAGGAGGCAGCCATGAAACGTTGGTGGAAGTGGACCCTTCCGGTGCTCCTGCTGGCCCTCGGTGTGGGTGTTGGGCTGTTCATCAGCCAGCCCCAGGCCGCCGAGAAGAACGTCCTCGTCGCCAAGAAGGTTACCACGGCGCCGACCCTCGACGGCGTGATGGAGGATCTCTGGAAGCAGGCGGCGCCCCTCACGGTGAAGGTGGTCGGCGGACGGAACCTGCCGAAGGGAACTACCGAGGTGACCCTTCGGGCGCTCTACACCGCCGACACGGCGTACTTCCTCGTCCAGTACGCCGACCCGACGCAGAGTTTCCGGCGCTCACCGTGGCAGAAACAGGCCGATGGGTCTTGGACCAAGCTGAAGGATCCGGACGACAAGGGAGGCGACAATAACCTCTATTACGAAGACAAGTACGCTTGGATCTGGAACATCAGTACGCCCGACTTCGAAAAGAAGGGCTGCCTCGCCGCTTGCCATACGGGCGAGGGCAAGCCGTTTGGCAACAAGTACACGGCCAAGGCCGGCGAGCGGCTCGACATGTGGCACTGGAAGAGCGTGCGCACCGGCTCCGTCGGCCAGATTGACGACCAGTACGTGGACGACACCAGGTATGATAAGGACAAGAATCCCAACGCCGGCCGCAAGAGCGATCCAAAAACCGGCGGCGGGTACACGGACAACGTGACGGACGACAAGAAAGGACCGCAGTTCGCCCTCAAGGGGAACAAGCCGGCGCCGCCGTACTGGATCGTGGAGAGCGAAAAGGAGCCGTTCGACGGTGCCAAGTACAAGGCCGGTGACGAGGTGCCCGGGATCATCGTGGCCCCGTTCACGGGAGATCGCGGCGAGGTGCCAACGAAGGCGGTCTGGAAGGACGGCGTCTGGACCCTCGAGATCTCCCGGAAGCTCCAGACCGGGAGCGAGTTCGATGTCCAGTTCGGCGATCTGAAGAAGGAGTATGCTTTTGGCGTGGCGGTCTTCGACAACGCCCAGGTGCGCCACGCCTACAGCCCTGGCGTGTACAAGCTGAAGTTCGAGTAGTCCTCGGTTCGAAGCCGCGAGCGCCGGGAGGGGGACGCCCCTCCCGGCGGTTGCGAAATTGATTCTATCACGCTACGATACGTGCCTGTCGGGTCGGGCGCGCCCCTCTGATACCGGTGGTCCTCCTTTCTCCGCGGGAGGTGTTCATGGACCGGTCCGTGCGCTGGATTGTCGCCGCTTTCCTCTTGCTCTTTTCCTCTCCTGTGTTCGCCGCAGAGGAGGCGCTCTTTAGCCCGACGCAGGACCCCGTCGCCGGCTCGCGCATTTTCGGGGCGAAGGGGTGCGTACGATGTCACGCAATCAACGGGGTGGGGGGCAAGATCGGGCCGGACCTCGGTCGCATCCCGCGCCCCAGGTCGTTCTACGATCTGGCTGCGGCCATGTGGAATCACTTTCCCCGCATGGCGGCGCGGATGAAGGAACTCGGGGTCACTCGCCCGCACCTCGATACGCGTGAGACTGGCCACCTCATCGCATTCCTCTATACCCTCAACTACTTCGATCCTCCGGGCAATCCTCAGGCCGGTAAGAAGCTCTTCACTGAGAAGCGGTGCGTCGTCTGCCACCAGGTGGGTGGGGCCGGGGGCGTCGTCGGCCCGAACCTCGATTTCCTCAAACAGTACGGCTCGCCAATCTTCGTCGCGGCGGCGATGTGGAATCACGGGCCGGCCATGGCCGAGGCGATGCGCACCCGGGGGATCACCCGCCCCACCTTCACCGCGACGGAGCTGATCGACCTCATCGCCTATCTTAAGGCGGCCTCACCGGCACCCGTCGAGGAGCCGCTCTACGTCCTGCCGGGCCGCGCGAGTGAGGGGCACAGGCTTTTCGTGGAGAGGGGGTGTCAGGAATGCCACGGCGTCCGGGGCGAGGGCGGTAAAGTAGGACCGGACCTCGCCGAGCGGGGATTGCACAAGAGCTTGACCGAGTTTGCCGCGGCGATGTGGAACAAGATCCCGGCGATGATTGCGGCGATGAAGGCTAAGGGGATCGCGGTGCCGCAGCTTCAGCCCCAGGAGATGGCGGACATTGTGGCGTATCTTTACTCGGTCCAGTACTTTGCCGATCCGGGTGATCCCCGCCGGGGAGAGCAGTTGGTAACGGCCAAGGGATGTCTCGGTTGCCATCCGGTCCGCGGGAAGGGGGGAAAAGGGGCGGGGGACCTGGCCCGAGCCGCGCATTTTCCGTCGCCGGCTGCCGCCATCGCGGCCATGTGGAACCATGCCTTGATCATGGAAGGACTGGCCCAGCCCCAGAAGATTGCCTGGCCCCAGTTCCGCCCTGACGAGATGGCCGACCTGGTCGCCTATCTGCAAGAGCTGAGAAGGAGCCGCTGATGGGGGTGGGGGGTACGGGCTCGCTGCTCATGCTCGGCTTCCTAGCGGTGGTGGCCTGGCCGACGCCTGCCGCCGCGCAGGCGCCGCCCGAGGGCTGCGTTGCCTGTCACCTGGAAATCGGCGACGATCGACTGGTGACGCCGGCCAAGGAGTTCCAGGAGGACATACACGCCGGCAAGGGATTCGGCTGCACGGCGTGCCACGGAGGAGACCCGAAGGCAGCCGGAATGGAGGCGATGGATCCTGCCAAGGGATACATCGGCAAGCCGGGCCGCCAGCAGGTGGTACAGGTCTGCGGCCGCTGTCACTCCGATGCGCGCTTCATGAGACAGTACAATCCGGCGTTGCGGGTCGACCAGGTGGCCGAGTATCGCACGTCGGGGCACGGGCGGCGCCTCCTAGAGGCGGGGGACACCAAGGTGGCGACCTGCACCAGTTGCCACCGGGCCCACACCATCAGGCCGCCGTCGGATCCCCGATCGAGCGTCCACCCCCTCATGGTGGCGGAGACGTGTGGTGCCTGTCACGGCGACGCGAAGTATATGAAGGGATATCCCGTCCCGACCGACCAGCTCGAGAAGTACCGGCGGAGCGTCCACTGGAAGATGCTGTCGGTGAAGGGTGACCTCTCGGCCCCCACGTGTAACGACTGTCACGGCAATCACGGGGCGGCACCGCCCGGCGTCTCCTGGGTGGGGAACGTCTGTGGCCAGTGTCACACTGTGATGGCCGTGTCCTTTGCCAAGAGCAGGCATGCCAAGGTCTTTGCCCAGATGGGGAGCCCAGGGTGCGCGACATGCCACGAGAACCACGAGGTCACCGAGGCGGGCGACGAGATGCTGGGGCTTGGGGCGGCGGCGGTCTGCACCCGTTGTCACTCTCCGGAGGACCGAGGGGGGAAGACGGCCGCGGCGATGCGTGAGCAGATCGACACCCTTCGAGCCGAATACGACAAGGCGCACACGATCCTCCAGAAGGCGGAGCACGCCGGGATGGAGGTGAGCCAGGCGCAGTTCGAGCTGAACGAGGCCAAGAACGCGCTAGTGAAGGCGCGCGGGCCTTGGAGGAACTGCAGTTCCGTCGAAAGGGTCTGGCGGTCTCGGTGGTGATTATTCTGGCCTTGATCGGCGGGCTCGTATTCAAGATCCGCCAGCTCGAGCGCCGATGACGGCCCTGAGCACGTCGAAGGGCTCGCGGAAGTCCGACGACCGGCTCCCGACGACCAGAGACCGGAGACCAGAGACGAGAGACTCCAATCTCCGAGCTCCGGTCTCTAGTCTTAACTGTGAACCGTGAACTCACTTCGTGGAGGAGATGATGGTTGAGGAAGGGTTGGCCCGAGACGTGACCCGCCGGAAGTTCATCAACTGGTTCCTCGCAACGAGTGCAGGCGCCTTTTTCCTCTCGGTCCTGTACCCGATTGCGCGGTATCTGATCCCCCCGCCGGCCGGAGAGTCCACGGCGGCATCGGTCACACTCCCAATCAAGCTGGCCGACGTGAAACCGAACTCGGGGCAGATCTTCAAGTTTGGCAATCGTCCGGCCATCCTGGTTCGGACGCCAGCGGGGGAACTGCGGGCTTTCTCGGCGGTCTGCACCCACC
>JAHRHE010000207.1 GCA_020027965.1 Nitrospirota bacterium | reverse complement strand
TGTCCAGCCTGAAAATACTGTGGTGGCATCAGCGAGTACCAATCAAGGCTTCACCGCCTCGGCGACGGCGAATCTGGACACGGATGTGACCATCGACCAATGGCACATCAACGACCGAAAAATAGGCATAACAACCGCGGATACAAATGACGCCCTGCAGTAATTCAAAAGAGGAACCCCAGTTTACGTCATGACGGTTCAGGAGGCGGGCAGGCTCACGGCCAGGAGTGAACCGATGACCTCGGGAGCAGACAGCGGACGCGGCGGCCGCAGGCGGTTTCTCGTCGTAGCGGGCTGCCTGGCGTTGCTGCTGCCACTCATGGCTCAATTCTCGGAGGCGGAAGCGGAGCCTAGGCTCAGACAGCAGGTGATTCCTATCCTGGGCGTCACGATGGAGAAGGAGCCCGCCGGCACTCTGGCCCTCATTCTGGTCTCTGTCCAGCAGCGCGAGGACACGAGCGGACTCATCGTCCGCTTCATGACCACGCCAGGCCGCTTTTCCAGAATGGCCCAGACGTCCGCCGAACAGGCCATCTATCGTACTGCTCGCGCCGTCGGCGTTTCCCCAGACTCCTGGAGCGTCGAGCTGGCCGTGCCCCAGGCCGGCCTCACCGTCTACGGAGATAGCCTCTCGGCCATGGTTGGCCTCAGCGTGGTGGCCCTGGCCAACGGCGATTCCATCTCCTCCGATCGGGTCATCACCGGAACGGTGACCCCGGACGGTCGCATCGGCCCCGTGGGCTCCGTGCCGCTCAAGGTGCTGGCGGCACACGAGGCCCACATGCGGCGCGTGCTGATCCCGGATCAGTTCGACACGAGCGACGGAGACTGGGCGACTCCCTTCTTGGTGCAGGTCTCACCAGTGGGGTCGGTCAACCAGGCCTATGAGGCATTGACGGAGTGACCGCTGCCTCACTCGCCCGCCTGAGCAACACTCTCCGCACTTCCACCATCGCCAGGGTATCGCGCTGGCAGTATTTCAGGAGTGCCTCACGGATGTGCACTTTCTCGACCCAGTCCATTTCCTCATACACCATCCGATAGTAGTGCACCGCCGCCGTTCCGCCTTCCTGGATCTCCAGGTCACCGTAATGCAACGTGGGCACCAGTGCGGGGAGGACCGTCTTGATCGAGTAGGAACCCCGGAAGTGCGGGTGATAGTAGTGCTCGCGAATGACGGGCAGGAGGTCCCACAGGCGGGTCATGACCCGTCTGAGTTCTTCCTTCAACAGAGGCACGGCGTTGGCGAGGCTTTCGAGAATATGCCGCTCATACGCCGAATAGACACAAATGCTTCCTTCCTCTCCGAGGGACTTGAGAAGGGCCAGCGCCATCTCTTCACGCGGATCCTTCGGCTCCATGCACAGGTATTCATCGTGCTGCAGTTGGCCATCCCCGAATTCGATGTGGTTCGACCATTGGGTGGGAATCGCCTGGTACGGCCGGGTCATGGGAATCCTCGGAATGGCCGGCATGAATGTCTCGAAGTCCAGATGGTGGACCGGGTGGCGGACCGATTCCAGCGCGGCCTTGAGACGCGGGCTGATCCATTCCACATTCTCCTTCACGCGCCGCTGGACGATCGAGAGCTTGAAGCCATCCGGAATCTCATCAATCGTGCCGATGCCGGCCTGCGCCAACTGCCGGTGAACGGCGCCTGATTCCGGGAGATGGTAAACCCAACGCTCCGGCTTGTCCTTCGTACAGTGAGCCCAGAAAGGACACTCATAGGGCTCGTGACAATGAGCGTCCGGTTCGATGGCCGGGGCCGATAGGTTCCCCACGACGGCCTGCATGCCGGCCAGTTGACCTGACAGAGTGGACAGGCGGTTGGCCACCGCCGCCGTCACGTCCTTCACGAGAAACAGGTCTACCAAATCCAACTCACTCCCCGGATAGACGTACTGGTTGTTCACGTGCATGAGACATGAGGCCGTGATCGGCAGACCGGCCCCGCGGAGCACATAGGTCTGGATTGCGAGATCGTCCAGATGCACGTCCTTCACTCTGGTCGAAGCTTTCACCTCGATCACCCGCCAAGCCGGCCGCCCCTCCGGCTCGCTCGTCACACGCTCCAGGATGTCCACGCGGACCAGCACGTGATCGAATTCGAACGTCCCCTCAAAGATGGCCGGCACCGTCGGATCTTCGAGCAATTCCGCCGTTCGTTGCAGCGCCTCCGCGAGTTGGCGATGGGAGGACTCCACCAGCACCCCGCCCGGAAAACGCCGACGGGCCAACTCCCCCACCTCGGTTCCCATATCCAGGATGGCCTGCGTGTGCTCGTCCGGCTCCGTCGCAAGCTCCGGCGAATGAATCTCCAAGTACAGCCGCTTGTGGCACTGCAGGCCGGAGAGATACTTGGACTTGGACAGACGGAAGAAATCGGGATCGCGTTGTGGTCCAGGGGTGGGTTGGCTCATGATTTTACCGTGTGTCTGGCATGCTCCCCTTCACGGACGGTCGCGTGTCCTTCCCGGGCCCATTGGTGAATTCGATACGCGCGACTCCCTTCACATTCGCACAGAGATCGCCGAGCCCAGGGGTCACCAGCCGAAATGGGCCGCCCTGCTGCTCGGACAGCGGTCGCCCATCGAGTTCATAGATCACAATGCCATACTCCTCAGCCTGCTTGAGCGGAAGACTGGCCGCAAACTTCCCGTCTTGTGAATGGAAGGTGACGTGATCGGCTTCGATGGCATGGGCCGGGATGTCCAGCAAGGCCCTCACGCGAACACCCCTCCCGCGCATACCCTGGAACAAGACGCTGAGATCGGGCACCTGATGCTCAGCCGGTAGTTTCTCCAGCGCCATGCTGTCCAGCATGATCGGCTGAATCACGGCTCCATCGAGCCTGACCATTCCGGGTCCCGACCTCTCCCGCTCGGTGAGGGTCTTGATCATCGCCGTGAGCGCCTCGTTCAGCGGGGTGGGAATGCCCAGCTCATGTGCGCGCCGAACGATGTAGCCGTTGAGGTGGTCGATCTCGGTCGGTCGGCCGGCTTTCCAGTCGTCATACATGGACGTGTGGATGTCCCGAATCTCCTGCGACCAGCGCAGGACCTTGTCAGCCATATCCTCAGGCAGCGGGACCTTGAGTCCGGCCGCGACGGCTGCGACCTCTCCCACGATCTGGTGGATCACGCTCTGCATTTCGGGATGGTCCAGCGCCTTCGAGATGCGGTCGTTGATGAGGACCGTGAGCGGATTGAAGACGCAGTTCCAGCACATCTTCTCCCACTTGCTGCGGCGGATATCCTCAGCCAGTTGGCACGGGATCCCGGCCTGCTGGAACAGATCGGCAATCTGACGCACCCGGGGGCTTTGGTGAGCCATCAGCTCTCCGATGGCGACCGATCCGCGCTTGTAATGTTCGATCACCCCAGGCTCGATGATCTTGGCATAGACAAAGGCGACTCCCCCCACCACGCAGTCACGCTTGAATCGAGCAATGACCCGGTCTTCAGCATCGACCCCGTTCTGCAGAGTCAAGAGCACGGTGCCGTCGGTCATGACCGGCTCCACCTGGCGCAGCACTTCGTCAAGGTCATACGCCTTGACCGACAGGATGATCAGATCTGGTCTCGGAAGGTCACGCGGATCCGACGCGGCTGGTGGATGGACCGTCAAGGTTCCCGCCGCGCTTCGAAGCGTCAACCCGCGCTCCCGGACCGCCTCGAGCGTTCTCGGACGCAGCAAGAAGCAGACGTGTGGGTTCGTCCTGGCCAGATGCGCGCCGAAGAACCCACCCAC
>JAHRHE010000206.1 GCA_020027965.1 Nitrospirota bacterium | reverse complement strand
CTCCCCCGAGCAGATCGCCCGCCTGACGAACACCCTCCAACAGAAGGCGGCGCGTGCGGGCCGCACGGCTTCCCACGCTCCGTTGCTGATCTCCGTGGACCAGGAGGGTGGGCGCGTCTCCCGGGTTCCCGCCGGCTTTACCGTGTTCCCGGCTTGCGCCGTGCTTGGGCGCTGCGATTCCACGGAGCTGGCCTATTCGGCCGCCGCTGCAACCGCCGCGGAACTGCGGGCGGTCGGCATCAACATGAACCTGGCCCCGGTCCTGGATCTCGACACCAACCCGGAGAACCCGATCATTGGGGATCGGTCGTTCAGCCCCGACTCGACCAGGGTGTGCGAGTTGGGGCTGGCCACGATCGCCGGATTGCAGGACCACAAGGTGATCGCATGCGGAAAGCACTTTCCGGGTCACGGTGACACGGCGGCGGATTCGCACAAAGAGCTTCCCGTGGTCGCCGCCTCACTCGATCGCCTCCACGATCTGGAGCTCCGCCCCTTCCGCCACGCCATCCAGAATGGGCTGGCCGCCATGATGACCGCGCACGTCCTCTATCCGGCCCTGGATGAAGCACTCCCGGCGACCCTGTCTCCCGCCATCCTCACCGGCCTGCTCAGGGACGAACTGGGCTTCACCGGCCTCACGCTCACCGATGACCTGGAAATGCACGCCATCATCGACCATTACGGCATCGGGGAGGCCGCCGTCCGGGCCGTGCAGGCCGGCGCCGACGTCCTCCTGATCTGCAAGGACCCTGGCCGTCAAGTCACGGCGATGGACGCGGTGCAGGACGCCGTCAAGCACGGCGCCATTCCGGAAGAGCGGCTGGAGGCCTCCTTGCGCCGGATCGCGCAGACCAAGCAACGGTTTCTCCGTCCGTACACGCCGGTGGATCCTCGCGCGGTGAAGCAGGTCGTGGGAAGCCAGGAGCATAGGGCCCTGGTGGGACGGATCGCCCTGACCAGCGAGCGACGCCTGAAAGCGTCGGTGTGAGGGCCGTGAGCGCCAGGCCCCCAGGCCCCAGAGAAATCTGGGCTTGGTGCATGTACGACTTCGCCAACTCCTCCTTCAGCACCCTCATCATCACCGTGGCCTATAGCATCTATTTCGTCCAGGTCGTGGCCGGCCCTCTCGCCCACACCGGGATCAGCCCGGAGCGCCTGTGGTTCTGGGGCTATGCAGGCTCGATGCTGGTGGCCGCGATCCTCTCACCCGCGCTTCGTCTTCTGCAGCGCCTTTCTCGTCGAGCTCGCAACCAAGGACACGATGGGACGGATCTCCGGCTACGGGTGGGGGCTCGGGTACCTGGGCGGCCTGCTGTCACTCGCCATCGCCTATCCGTTCATCAGCGGGGGATTCGCGGAGTCCAATCTGGCCCGGTACCGACTTAGCTTCGCGGCGACGGCCGCATTCTTTCTGATCGCCGCGCTGCCCACCTTCCTCCTGTTGAAGGAGCGGGCCGTTCCACAGCCGCTGGCGCCGGGCCAGACCGCTTGGCGGCAGGGGTTCGCCCGGCTGGCCGTGACCGCGAGGCAGTTCGGCCGCTACCGGGATCTCTTCGCCTTCTTCATCGCCTATCTCATCTATACCGATGCCATCAACACTGTCATCGTGGCCTCCGCGATATTCGCGAATAAAGTCCTGGACTTTTCACCGGGCGATCTCGTTCTCTTCTTCCTCATTACGCAAGTGACCGCGGGACTGGGGGCCGTTGGCTTCGGGATCCTGGCGGATCGCATCGGGGCGAAACGCACCATCAACGTGACGCTGGTGCTGTGGATCGTCATCAGCGTGGCGGCCGCATTGGTACAGACGCACGCACAGTTCTATGCGATCGGCCTGCTGGCCGGGGCTGCGCTGGGAGCCAACCAGACCGCGAGCCGCACCCTGATCGGGCAGTTCACCCCATCCGGCCGGCAAGGGGAGTTCTTCGGGTTTTTTTCCATCACGGGGAAGTTCGCGGCCATCATCGGGCCGGTCGTCTACGGGGAGGTGACGGCCTGGACGGGCAGCCAGCGGTGGGCCATCGTCTCCATGACCGTCTTCTTCACGGTCGGCCTGCTGGCCTTCCAGACCGTCCACGAGCACCGGGGCATGGAGGCCGCGGCCGACGCCCGGTGACGACGCCTCTTGTCACTGCCTCATTCCTCAGGTACACTGCCGCTCCGAACATCCACCACGGGAGCGGATCATGGGCGTGAAGAAAGGCGACCTCATCGACGAGTTCAAGCGACACCCAGGGAGTTGCGGGCTGGTCGTGAAGGTCATGGGCGGAGGCGAGGGCTTCCAGAAGATCGTCTGCTGTGACCATGTGCTGACCGAAGACGATCTCGTGCCACAGATGGGTACTCCCCTCGGACGGAAAAAGGGAATGCTCCCGCTTGCGGTGATCCTGGATGAGAAGAAGCTCTACCCGGACTCCTGCGGGCTCCGGGTCATGATCATGGACGGCGGGCAGGGCTTTCGAGAGATCGTCTGCTGCGGCCATTCCCTCACGATGACGTCCATGCAGGCGCTGAAGTTCGGCCAGATGCGCGGAACGCCCCCGAGCGAGGCGGGACCGCAGGGAACGGCGTAATGAGGAGGCTGGTAGCCGATAGCTGATAGCCAGGAGCTCCGAGCTATCAGCCATTCGCTGCTTGAATACAAGATGCGCGACAAAACGGAAACGATGCAACAGTGGCTTGTCCGATTGGAATGGCTCGACAGATGGGGGTATATCACCGCCGGCTTGAGCCTGCTCATTTTGGGGATGCTCATCTTTGCGCAAAGCTGGATCACGTTTGTCCTGACGACTACCAAGACGGGACTCTTGCCGGCAGGGCTCCGGCTTCTCAACGATCTCTTGTTGGTCATCATCCTGCTCGAGTTGTTCCGGACGGTCGTCCGGTTCCTCCAGACCGAGGTCCTCGCTCTGGAACCCTATCTGGCGGTCGGGATCATCGCCTGTACCAGACGGATCCTGACCGGGAGCGCCGAGCTCTCCCACCTACCCCAGATCACTCCGGAGCTCTTCAACCGCTATCTGTGGGACGTCGGGGTGAACGTCGCGGTCATTATGGTGCTCGTCATCGCTGTGTACGTGATTCGCTGCCGGTCGGAGCAGCCGCCCGCGACCCCGACCCCGTAGCACAAGATCCAGACCCTCTCCGCGCGTCCGCGGAGCACGCCACCACATGCCGCAGGCTGCGATCCAGAAACCCACCACGGCCTCGGAAGCGGGGGACGATGGGCACGGTCCGCCTGCTCGCTGGAGACGGGCGGCCGGCTTCCTCACAGGGCCGGTCGTGGCCGGCCTGGTCTATTTGGCGCCGCTGCCGGCACTCTCTCCTGCCGCACACACGCTCGCGACCATCCTCGTCTGGGTCGTGCTCTATTGGATCATCGAGCCGATCCCGCTGCCGGTCACCGCGCTGCTCGGCACGGTCTTCTGCGTTCTCTCGGGCCTCGGTTCCGCGAAAAGCGTCTTCGCTCCCTACGCGCATCCGATCATCTTCTTGTTCCTCGGCAGCTTTCTCCTCGCAGAGGCGATGGCCGTGCACGGGGTGGATCGGCGCGTCGCGATCCGGATGCTGGCCCTGCCGTGGACGGACGCCCGTCCATCCCGGATCTTGCTGGCACTCGGGACCGTCACCGCCGTGATTTCCATGTGGATCAGCAACACCGCGGCGGCCGCGCTCATGCTCCCGAGCGCGCTGGGCACGCTCGCGGCCCTCCGCGAATCGTCGGCCGAGCATCTGGGGTCCTACAGGATTGGGCTGATCATCATGCTCTCGTACGCGGCCACGGCAGGAGGGATGACCACCCTCATCGGCACGCCGCCGAACATGCTCGGGGTCGGGCTGATCGCTCAGCAAGCCGGGGTTTCCATTTCGTTCCTGACCTGGATGGCGGTGGGGCTCCCGTTGGGCATCGTGCTCCTCCTCGTCAGTTGGGTTCTTCTGTTCTGGCTGCACCCTTCCCGAACGCCGGTCGTACCTGACCTGGAACGGCATCTGTCGGCACAGCGGGGGGCATTGGGTCCCTGGACCAGAGGCCAGATCAACGCCTGCGTGGCCTTCGGCACGGCGGTGCTGCTGTGGATCGTGCCGGGGGTGATCGTCGCCGTGATGGGGGTTGCCAGCCCCGCAGGCAGATGGCTAGCGGTTCATCTGCCACCGGAAGTGGTCGCGCTTCTGGCGGCGGGGATGTTGTTCGTGCTGCCTGTTCAGTTCCGAACGGGAGAGTTTACCCTGACCTGGCGACAGGCCGCCAACATCAACTGGGGTATCCTTGTCCTCTTCGGGGGTGGGCTCGCGTTCGGTTACCTGATGGTAGAAACCGGGCTCGCCAAAGGCATCGGGGAGGGAGTTGTGGCCGGGCTGGGGGCTCAGGGAGTCTGGAGCCTGACGGCGATCGCCATCCTGGTGGCAGTGCTGATTAGTGAGCTGGTGGCCAACACCGCGACGGCCGCGATGCTGGTCCCGGTGGTGATCGCCATCGCGCAATCCGCCGGCGTCTCCCCGGTTCCACCGGCGCTGGGTGCGACGCTAGGCGCCAGCCTCGGCTTCGCGCTGCCCGTCTCCACACCTCCCAACGCCATCGTCTACGGCACCGGCCTCGTCCCGCTCGGGAGCATGATCCGCGCCGGGCTCCTCTTCGACCTCGTCGGAGCCGCTCTGATCTGGCTCACGCTCCGGCTCCTGTGTCCGATGATTGGGTTAGTCTAACGTGGCTCGTTCCTCGTGAAGCGTGAAGCGTCGCTCCTGAAGCGTATCTAGTCAGGCCCTTCACGAGATACGAGATACTAGCGACCGTCTCACGTTAGGATTGCCAGAACGCCTGCCAATCTTCCTGTCTAATCTGAAGTGATCCCAAGACCGGCACGGGAATGGCAACCGACACACCGGCTTGGGCCTCATACTGCACAAGCTGTCGGTGCAACACGAAGGTCATGAGCTTCAAATGCTCAAGACTCATCCGGATGGTGGCGAC
>JAHRHE010000103.1 GCA_020027965.1 Nitrospirota bacterium | reverse complement strand
CAGGATCGTGTACCGTTTGGGGTCCAGATAATCGAGCAGATTCTCCTTGGACCGGTCGGTAATATTCACCCGCCGGACGGCCACCGTGACCACATCGGCCCCCGCCGCGTCGATGGCCTTCTTGGTTTCCACGAAGTCCTTGTACTTGCCGGTCCCGACCCACAGGCGGGATTTGAATTCGCGACCAGCAATGATCAGCCGATCATCAAACATAGGTGCCACCCTGCAAGAATTGGTTCATTGACTCATTGACGGATTGACTCATTGAAATGAACCAATGACTCAATGGTAAAATAATGTAATTTCTCTTATGAATTGAGCCATTGATTCATTGAAGTGATACAATGATTCAATCGATCAATCATTCAATTCCTCCGAGCCTCCTCCGATGAAGCTGATGATCTCAACGCGGTCTCCCTCTCGCAATGGGCGTCGCTCGAAATCTGGTCGCTCCAGGATCTCGAGATTCAGCTCGACCACGACGCGATCCGGGCGGATCTCCAGGTCGTGCAAGAGCTGGGCTACCGTCGCTCCGAGATGTGCGCACCGTGGCTCACCGTTGACCTGAATCTGAAGGAATTTGTCCATTTGCATGATTGTGTCATCGATTCATCGGAACAAGGATCTGACACTTCCTCTTACCGTCAATGATACAATCGTCAATGGATCAGTCGCTCGGTTTTGCTAGCATCCTATGGGACGATCGAACTGCTTGTCAACACACCTGCAGGGCGCTATGACCGAGACAAACAAGAGGGTGGCGACGCTCTTCCGTGCAATGGCCGATCTGTTGGAAACCCGCCGGGAGAACCCCCACCGCATTCGAGCCTATCGCCGTGCCGCCGACTCCCTTGAGCGCCTGGGCGAGGACGTCGCGGGGGTGGCCCGCCGCGGCGCGCTGCAGCAGATTCCCGGAATCGGGCGCGACCTCTCCGCGAAGATTGAAGAGTTTGTGGAAACCGGAACCGTGCAAGCACACGAGGCGCTCATGATCCCCTTGCCGGTCGAAGTCTCCGAGTGGGCCACACTGCCAGGCCTCTCGCAGGCTGTGATTCAGCATTTGTACGGCCGATTGGGCATCCGGACGCTGACTGACTTGGAGACGCTGGTGCGCTCCCATCTACTTCGGACCTTGCCCGGGGTGGCCGTCTCGGAGGAGGAATTGCTCGCAGCGATCCGTGCCCGCCGGCGCTCCGAGCCGTCGCCTTGACTTGCTCGAGACGTTTTGCTACGGTGGCCGCCCGATTCTGCCCATCCAGAGTGGGCGGCTGAGGTAAGGAGCATTCGCCCATGGCCGTGTCAGCGTTCGTCCTGATCGACGTCACTGGCGACCATACCAAGAGCGCCCATAAAACGATCACGCGAATCGACGGCGTGAAAGCGGTCTATACAGTCAGCGGCCCGTACGACCTCATTGTTCAAGTCGAAGCCGAAACGATCGAACAGCTGAGCGATCTCATTCTGGCCAGGATCCGCGCAGTCGATGGAATTACGAAGACCATGACCGCGCTCGTGCTCAGCGTCTGACTCCGCACCGTTACAGCGGCCGCTGGCTTTCCAACGGGCGCTGACCTTCCAACGGCTTCAATTCCTTGAATATTTTCCAGGTCTTGAGCAGTTCGACTGCTTTCTGGAGCTGGAGGTCCTCCTCCTGTGCCCCCTCCCCGCCGGCCTCCGTTGCGTTTCCGCTACCCTTGGATATGACCTCCGCGCCGGGCCGGGACGGGGTCACCAGCGCGGTGTCCTTTTCTTTCGGTTTCTGGGTCCTGGCCTCGGCCTCCTTCTCTTTCTCTCTCTCTTTCTCCCCGGCCTTGGCAATTGTGACCGGAGGCTGAAGCTTGACCACAATGTCGGGGACAATGCCGGTCGATTGGATGGAGCGCCCCTTCGGCGTGTAGTACTTGGCGGTCGTCAGGCGCAACCCGGAGCCGTCCATCAGCGGCAGGATCGTTTGGACGGAGCCCTTGCCGAACGTGGTCGTGCCGACGATCACGGCCCGCCCCCAGTCCTGCAACGCACCCGCGACGATTTCGGACGCACTCGCCGATCCCTCATTCACCAGCACGATCATCGGGTAGTCTTCGGGCTGGTCCTTCAGCCGCGACACGTACTCATCCTTCCGTCCGTCCCGGCCTTTGATGTAGACGACGAGCCTCCCGGGGCTGACGAACTGCTCCGACACCTCGACGGCGGCGGTCAGCAGGCCGCCCGGGTTGTTCCGCAGGTCGAGGATGGTGGACTGGAGTTTCTGCTCGCGAAACTGCTTGAGAACCCGACTGAGATCCTTCCCCGTGGATTCCTGGAACTGGGTAAGACGGATATAGGCAATGTTGCTCTCGATCACCTTGGACTTGACGCTCTCGATCTTGATGAGATCACGGACCAGGGAGAACTGCAGCGGGTCCGGGGTTCCTTCCCGCTGGATGGTGAGGTTCACTTTCGTGCCCTTGGGCCCTCGCATCCGCTGGACCGCATCCATCAGCGTCAAATCCTTCGTGGATTCCTCATTCACCTTCACGATGAAATCCCCGGCCTTGATCCCGGCCTTGTGTGCCGGGGTCCCCTCGATAGGAGCGATCACCGCCAGCCGGTTGTCTTTGATCCCGATCTGGATGCCGACGCCGCCGAACTCTCCCTTCGTTTCGACCTGAATCTCCTTGTACATGTCCGGGGTCATGTAGGCCGAGTGGGGGTCCAGCGTGGAGAGCATCCCTCGGATCGCGCCCTGGACGAGGTCCTTCGGTTTGACCTCCTCCACGTAATGCTTCTGGATCTGCGTCAGCACTTCAGAAAACGTCTTCAGTTCCTCGTACGTTTCGGTCGCATGCCCCGTTCGTTCCCAGCCTTTCCCGATAAAGACACCGACGAGCAAGGTCACCACGATGATCGGCCCCAGATACCATGATCGGTCTCGCCCTTCCTGTTGCATGACGCCTTTTTCCTTTCCTAAGAATCTCACGGTCGTTTTGCCAGCCAGACCATCGGATCCACCGGCTCAGCCCCTTCCCGCAACTCGAAGTACAGCATGCTCTCACCCGCCATTCCCGTATCGCCGGCCTCGCCGATCGCCTGTCCCTCCTGAACCTGGTCCCCCACTTTGGCCAGCAACTTCGAGGCGTGCGCATACAGGGAGAAAAACCCGTTGGGATGGTCGAGAATCAGGACCAGCCCATAGCCCTTGAGCCAGTCCGCGTATTCGACCGTTCCGGCCATGACCGCTCGGATGGCGCTCCCCTCGTGAGCCCGAATCTCGATCCCTTTCCGCTCGATGTACGTCGCGAACGTCGGGTGTTTCTGCCGCCCGAAGAACGAGACGACCTCCCCGTCGACCGGCCACCGCAGCACCCCCTTGGGTGGAGGAGGCCCCCCGATCCCTTTCTTGGGACGCAGCGCCGCCAATTTCCGCCGCTCCTCAAGTTCCTTGAGCAGCGCATCTACGCGAGCCGCTGACCGCTCCAGCTCAACCACCGCGCGTTCCGAGGACTCCTTCTCATCGATGATCTTTGCCAGAAACAGGTTCTTCTCCCGCTTGAGTCCATCGATCTCAGCAAGCTTCTTGTCCGTTCTCTGCTTGTAGAGCAGCATCTCCCCTCGGGCCTGGGCACGCTGCCGTTCCGCCGCCCCCAGATGCCTCATGTCCTCCCGAAAGGACTCCACCAGCACATACTCGCGTTTCGAGACGGCCGAGAGATACTGAAACCGTCGTTGGAGGTCTGCATAGTTCTTCGCGGAGAGGAGAGACTTCATGACGCCGTACCGACCTTCAATGTATTGGACGCGTAGACGGGCAAGCAAGGATCCCCGCCGCTCGCCGAGCCGCGAGCTCAGCGCCGCAAGCTCACCGTTGATGTTCTCGATCTCTCGATCCTTCTGCTTCAGATGCCGGGCAATCTCGTCCCGCTCCTGCCGGCTGCCCATCATCCGGTCGTCGAGGTCCTGGATCGACTGGAGCACCGATTCTTTTTTTCGGTCCGCTTCGTCAGCCTGCTTCTTTTTCTCCTGGATCTCATCCTTCAGCTTCTCCAGAGTTCGCCGCTCCTGTTCGATCTGCTGGCGAATCGGATCGCTGGACTCCTTCCCGGCTAGCGCCGTCGAGCCGGCCGCCATGGCCAGCCAGGCGCAGATCGACGCCAGCGCAACAGGCGCCTTCCTCATGACCTCGTCCTTCCGAACTCCATCAGCGACACGAAGCTACCGGCGCCGCCCAGCATCAGTCCGACCAACACGATCGCCAGGGAGACCCGGACGGGGAAGAACCCGAAGTTGGAATCGATCCCCAAGAGTCGGCCCGTGCTTCCGAGCTGCATTTTGAAGAACTCAAACCCGCCCCTCAGCAGCGCCAACGAAAGCGCGCCACCCAGCGCACCCAGCACTGCCCCCTCCAGGAGATAGGGGATCTTGATGAAGGCTCCCGTCGCTCCGATCAACCGCATGATCTCGACCTCATCCCGACGCGCGTACAGGGTCAATCGGATCGTGCTGGCGATGATCGTCACCGAGGCGGCCGACAGGATGATACCTACCCCCACGGCTGCCAACTCGATAAAGCCCATGACGGCGGTCAGATTCTCGATCCAATCGCGGTTGTATTGCACCTGGGCCACCCCGGGAGCCCCGTTCAGCCGTTCGGCCCAGCGCTTGACCGCCTCGGAGGAACGGAAGCGGGGCGCCATCGTGACCACCACCGAGGCCGGGAGCGGGTTCTCACCCAACCCCTGCAGCAATTGATGCTCGGCGGGGTATTGCGTGCGGAAATCGGCCAGCGCCTGTTCTTTGGACACGTAGGTGAGCGTCGCCACCTCCGGCTCGGCCCTGAGCCGCCGCTGAAAGTCCGCCACGGCTTGCGGTGATTGCCCATCCGCCAGATAGATGATCACCTGAATGTCATCTTCCAGGGAGTTCGCGACCCCCCTCAGGTTCAGGTACAGCAGCAGGAACACGCCGAAACAGGCCAGGGTGAACGCGGTGGTCGCGACCGCGATGAGCGTGGTGGTCCGATTGCCGCGGATATTCCTGAGAGCTTCCCTGACAAAATAGCTGAGCCGCCTCACTCCCCGCTCCCCTCGTCGGAGACCAACCGGCCCTGGTTGAGCGTGACCACCCGTCTGTGGACCTGATTCACCACCTGGCGATTGTGCGTCGCGATCATCACGGTCGTGCCGCGAGCGTTAATCGTCTTGAACAGCTCGATGATCTCGCTGGACAGATCCGGATCCATGTTGCCGGTCGGCTCGTCCGCCAACAGGATCATCGGCCCGTTGACGATCCCGCGGGCGATGCAGACCCGCTGCTGTTCTCCGGCCGACAGGCTGGGCGGGCGACTATGTTGCCGGTGTTCCACCCCGACAGCCTTCAACGCTTCGCCCACCTTCCGGCGCGTGTCGAAGGCGGACATTCCTTGGACCATGAGCGGAAGCGCCACATTCTCGAACACGTTCTTTTTCGGCAGGAGCTTGAAGTCCTGGAACACAAACCCCATGGTCCGTCTGAGGTGAGGCAGATCCCTTGGCCTCAACCGGGCGACGTTGCGGTTCTGCACCAAGATCTGTCCTTCGTCAGGCTGGTCGGCGCAAAACAGCAGCTTCAGCAGCGTCGTCTTCCCCGCCCCGCTGGGACCCATGAGCAGCACAAACTCGCCCTTCTTGATCTGAAGGTTAATATCGTGAAGTGCCGGGCGCCGGTCATAATACTTTGAGACGTGGAATAACTGAATCATGAGCCCCGCGCCTGACGAGTAAAGCGTAATAAGTCGTGAGCGGCGCCGTGAGCTTTTTTCTAGCCCGCACCCAAGGGGTGGCCGAGCAGGCTCTAACTGCGCGCGTCGAGCGAGCACACTATCTGGTGCAACTCTAAATGAGACCTGTGTGCGCGCTCCGCGAGCACAGGAGGCTGCTCGGCTACCCTGCCCTCTTCACCATCTGAGGTCATCCCCCGGGACCTCGAAAGCATTCTCGATGTGCTCGATTTCCGCCCGGCGGGCTGCTCCAGAGTTCAATAGTACCACATCAAACCGGCAGGACCGAGTCCGAAGACGATGCCGGGCCAGGTAGTCCGCGGCGAGCCGGATGAGGCGGGCCTGTTTCCGTCCATCCACCGCGTAGGAGGCTCCTCCGTACGCGGCCGTCCGCCGCGCCTTGACTTCGACGAACACCAGCACGTCCCCGTTCCGGGTCACGAGATCGAGTTCCCCGCGAGGGGATCTGACATTTCGTTGAAGGATGCGGTACCCCTTGCGGCGGAGGTACCGTTCGGCCTCCCATTCGGCGTCTTGCCCGAACGTGCGCGGCTCGCGGCTCACTCAGTTCGCTCCCTGTAGCCGTCGGCCCCGAGACTCTTGACGGGAGTGAACGTGCGCCGGTGGGCTTCGCACGGACCATGCCGAGCCAGCAGGCGCAAATGCTCGGGCGTGGCGTAGCCCTTGTTGACCTTGAAGTGATACTGCGGATAGCGCAGGTCATAGTTCCGCATGAGGCGATCCCGACTGACCTTGGCTAGGATAGAGGCTGCAGCGATCGAAACCGACAGAGTATCGCCTTTAATGATCGCGCGCTGCGGCAGCGGGACCGAAGGAAGCAGGAGTGCATCCAGGAGGAGAAAGTCCGGCTTGGGAATCAGCGCCTGGATCGCCCGGCCCATGGCCAGCCTCGTGGCCTCGAGGATATTCAATGCGTCAATCTCGCGCTCGGACGCGGCGCCAATCCCCACACCGACGGCCTGGCGCACGATCTCCCCAAACAGCCGTTCTCGTACGGGTTCGGGCACCTGCTTGGAATCGTTCAGCCCCGACAGTCTACAGTGACGCGGCAAGATGACCGCCGCCGCGACCACCGGCCCGGCGAGAGGCCCGCGCCCCGCTTCGTCGAGTCCCGCCACCAGACGGTACTCGCACCGCAGGGCCTCCGTCTCGAAGTAGTCGGTCGGCTCCACTGCTTAAAAGACCGTGAGGGGTGAGGAGTGAGGCGTGAGGCGAGGTGAAAGAGAAAGGTCCAAACTAGCCCTTCGTCCTTTCCCCCCTCACGCCTCACGCCTCACGCTTCACGATAATTCAGCCGGCTGGGACGGCTTCCTCCGGCGTCACCTCGGTGTCCGCCTGTCCGCCGACCTGCCCTTTGGGCCCTGCCGCCGGCGCTTTGGACTCCTGAGTGAACTCGCGATCCCCGACCCTTGCCATCTTCCCCTTCTTCTCTCTCAAATAATAGAGCTTGGCCCGCCGCACTTTTCCCTGACGCACGACGTCAATTCGCGAAATGATGGGCGAATGTACCGGAAAGATCCGTTCCACCCCGACCCCGAACGAGATTTTTCGAACCGTGAACGTTTCGCTGTTCCGTGCCCCCTTCCGGCCTATGACCACTCCTTCGAACACCTGGACGCGCTCCTTTTCGCCTTCAACGACTTTCGCGTGGACCCGCACGGTGTCCCCGATCTCGAACGGTGGAACCGTCTTCTTCGTCAACGATCGTTGGATCTGCTCCAACCGATTCATGTGGCTAGCCCTCCTCCCCGCATTTCACCGACAGACGTCCCGCGCTGTCCCGCACGATGTCATCCAACAACCGTCGGTCCTCCTCGTTCAGCACGCGATCCCGCAAGAGATCAGGACGTTTCAGATACGTATTGCGCAGCGCTTCCTTCCGACGCCAGAGCCGGATCGCCTCATGATTGCCCGACAGCAAAATATCGGGCACCGTCAAGCCCCGCACTTCAGCCGGCCGCGTATAGTGCGGGTAGTCCAACAAGGAATCCGCGAAGGAGTCCTCTCGCGCTGACTCCGGATCCCCCAACACACCGGGGATCAGCCGGACCACGGCGTCAATGATGACCAGAGCGGGCAGCTCGCCTCCCGTCAGGACATAGTCCCCGATCGAGATCTCCTCCGGCCGCAACCCAAGTCGCACTCGCTCGTCCAATCCTTCATAGTGCCCGCACACAAACACGATCGGTCGACGTTCATCACGAAGCTCCTCAGCGACGCGCTGGCAAAAGAGCCGACCCTGCGGACTCGGCACGATGAGCCGCACGGTCGGCTCAGGAACGGATTCGGCCCCAGCCGGTCGACGCCAGGGCGCTGTCTCCAGCTGCCCGGAATGCCTGCCGGAGGTGTCGCGATAGTCCTGACGCACGGCGTCGACCGCCCGAAAGATCGGCTCCGCCTTCATGACCATCCCGGCGCCGCCGCCATACGGGGTGTCGTCCGCCACTTGGTGGCGATCATCAGTATAATCTCGGAGGTTTCGCACGCGGACTTGCAGAAGCCCCTTCTCCTGAGCCCGCTTGAGCATGCTCTGGCCCAGCACCTGGAGGATCAGGTCCGGAAACAGCGTGATGACTTCGCACCGCATCATGTCAGCGGTCCCAATCGTCCAGCATCCCCTTCACAAGCCGAACCGTCATGCTCCGGCCTTGCACGTCGACAGCCGCGACCACCTGCCGGGTGGCGGGAAGGAGGAGTTCCCGCTTCCCCGCCCGAACCACGAACACGTGGTTGCTCCCGGTCTCTAGGACCTGTTCCAGGATCCCGAGTTGCTGACCCTGCTCGGAGCGGACCTGCATGCCAACCAGATCGCACTCGTAGTACTGCCCCGCTGGCAACGGGGGCGTCTGATCGCGTGGAATCTTGATCAGTCCCCCGCGGAACTCTGCTGCGTCTTCCGGGGTGGTCAGCGCCTCGAACGCAAGCACATAGGAGTCGCCGTGCTCGCGCACCCGGTTCACCATGGTATCCAGCGCACGCCCGGACGGAGCCACGAGCGTCACGCGCTCAAGCGCCTCGAATCGGCCCGGCACATCGCTGAGGGACCGAACACGCAGTTCCCCACGGATGCCGAAGGGCTTCTCAATCTTGCCGATTGCGACCAACTCAGGTGCCTCGGCCATAGGCCTCCGGCAATGTAAAACTCAAAATGAAAGATGCAAAATTAAATCCGGGCGCCCCCCCTACTATTTTGCATTTTGAATTTTGCACTTTTAATTTTTCTTGAGGAGTCCCGCCCGGCGAAGCAGGGTCCGTACCGTCACCGATGGCTGGGCGCCTTTGTTCAGCCAGTCGAGCACCCGTTCGCGCTTCAGCTCGGTCACGGGTGGGTGTTTCAGCCCATCATGCGTGCCCAGCACCTCCAGATAGCGACCGTCTCTGGGCATTCGAGAGTCTGCCGCCACCAGCCGGTAAAAAGGTCGGTTCCGTCGTCCTGCTCGCGTGAGTCGCAAATGAACCGCCACGTGTTCCTCCTTCTTTTAATCCTGTGAAGCGTATCTCGTGAAGCGCGAAACCAAACACGGGACCTGAACCTCAGCGTGTCGCTCACAGCGACCGCAGGACTTGTGCGAGCCGCCCACGGCCGCCCCCGCTGGCCAGGGCTTTCATCATCGTTCGGGCCGACAAAAACTGCTTGATCAGCCGGTTCACCTCCTGCACGGTGGTCCCGCTGCCGCGCGCGATCCGTTTCTTCCGGCTGCCGTTGAGCATCGTGTGATCCCGGCGTTCGCGGGGCGTCATCGAATTGATGATGGCCACCACCCGCCCGATCTCCCGCTCTGGCACCCCGCCGCCTGCCATCTCTTGCAATCGCGCCCCCCCGGGCAGCATCCCCAGAATCTGATCCATTGACCCCAGACGGTTCACCTGCCGGATCTGCTCGCGGAAGTCCTCCAGCGTAAACGTCTTCGTGGTGAGCTTCTGCTGGAGCGACTCCGCCTCCTCGTGCGCATAGGCTGCCTGGGCCTTCTCGATCAGCGACAGCACGTCGCCCATTCCGAGGATCCGGGAGGCCATCCGGTCCGGGTGGAAAGGTTCCAACGCCTCCGGCTTTTCCCCCACACCCAGGAACTTCACCGGTTTACCGGTCACGGCCCGAATCGACAGCACGGCGCCGCCCCGCGCGTCGCCTTCCACCTTCGTCAGAATCACCCCCGTCAGTCCGACTCGCTGGTCAAACTGCTGCGCCATGGCGACCGCATCCTGCCCCGTCATCGCATCGGCCACCAGGAGCGTCTCCTGCGGCTCGATTGCGTGTTTGACCTCGGCGAGCTCCTCCATCAGCTCATCATCGATGTGCAGCCGCCCGCCCGTATCCAGAATCACCACATCATATCCCTGAACGCGGCCGCGTTCGGCACCCTCTGTGCAGGCGAGCACGACCTCGGCGCGCGAGGGCGACCCGTGACCCGGGGATGGGGCCCGGTGCACCGCGACATCAAGCGCAGCACCCAGGCTGGCGAGCTGCTCAGTGGCCGCCGGCCTCCGCGGATCGGCGGCAACCAGCAGGACGCGCTTTCCCTGGGTCTTGAAGAGCCGAGCTAGCTTGCCGCACGTCGTCGTTTTGCCGGCGCCCTGCAAACCTACCATCATGAGTACCGTGGGCGGCACCGAGGACAGGCTCAGACCGGCCTGCGCGTGGCCCATCAGCTCGCGCAGTTCCTCCCAGACGAGTTTCACGACCTGGTGGCCAGGCGTGAGGCTCCGCAGGACCTCCTGGCCCACCGCTTTCGCACGCAGCTCAGCACACCCTGCCCGCGCAGGCGTTTCAAGACCTGTTCGAACTTCTGAGTCAACGCATCCAGCATCGGAAACGCTCCTACATCCTCAAAAAGACTGAAAAAAAGAGTGTCTTGCAGTCTAATCAATGGGCGCGGGACAAGTCAAGGAAATCCGGGTCAATTCGGCCTCCAGGCGGTTCCGTCCGGCGGGCACGCCGGTGGCCTGACGCATCCGTGCCGGGCCGACCTCGGGCGCGACCGCGCCGCTCGTGTTCGCGCAGGCGCCGGCCATGTCCCTTGACTTCTCCCGACCGTTCCGTTATCGTGCGACGCGATTTGCCCTAGCCCGGATTGTCCAGGAATTCCCACTGCTGAGACGAGCTGATGCGGAAATCGCCCTGGGTCCTGCTCATCTTCATTGCACTGG